>CAXZAJ010000079.1:0-13020 GCA_964293355.1 uncultured bacterium
AGGCGGTTACAGGCTTTTTTATAAAATATCAGAAGAAACGGTAATTGTCTTTATCATTGACATTGAGGCAAGGAAAGATGCTTATAAATAACTTCAAATCCTTGCAGGCCCGACTCACCACGCAAATTTAATCCCTCGCCATCAATGCTGTTAAAAAAAGGCCGCGGGCGTCTGCCCGCAGCCGTCTGTCTCAGTCCTCGCAGCCAGGCCTCGGTGACACTGCCTGTTCGCGGATCACCTTGGCGGCCAGTTCCACCGCGTCGATGATCTGCTGGTAGCCGGTGCAGCGGCACAGGTTGCCGCGCAGGGCCTTGCGGATGGCGTCCCGGCTTGGCTCCGGGTCGCGCACCAGGAGCGCGTAGGAACTCATCACCATGCCGGGGGTGCAGAAGCCGCACTGTATGGCGCCGGCGTCCATGAAGGCCTTCTGCAACGGATGCAGCGAGCCTCCCTTGCCCTCCATGCCCTCTATCGTGACCACCTTTGTGCCCACGGCCTTCTTGACCGGCGTCTTGCAGGCGCGCAGTGCCTTGTCGTCTATGGTCACCGTGCACGAGCCGCACAGGCCCTTCTCGCAGCCGTTCTTGGTACCGGTCAAAAAGCGCCGCTCGCGCAGGTAGTCCAGGAGCGTCATCTCAAGCTCTTCGTCCTTGACGTCGAAATTGGTTCCGTTGATGTTGATCGAGTTCATGCCAGGTCCTCCGGGCGGATGCGTATCGGCATGTCCTTGTAACGGACGCCGGTGGCGTTGTAGACGGCGTTGGCGATGGCGGGCGCTATGAGTTCCAGCGCCGGTTCACCGATACCCTTTGCGCCGGTCAGCGAGTTGGGGTCGTGGTTCTCCACGATGATGCCGGTCATCTCCGGCAGGTCAGTGGCTCGGGGTATCAGGTACTTGTCAAAGTTGAGGGTGGTGCTCTTGCCGTCTTCCCTGACGAAGTCTTCCATCAGCGCCATGCCCAGGCCCTGCGTCACGCCGCCGTACATCTGCCCGAGCAGCATGGCCTTGTTGATGGCCTTGCCGATGTCGTGGCCCGCGACGATGTTGAGCACCTTGACCTTGCCGGTCTTCTTGTCAACGGACAGTTCCACGGCCTGGCAGGAATATACGAACGTAAAGTACGCGTCGCCCTGGCCGTTGGTGTCGTCCCAGCTGACCGGCGGCGCCTGGAAGGTGCCGAAGGCGTACGGGGTGATGCGCTGCAGGAACAGCTCCCGCATCGCCTCTTCCCAGGTCAGGCTATACGCAAAGTTGAGGCCCCAGATCTTGTCGTCGTGGAAGGTTACTTCCTCGGGCTTGCAGCGCAGGCGCTCGGCGAGGTGCTTCTGCAGCAATTCCTTGTACTGCTTGGCGGCGATGACCACGGACGAGCCGCCCATGATGGTGCCGCGCGTGGCCACGGTGGTGCCTGAATCGGGGATGGCGCTGGTGGACGAGCGGCGGTAGCGTATGCGCTTTGGTTCGACGCCCAGCTCTTCAGCCAGGATAAGCAACATGGTCGACTCCGAGCCCTGGCCGTTTTCATGTATGCCGGTCTCCAGCAGTATGGAGCCGTCGTACTGGCCGTTTATGATGCAGGAGCAGAAATCCATGCCCTCGGCACCGAGGCTGGCGCCGCGGTAGCTGATGGCCAGGCCTATGCCGTAGAGTTCGTCGGTTTCCGACTTGCCAAAGGAGCAGTTCTCGTACTTCTTGCGGTAGCCTATTTCGTGGACCACGCGGTTCATCACGTCTTCCAGGCTTACCGTGTGGCCCGCCATCTTCTGGCCGGTCACCGTGACCGAGTCCTGCTTGACCATGTTGATGCGTCGCAGGCCGAGCGGGTGGATCTTGAGCTTGTGCGCTATCATGTCCATGAGCTGCTCGACGGCGAAGTTTACCTGCGGCGCGCCGAAGCCGCGCATGGCGCCGGTAAAGATGTTGTTCGTGGCGACGCCGTACACGTCTGCGTGGATGTCGTCTATGGAATAGGGGCCGAAGCACTGGGCGGTGGAGCGCCAGGTTACCCAGGGCGTCACCGAGAGGTAGGCGCCGGAATCGGCGTGCATGGTGGTCTTGACGGCCAGCACCTTGCCCTCGCTGGAGACGCCCACCTTGTAGTGCAGTCGGGAGGGGTGGCGCCTGTACGTTTCGCGCATTGACCACTCGCGGACGTAGCGCATTTTTACGGGGCGGCCGGTCAGCCGGGCCGCGAGCGCGGCGCGGGCGCAGACTGCCGCGGCGTTGTCGTCCTTGCCGCCGAAACCGCCTCCAACGGAGATCGTGTACACCTCGACGTTGGACAGCGGCTCGCCCAGGAGCGCGGCGGTAAAGCGGCGCGTGCTGAACGGGTGCTGCATGCTTCCGTATATCTCCACGACCCCGTCTGCCCGCGGCACGCACACGGCTGCCTCGGGCTCCATGTAGGCGTGTTCTATGGCCTGGGTGGTAAAGTCTTCCTCGAGTATCAGCTCGCAGCCGGCGAACAGCGGCTCGGGGTCGCCGTGGCGCAGGCGGTGGTGGGTAACGATGTTGGAGTCGCCCCACGACGGAACCACCGGCGCGCCTGGTTCCAGTGCCTCGTCCATGGTCAGCACGGGTTTCAGTGCCGTCGCGGTGATCTTCACGAGCGCCGCTGCGGCCTTGGCAGCCTCGCGGGTGTCGGCCACCACGATGGCGCAAACGTCGCCCCACGACCGTATCCGGTCGGAAACCAGCATGGGATAGTCCTTCTCGATCTGGCCCGAGGTGGTGGAGCCGGGCACGTCGGCCGCGGTTATGACGCGGACGCAGCCAGGGCTGGCCAGTGCGGCCGTTGCGTCGATGCGCACGTCCTTTGCCGAGACGTAGTCCGGATAGACCGGCACCGCGTGCAGCATGCCCGCGAACGATACGTCGTCCGCATACGTGGCGCGCCCCGTGACCTTGGCGCGGGCGTCATTCCTGAAGGCGTTGTCTGTTCTCATGTCTTACGTCTCCGAGGGCCGGATTCCGGCCAGTTTGAGTCTGAGGAAGAGCCAGGGAGCGCCCAGGGAAACCCAGGCGCCGATGAGGCCGTAGCGGATGAAGCGGAAGAGCGCGTAGAGCGCTTCCCCTTCTCCGGGGACAATCAGCTTGATGCCAAGATAGAGGATGAGTACGCCGGCGAGGCCGACTCCAAAGCGCGCGGCCTTCTGGCCGAGTGACCCTGAAGACGCGTCGAAGCGCAGTTTTTCAAAGAGGAAGGCTGCACCGACCGCCGTTCCGAAGAAGATGCCGGGCAGGCTCGTGTCGTGCATGTTGAGCGCGTTCATCGCCAGCGCGAGTGCGGCCGCGACGATGATCCTGACCCTGATGTTCCAGGAAGCCAGCAGCTTTGCCGCCGTATCGCCAAGAAATATTCCCGCCAGCGCGAAACCCCAGCCCAGCACGAGGCCCGCTATGATGTCCGTGGGAAAATGAACGCCCAGATAGAGCCTGGTAAAGCTGACGACCGCCGGTACGAGGATGGCCAGCAGTAGACCCCATGGCCGTTTGATCCTGGGCGCCAGTAGCCCCCAGAATGTGGCCGTACCCTGTGCGTGGCCTGAAGGCAAGCCGTAGCTGCTCTCGTGCGACAGGCCCACACTCGGGTCCAGGTTGAAGGGCCTCGGCTGGGCAAACAGCACCTTGGTCCAGCTGTTTATGAAGCTGGAAAACAGGAACACGAGGCCGAACCGTGCGCCGAAGCGTTCGTCGACGCACCAGAACAGGATGGGCAGGAAGAGCAGGTAGAAATATTCAGACCCGGCGAGGGTCAGGATCTTCATGACCACGGTCAGTCCGGGGCTCGAGATCGTCTGGATGACGTGGATAACGTCGATGCCCCAGCTTAAAATGCCATCCATACAAGTACTCCTTGAGCCGGGCCTGTCAGGCCAGACGGGGTAATAGCGTTGCGCCTTGCGAGAGCAGGCGTCTGAATTCAGGTTCCGGTACCGGGCGCGAGAACAGGTAGCCCTGGAACTGGTCGCAGTAGATGGAGTCCAGGAACTCGAGCTGGGCATGGTTCTCGACGCCTTCAGCTACCACCGAGAAGCTCAGCGTGTGCGCCAGGTCTACGATGGCGGACGCTATGATGGAGGCTTTCCTGTCTGATGGCAGCGGGTCGATGAACGACTTGTCCATCTTGACGGTGTCCACCGGGTAATCCTTGAGCTTTGAGAACGACGAATAGCCGGTGCCAAAGTCGTCTATTGATATGGCGGCTCCCAGTTTCTTGAGTTCCAGCAGCTTGCGTATGCTCTCTCGCTCGTTGGTCATGATGCCGCTCTCGGTAATCTCGAATTCCAGGCGGCGTGGATCCACGCCGGTAGACTCGATGGTCGCCGCGATGTCCTCCACGAGGGTCTCCTGGCCAAACTGCCGGGGAGAGAGGGGTATCGATATGGGGATCTCGGGCAAGCCCCGCTCGCTCCAGGTGGCAGCGAGCAGGCAGGTCTTGAGTATGACCTGGGAGCCTATCCTGTCTATGTTGCCGGAGCGTTCAGCCACATCGATGAAGGCCGCGGGGCCCTTGATCTCGCCGGAAGCCAGGCGCCACCTGACGAGCGCTTCAGCTCCGACTATGAATCCCTGCCTGTCCACCTTGGGCTGGAAGAAGGGTTCGAAGCGCTGTTCGCCGATAGCCTGGCCCAAGTCGCTTTCTATGCGCTGCCGTTCCAGCAGTTCGCCGTTGAGCCTGGCGTCAAAGAGGCGGTAGCCGTCACGGCCGGATTCCTTGGCCATGTACAGGGCCGTTTCGGCGTTGCGCACCAGTTCCGCGGCGTCTCTGCCGTCATTCGGAAAGAAGGCCACGCCCATGGATGCCGAGAGCCTGAGTTCCTGCCCCAGACCTATCCTGAACGGGTCGATGAACGCTGCGCGGGCCTTGGCAATGATTTCCTTGATGTGGTCCTGCGATTTGATGTCCGGGAACAGCACGAAGAACTTGTCGCCCCGGTAGCGGGAGACGATGTCGTCATTCCTGAAGGAGTTCCTGAGCGATTCAGCTGAGCATTTGAGCACCTCGTCACCGGTCTTGGTGCCGTACATGTCGTTGACGGCCTTGAAACGGTCCAGGCCCAGGGCCATGATGCCGAAGACCCGGCCGCGGTTGGTGGCTATGGTTATGTTGCGGTCAACGTCGCGGGTAAACGATTCGCGGTTGGGCAACTTGGTCAACGGATCGAAGTATTCGTAGAACAGCGCCCGTTCTTCAGCCTTTTTCTGCTTGGTGACGTCCCGCAGGGTCAAGAGGATGCCCTCGATGTCAGGATTATGCAGGTAGTTTGACGCGGCGGCTTCTACCGGCAGTTCCTGGCCATCGGCACGGTAGATGGAGAAACTGGCCGAGAAGGTAGGATATTCCGCCGCCAGGTTGGAAGAGAACATGGCCTGCTGTTCGACTGCGTTGCCGCTGCCCAGCAATGCAAAGAAATCCCGGCCTTCTATATCCTCTGGTGCATATCCGAGCAGGGACCTCGCACTGGGGCCGCAGAACCGTACCCGGCCGTCTGCTTCCAGGATCATGACGACATCGGTGCCATGCTGGACCAGGCCTTTGAACAGCGCCTCGTAGCGTTGATCCAGGGGAACGACTTCTACCAGATCGGCGCCAGGCGCTTCGTCGAGGAGTTCTGCCGCGCACTGTATCTGATCGTCCGGAATCCGGACGTCCTTGCCGTTCATTACTGCAGTGTAACCGGGAGCGCTTGCAGGGGCAAGCGGGAAATAGTGTAGTGCCGTTGTCATGCTTTTGCCTTGACGAGCCGTCCGGGGCCATAGTACAAAAGAAGATAGTGTTGTTGCCGGCATGGTGAAATGGCATACACGGCAGACTCAAAATCTGCTGCCCGCGAGGGCGTGAGGGTTCGAGCCCCTCTGCCGGTACTTTTCTGTGAGGAGGCTCTATGGAAACGGTAGCGTCATGGAGAAGCGATACGGTCGGCGAATCAGCTGTCAAGGCGCTCAAGAAGAACGGCTTTGATGCCGTCTACGTCAAGACCAGCGCTGAAGCCGCTGAAATCGTGGCCAAGCACCTCAAGAAGGGCTCGAGCATAGGTTTTGGCGGATCGATGACGGTGAAGAACCTTGGCATCCAGGTTGCCGCCGCCGCGGCCGGCTGCGAACTCCTGGACCACAACGCCCCGGGGCTCGCCCCCGAGGCCAAGACGAAGATACTCAAGCGCCAGCTCACCAGCGATGTCTTCATCTCTGGTTCCAACGCGGTAACGCTGGAAGGCGAGATACTCAACGTCGATGGCACCGGCAACCGCGTAGCCGCGCTGAGCTTTGGCCCGACCAAGACCATCGTCGTCGTGGGCATCAACAAGATCGTACGCGACATGGACGAGGCCTTTGCCCGCCTTGAGACGTACGCGGCCCCGATGAACAACAAGCGCCTGGACAAGCCAAACCCCTGCGTCAAGGCCGGCATCTGCATGGACTGCGACGGCGACGGCAGGATTTGCCGCGTCTACAACATCATGCGCAAGCGCCCGGGCGGAACCGACTTTACGGTCATCGTCGTAGGCGGGGGACTCGGCTACTACCTTTCCTGCATTGGACAATGAGGCCGAGGCCCGGATGAACTCCGGCCGCGGCCTTTTTCATGGCGCTGTCAACCATGGTGCTGTGAATGTTCGTCAGTCGAGGAGCGTGCCGTCACTGGGCGTGGCGTCCAGCACGAGCCGGCGGTCCAGCCCGGTCTTGATCACGGGCAGGTCATCGTAGCGGCCGGAGTTGTTCCAGAACAATAGACCTTCGTTTGACGCATCTCGTATGCCGTCCACCTGGAGCGCTACATAGGCAGGAGAGTACCAGACCCGGTCGTAGCGGACATTCAGGAAGAACGCCTGCACGTAGGGGCGCACCACTACGCGCTTGCGGGCAATGTAGGAATTCCTGAGCGTGCCCAGCTTGTAGATGCGGTACGGCCGCTGCACGGCTGGTTCAAACGCCATGAAGGTCTGCTCGAAATGCGACGGATAGAACATCGGGCATATGGCGTCCACGTAGCGTGCCAGCAGTTCCACGTCCTGCCCGGTGCGCACGCCCGAGCGGTACCACCCGTTGGCGCCGTAGATGTCTATGCTGATTGGCGCATCGATATTGTCCCGCGCGTAGGACAGGAACGACATCAGCGCGCTCTCCATGTCCATACCGGCGTCCTTCCAGCGGTAGCGCGCATCGCCCAGATTGGCGCCATCGGTAGGAAAGCGTATGTAGTCGAACTGCACCTCGTCAAAGCCGCGGGCTATGATTTCCCTGGCTATCGCGACGTTGTATTCCCAGACTTTCTCGGAGTACGGGTCGACCCAGTACTCGCCGTAATATTTGCGTTCGGTCACCGTGGTCGTCGCTGGGGCCGCTGTGGACGGCGGGGCTCCTGGTGGTGTAGCAACCGGTACTTCCTTTTTCTCCCACTCGTAGCCGCGCCAGGCGGCATTGGTCGTGTTGTCCCAGACCGCGTAGGCCCCGCCGGAATACTCGAACAGCCGCTGGTCCTTGAACACGACGATGCGTGCTATCAGGTATCGGCCCTTGGCCTTCATTTCCTTGACGTAGCCCTCGACGTCCAGCGGGTTGCTGATCCTGCCTATGGCCTTGACCAGCGGATCCCGGGGTTCAAAGCGGAGCCTGCCGTTGTCGTCCTTCAGATCCACGACGACCGTATCGAGGCCGCGGTCGGTCAGCAACGCGTCGTAGGTGGCTCGGCTCTCCGGGCGGACCATGAAGCCTGTCTGCAGGTAGATGCCGTGGCGGCCATCGGCGGCGGCGCGGTGCGGCTTGTCGCTGTGGAACGAGGCGAGCCACAACTCACAGAGGTTGAGCGCGGGTGATCCAGCGCTTGCCGGTACATGGATTGCCTCGATCTGTGTCTGTATCAGTGAGGCCGCGGCCAGTACGGCACTGGTCTCGGCCGCGGCCTTTATGGTGGTGCCGCGATTCGTATCCAGACGCATCACGGCGTTATCGGTTACGTACAGCAAGCTGTCCGCACGTGGCAGCAGGGAGTCAAAGGATGCGAATTCGGCATTTTCCTTGTACACGACGCGGAAGGCACGGGTACTGAAATCATAGCGGTAGATCCGCGGTAAAAAGGAGTTGGCGGCCCAGACGGCGGGTCCGTCGGCTCTGGCTTCCACGACGATGTCCGACACCTCGTCGGCGCTGCCGGTGGGCTCGTTCTTGCCCAGGTCTCCCCCGATCTCCCTCCAGGTGCCGGTGGCGGTCTTTACGAACGGCCCTTTTATGGAGTGTGACGCAAAGACCAGCAGTTCCGGTCTGCTGGTAACCGCCACCGCCTTCATGCCGGGTTGCGGTGAGGGCGAGGGGATGGCCTGCCAGGTGAGGCCTGCGTTGCGGGTGAGGAATACCTGGTCCTTGGTGCTCGTAACGAGCGTTGCCGGGTCGTAGGGGTCAACCTCGAGGTCCTTGAGCTCCTGGACTTCCTTGGTAAAGCCCTTTACGCTGCCGGTAAACGTCTTGACGGTCTTGATGGGGATGCCCGCATTGCGTTCCTCGAACGTAGCCAAGTCCCGGCTGAACAGCACGCCGCGGCTGGTCAGGAAGAAGTAGCCGTCTCCGGCCGGCACGATCTTGCGCACCTCGGTGCCAGCCAGGAGTTGCGTCGATTTTGTCGTGCCTTCCAGCCTGTAGAGACCGTCGGAAGCCCCGACGAGGGTCTGTGCATGGGCTGTCGCTGCGCCTAGTGCAAGAAGCAGGGCAAGGATGCGGGGCGATATCGAATGCATGGATTTTTTCTCCGGATTTGATGTGATCGAGCCCTTGGACCCTGCACCGATACTACAAAAAACAGCCGCCTGTGGATAGGGCGCAGTGGCCTGCCGGCCCGGTATTCAGAGGATGCGGGCGCGGTTTTCAGCACCAATGCGCAAAACGGCGTCCGGGGTAGATTCCCCGGGCTGGCGGCGGCGCATCAGGTCCGTGGCAAAGCTGCCCATGGAAAAGTGGTTGAAGCCGTAGAGTTCCTCAGCCAGATGGTCGCCTCCAGCTCTGTCCCCCGTGCCTGTTTCTTTTGCGTACGCCGTGACGAGTGCTTGTTGCCACGGCTCAAAAAGGCCCTTAGGTTTCACTTCAGACAGGCCCATCACCCAGACCCGCGCGCCGAAGCACTGCTGCAGGGTTGGCACCATGGAAGCCATGAAGCGCTGGCTTTCTTCCAGAACCTTACCGGCTTGTGGATACATCCTGGCAAGTTTTTTGAGCTGGAGCGTCTTGGGCGTGTGCACGGGTGTCTTGTTGATGATGACCACCTCGCGCCTGAAGTCCACCCCCAGTTCCCGCGCGAAGAACCGCTCCGCTACCAGACCGGAGCGCCCAACCAGGTAGCGGTTCATCGCCGCCTCCTGCTCGCGCTTGCCGGGATTGTCGGCCACCACCACCCAGGCTATGCGGCTGTCCTGGCTGACCTCGTCCAGCGCGCGGTTGTAGACTATCGGCGTCTCGACTGCGTAGTCGTCGCCTGTTTCTCGGGCGAGTGCGCGCTGCGCCTCCGCGAGCCCCGGCAGGGCAGCTGTCCACTCTGCTACCCGGTTACGGAACTCGTTTCGGAGGGTACTGAAGCGTCTGAATGCTGCCTGGTCCACGAGTCCACCTTGTTCTTCGCCGACTGCGGCGACATGATTCCGGGAGTGTAATGGCGTGCGAGAGAGCCCGCAAGTGGCATATTCCACCCCCTTTCTGAATTCTTGCCCGTCAGCAACGGTGGTGCTACAATCGGCGTTTACACCATGATCCAATTAAAGAAAAGATGGGAGTGTCGCCATGAAAAAGCAGTTTGCCGCTATTATTTGTGCCATTCTGTTTCTAATGGTCACGACAACGGCTTTTACCCAGGATCGGGGCCTCCTCGTGGCTGCACGGGCGGTCGGCGGCGCTGACATAAAAGTAGGCAAGCAGTATGCGGTCCTCATTGCCATAGACAAGTACCGGGAATGGAATCCGCTCCGCAACCCGGTGAGTGACGCCAAGGCTGTCAAATCAATACTGGAACGCCGCTATTATATTGACGAGTTCATCGAGTTATACGACGAAGATGCCAGCTCTGCCGGAATTCGCCAGCTCTTCGGCCGGCTGATAGACACCGTGGGGCCGACCGACTCGGTCTTCCTGTACTATGCCGGTCATGGTTACACTGACCGCTTCAATACCGGCTTCTGGATTCCTGTCGATGGTGGAAAAAACATCGACTCTCAGGATCGCTGGATACCCAATCAGCAGATACGCAACTTCATCACACAGATGAAAGCCCGCTCGGTTGCGCTCATAGCCGACGCCTGTTTCTCCGGAGACCTCCTCAATGTACAGCGTGGCGCTGCCCCGACCGTAGATTCAGAATATTTCCGGAGTGCACTTCGCTACACCGCGCGCCAGGTTCTGACCTCCGGTGCCTCGGAATCGGTTCCCGACGAAAGCGAATTTGCCAGGCAGCTCAAAAGACTCCTTGAGTCGAACACCGAGGCCTATCTTGACCCCATGGCCATGTACGATCGAATCCGTCGGGGCGTAACTAAAACCCTGCCACTCTACGGGACCTTGCCCGGGCAGGAATCGGGCGGTAGTTTCGTGCTGTTCCTTCGTGACAGCACCCTGCCCGCTAGCGCAACGCTTGTCGCGTCGGCATCCCCGGCGGCTACCGCTGAACTGATAGTCAACCTGGCGGACGGCCTGGCGGCGGGAGTGTTTGTCAATGTAATGCTTGCTGGCACGGACGCGTCGCTCCTCCAGAAACTGCCCGCCGGCGTGCCCCTGGTCATCGAGGCGCGCTCAGGCTATGACCTCGGCCGACTGGAACTGAGCCTGAAGCCCAGGGAGTTGCGGGAGGTGTCGGTCAAGCTTGAGCGTATGAAGGGCAACCTTTTTATCGAGTCAAGCGAGAAGACCGTTGAGGTCTACCTCGATGGCATTCGCGCCGGCCCGCTGGGTAGCGGATTGTTCCGCGACCTGGCCGCTGGCGAAAGGATGCTGGAACTCCGCGGCAAGGACCTGTATTACAAGTCTTCCATAATAATTAACGGCAACGAGACTACCAAGGTGAGTGCCGCCATCGCGGGCGTCGGTTCCGTGCAGGTGGATGTTCCCGCTGGCGTGATCACAATAG
Organism: uncultured bacterium; assembly: GCA_964293355.1. Classification (GTDB taxonomy): domain Bacteria; phylum Spirochaetota; class Spirochaetia; order Treponematales; family UBA12059; genus SZUA-370. The sequence continues at coordinate 11,106 of CAXZAJ010000079.1, forward strand.
CATCAGTTGGCGGTGTCACCAGAACCATCAGTGGCTCCGGAATCATGACCGACCTTCCTGCCGGTACCTGTACTCTTACCGCATCGGGTCCTGACTTAACCAAGGTTTCTGGAAGTGTCAACATTGCCAAGGGAACCGTAGCTCGCTGGAAACCGTACCCTACAGGCACGCTCCAGCTACGCCTGCAACCGTCTCAGGCTTCTGTTTCTGTCGATGCAAAACCATCGCAGGTAGCCTCTTCGGCCCTCGTGCTGGAACCCGGCGCGCATCGCCTGGTATTCCAGGCACCGGGCTTTCACGAGAAAGTCGAGACTGTCAGCGTGGCAGCCGGAAAAGTAACCGCGCTGACTGTAAGCCTGGATGAGTTTGCCCGCGCTACCCTTGAAATTCCCAACCCACCCTTTGGCGCTTCGGTCCGGGTAGGCGGATTTTCTGGAATTCCTAAAGCAGGCAGATCCCTGGTCGCCCCGCTTGTCATGCGTGGCATACCCGCAGGCTTGCCCGTGCCTTTCAGTGTTGCAGTTCCTTTCGCAACCCTGCTGGATCCGGCATATATGCGTGAAGAGATTACCCTGAGCGAAGGCGCATACGAGACTCTTGAATTGCCAGTTGGGTATTTTAGCCTGCCCTTCCTGCCTGATGGAGCCAGGCTTGTATGCAATCCCGCTGCCATCGCGATTCCTTTGACGGAGGTTGACGGCCGTTTACTATCTCCGACCCTCGCTGCCGGTACCTATTCGCTTGCCCTTTCTGGAACCTATGCGTTCAGCACCGATGTCACCATCGAGAGCGGTACAACGGTAGAACTGCCCGGTTACCGCGACGCCATGATAGTGGCAATAACTGCCGATCGGGACGCTACTTTCAAGAAACTTAACGGAAAATCCGGCAAAACAATAATGCGTTGGACCTCACTTGGCGTCGGTATTGCAAGCTCTGCCGCAGCGACAGCTTTTTATTTTCTTGGAGCCCAAGCTATGACGATGTACGAATCCGCAGTAGCGACTGCTGATGTCCAATCAGCCCGAAATCAGGTTGAACTGTATGGTGCACTTTTTCCGGCCACCCTCTCTGTCGGATTGGCTGGTCTCAGCTTGGCTCCCGTCTTCTGGTTAGGTGGACCCGATCCCATAATCCGTGATCAATCTTTAGAGGCTATGGAGAATAGTCTACGGAAGTTGCGTGGAGAGTAGGTGTGAATATGACCATATTTGCATCCTTCTGTGATGCCAAGCACAGCTTCCCTAGCCATCAGGAGCCAACTATGCATAATGTCCAACGTATCAGTCATAGTATAAATCTTGTCTTCATTATCTTGATGCTATCGTCCTGTAGCTTCATCTGGGGTTCTCTGGAGAATCCTGCCGATCCTGACAGCGATTTATATCAAGGTTTCGAGACCGTAACAGGCGTTAACGAAGTAGAACCATCAGCCAGTGATTACGGCCAGTCGATCTATGTACCGAAACTGACAGCTTCAAAGGTACTGGGCGGAGATGCATATATCTTTGAGATTGCTGCTGACGCCGAATTTACCTCACCCCTTTTCACGAGTGCTGAAATAACCTCCAATTGGTTTGCTCCTCTCGGCTGGACGGATTTTTCTTCTTCTACAATATATTACTGGCATGTAAAGGCCCGAAAGAATGGTGTCTGGGGATCTTGGTCCCCACCATGCACGTTCAGCCTGGCGGAACTAAGGTTCGGAACGCTGTCTCCAGCGGAGCACGCGCCCGAACAAATCATGCTCGCTGCGGCGACGTATAGGGAATCATCTGTGGGTCCATTAAGCATAGGAAAATACGAAGTAACGCAGGAAGAATATTCCTCTTTGCTTGGTGTCAATCCATCTACGTTCAAGGCCAACGAAAGGTTGCCCGTCAATGGCTGTACTCCCCTTGAAGCAATGAAATAC
>CAXZAJ010000080.1:0-13011 GCA_964293355.1 uncultured bacterium
CCGATCAGGCCGCTGCCGCCGAACCCCCTCCCTCCGCCGAGCAGCGGGGCGCTCCTGACCTCGGCCCGAAGGGGCTTGGGGGCCTCTTCGGTACGAGTGCCGCCAGTCCATTCGTAACTGTCCTTCTTTCCGTCCGACTGGCCGTCTTTCGCCTTGATCGTGCTTGCCGTTCCCATTTCGGCCAACTGCAGCTTTGCGTTTTGCTCGACCATGAAATGGCTCCACGGCTTGCAGACGAGGATCAGGTCCAGGCGCACGACGGCGCCCAGGATCGGATCGACGTACTTTGCGAGAAACGGGGTCGTGGTCCGGTTGCAGATCCACCATTTGAGCGGGGGGGAGGCGTTACGCACCTGATCGATCCGCTCCGGGGTCCTGCGGATCCACCGGAAAGCCAGACGCTTTTCTCTCTGCTCTTTGAGAGCAGGCTCGGGGAGCTTCAGCGGGTCTTCCGCCAGGGAGAAATCCACCATTCCCTCTTCGCCGTGGTCCAGGATCGGGCCCTCGGCGGCTACTCGTCTCGCGATGGCCAGCTCCTCGGGCGTGAGCTGGGAGCTGTCCACCGGTTGGACGGGAACCTGATCCGCAACGGGATCGGTTTGTTTTGCAACTGCCGCTTTTTTCGTTCTCATGTCTTATCCCTCCACGGTTACTGAACGGGTCTTGGCGTTCTTGAGGATCCGCTGGTAGATCTCCTGTCCCTGCTTGGACAGTCCGATCCGCTTCGCAACGTCCCTCACCTCGGGGCTCGCGGGCTCCGTGTGCCGATCATCCGCATCAACCTTGTGGGTCTTGCCCTTCGGCAGATTGATTGCGTTGATCTTTTCCTTCCTGCGGTCCATCTGCTTCCCTCCTTGGGCCTCCTTCTTCCCCATCTCATATGCCGCCCTGACGGTGCCCGGCAGGCTCAGGAGGTTGTTGAGGCCGAGGGCCAGAATGTCACCGAATGGATGATCGGCCAGCATGAGCTCCTGCTTGGCCTTATCGACTCCGACCCGTAGCGGCGATCCGTCGTTTGCGAGATCCGGAAAGTTTTGAGCGAGGTAGTCGTCGACCTCCTTTTTCTTGGAGACGAGCTCGACCTGGTCCACGGCCTTTGCCTGTGCGCTGCGGGCCGTTTCGTCAGCCATGTAGCTGAGGATGTTGAACAAAACGTCCGGATCGTCACGATGCTCCGTCCACAGTTCCTTGAGCTGGGCCTTCGTGAAGGCCGGTTCCCCGCCCTTCTCGGCCGCCTTCTTCTTCGACTGCCGCTCCTCGTGGAGAGCCTTGTTCAGGTTGTTGATGTGCTCCTGGGCCCTGACAAGCTGCGCGCTGAGCATCTCGGGGTCCAGGTCCTTGCCGGCGTCGGCCTTCTTCTTTTCGCCTTCACCGGATCCGCTTTCTTCTCCGCCTTCTTCGTCACCCTCGAGGGACACGACGGAGAGCAGATCTCCATCATCATCTCCGGATACGCCGGAGTCGTTATCGTTGAGGAGATCCCGTTCATCTTCTGGCATGATCATTCTCCTTTCTCTTGTTTACTCGGCATTGCTGCCGGCTGTTCACTATCAAACATGGCTCGCCGCAGGAGCTTTAACTCCATGGCGGAGAATGAGGCCTTGACGAGGGCCTCGGCCCGTTCTTTTGCCTCCGGGGTAGCTGCCATGGTATGCGGGAGCAAGATAATACGCCGCAGCATTTCGACGGCTCCCCGGATATAGTCAGGCGAGAAATCGCCGCTCCAGATATCCCGGAGCATGGCGATGCCCGCCTCGATCTCAGCTTCCCTGTACTGCGCCCATCCGGCGTCGAACAGGATGTCCTGTTTTGTCATGCGGCTGCCGCCTCCTGTCCTGCACCCTCGACGAGTTGCTGGGTTTCTGCTTTGGTCTGCATGTACTGCTGGATGACCTGCACGATTTCCGGGGCCTGTTGCAGGGCCGCCAGAACCATGTTCACCGCCGGATTGATGTACCGCTCTAGCTCTGTGCGACCGTAGCTCTTGAGCAGGTCCTTGAGCAGCTCGGGTCCGTTGGCCAGGGGATCCTGGCGAAGCAGTCCGTAGAGGTCCTCGTTCTCCTTGCGCTCGATGAGCCTATTGGCCTGTTCCGTGGATCCCGTGAGGATGAACTTCCAGCCGGACCGCATCGTTTTGCGGGAAAGCTGCACCGTCCGGCCGGACCAGGTGAAGGTCTTGTCCAGGGGCATGTGCTGGTAGTAATGCTCGTAGAGGCCGCGGATCAGCTCCACGAACTCGTCCTTGATCGTGGTGCTCTGGTAGTTGAATTTGATGTTGCCCTCTTGGATCGTCTGGAGGACCTCGGTGGCCGTGTTGCCCTTCTGCGAGAGACGGCCGATCTGTAGGTCGCCAATGTTGCCCACGCGCTCCCAGAGGGTGAACAGGGTCTGAATTACCGGGATGAGCTCGGCGGGGCTGAACTGGAACTTCGGAAACTCGATGCCCTTGACGGAATCGACCTTGATGCCGGCGCCGGGGTAGATCCGCTTCTCGCCGCTCACGCCCGTCTTCTCCTCGTAGAAGAACCACGGCACGGCCACGACATAGGCAATATTCACCAGGAGATTGAACAGGTCGGTCGCGCCCTCCTGGATCGCCTTCATTTTGCTGTAAAGCGGCTTGCCGCAGCTCAGGCCGTCTTCCGGGAAAAGCCGGAGCCGCTTGATGATCGATTTGTTTGGGAAGTGAATGTCGCGTTGCAGGACGTAGCGGACCACCTTACGCGACTGCACGGCAATGGTGACCAGTATCCGCTCTTCCCGGAAGTCGCGCTGCTTGCCCTCGTCGGCCTCATGCTGGTCCTGGTAGATCGGATAGGAAATGTGGCATTCGATGAGATCCAGGACCTCTTTCCCGGTTACCGTGGCGTCATAGAGCTCCTCGTTTGCCCCGTCTTTCTGCGCGGGGGCCGCATCGCCGTCTTTCTGCAGATGGCTCAGGAGCCAGGGACCGATGTCCATCCAGCCGGAATCAGCCTCGTCCTTGAGCTTCCAGAGGTCCGCGTAGGTCATTTCCATTTCGCGGATCTTGTCGCAGGCGTTCCATTCCTGGATTGTGCCGACGTTGTCCGGGAAGTAGAGCTTCTCGAACGGAACCAGTTCGACATGGCCGCCCTCGTACACCGTCTCTGACACATCCACGGTGACCGGCATCCCGTTTTCGACGGCGATGTTGCCGGCTTGGTCGTAGGCGAAATCCCGGCGCGTCTCGTCCTCGACGACGTAGCTCGGCATGGGAAACACCGTCCCCTCCAGGAGCAGCTTGTGGACCGCCCTGCGGCCAAACTCATCGATGCCGACCGTGTGCTTGAGTTCCCTGTGCCACCAGTCCTCGTACATGCGGATGATGTCGTCCTTCTGGGTCGTCTCCGGGGGCTGGAATGACACGATGGGCTCGCGGCCCATGAGCGCCGCAACGATGCGGGGCTCGAGGTTGTCCAGCGTGATCGCGTATAGCGGCAGCACGAGGTTGGAGGCGTCCGGCCAGGGGAAGTCCGTCTTCTGCGAGATCTGGTCGTAGACGCGACGCGACTCTAGGATCTCCTTCTTCACCTTCTCGCGGTACTTCGATTTCTTGAAGAGCTCGTACAGGTCCATGCAGTGCTTGATCAGCTTCTCGAAATCGGGGCGATCCGGTGGCGTCTCCTGCAGTTGCTGGTCCTCTCCGGGGATGAGCTCCTCGGGTGTCTGGTAGATGATTTCAGGCACCGTAGGCCTCCATGTACTTGTCGAAAGGCATGACGTTTTTCAGCGGCTGGCGCTTGGCCTGGACCCCGTCGATGGCCGGCAACTGCCTGCCGTCCAGTACCGTATGGACCCACTTGCCGCCCTTCAGCACCGAGAGGACATAGGTCCGCTGGTATCTCGCGTGCATTTCGCGGATCTGCTCCAGGGTGAACTTCTTGCCGGACATCACTGGGCTCCTTTCAGCCGCGCCAGGATTGCCTCGAGCCTGTCGAGAACCGCGGCGTCGGGCTTGTTGGTGAAGAAGTCCCGGAAGATCCCGAGCCCCAGGTACGCGACGGCCACGAGCTGCACGATCTTCATCTGGTATGCCGGATCGATCTCCGGCAGCCCGAACACGGCCAGCAGGGCTGAGATGTTCTTCACGGTTCCGATCAGGGTGACCTTGGTGTCGTTGTCCATCGCCTCCTCCTCAAAAAATCGTTTGTTCTATTGGGTCCTCCATGACCCCGCGGTTCTTGTCGCGGATGACCTTGCGCCAGACCGTCCAGCCGAACAGCCTGACGCCTGCCCACATCAGAAACGCCCTCCACCGAGGCACTCCGCAATCGATCAGGGCCCGCAGGAAGACGCCGTCTGCGTCTGCCCTGGTAATGCCCGCTGGCTGCAGGGTGTAAAGCATGTCGTGAACCGTGGCGGCCGCGTCCCCCAGATCGGCGGCCAGCCAGTATGCGAGCGGGATCCGAAACACGAACCGGCCGGCGCAGATGTAGAGGGTGGCGAAATTCGTCCTGAACCCCTCCGGCACCACGAAGAGCTCCTCGAGGCCTTCGTCGAAATAGCGCAGCTCGGAATCCAGGCGCCAAAGGTTGCGCCTTTCGTCGAGCTTCGTCGAATTCAGTTGCGTCAGCCAGCCCACCGCGGCCTCCTGGTGGAGGGGAGGGGAGGCTGCGGACTCCCCCTCCCTGGGGGATGAATGAGGAGGTAGGGGATCTATCCGAGGGCCTTCTTGGCCGCTTCGTATTCCTCCCTGGTCTTCCGGAAGCACTCCTCGACTTCTTCCGGCTTCATGCCGGCCTGTTCGGCCAGGGTAAACGCGCCCGTGATGACGAGCTTGAGCGCCGACGCGACGGCAAATGCGGTTACGGGATCCATGTCTGGGCCTCCTTCCTTACTTCTCGAGCAGCAGCTTGTCGATCAGGGCGACGATCTGGGATTCCATGGCCTCCGTGGGCTGCATACCCCCGTCGATGTAGCCGACATAGATGTCGATGGGGACGGCGGCCTGCCGCAGGAACTCCTTTTTCTTCTCGACGAGCGCCTTGAGCTCGGGAGACACGGCCTGTTTTTCCATGGCCAGAACGTCCGCGACCTGCTTGTTGTAGAGCTTCATCACCAGGATCGCCTTTTCCTTGGGCGTCATGTCGGCCGGATTCTTGAGCTGGGCGCCGGCGCAGCCGGCCACGAAGGCCACGGCCAAAAACAGCGCCATCATTGCGAACCGATTCGTTTTCACTTCTCCGCTCCTTTCGTTTAGTTGTCCCACCGGATCCGGTCGTAGCCGGCCCGGTATTCATCCGTCACGGCCTTCTGCCCCTTGCAGAACAGGGATGTCTGCCTCTGGTCTTCCGGCCGCGCCTCCTTTGGCTTCTGCCACCTTCTGGACGATTTCCTTGACTTTTTCATAACACCACAGCCCTCCCGCTATGATTGTCACCACACAGAGCGCCAGGACCAGGATGACCGCGGCGCACAGCGCGTGCATGACGCAGACCTCGAACTTCATGGCCTACCCCCCTTGCCTTTTCTTCCCCTGCGCGGTCTCGTCGTCCGGGTGCGCCTGCCGCCAGAGCCCGTAGCACTTGCCCAGGCATTCGCGCAGGGGCTTGCCCGGCTCCTCCTGGCGCAGTACCTGGACGCACCGCTGGATGAATTGAGATCTCGTTTCGCCCTTCGTCGGTTTCGGCATCTTTATCTCCATCATACGAGGGACACATGGTTCCCGATCACTTTCTCAACCGCCATGGATTTTGCCCACCGCGGACATTTTTTCGAGCGGTACAGGGCCCCCGTCATGTAATGCAGCGCCTCCGTGTTGCGCTTGATCTCGCCGGACAGGAGCTGCCAGGCAAGCCGCGCACACTGCCGCAATGCCTCGTTTCGCGTGCATTCGCCGTCGAATGTTGCCGCGATGCGGACCGCCTCGTCGTACTGGGGATCCTGCGCGGCCTGCGGCGGAGCGGAGTTCAGCCACGAGAACTGCGCCGGCCTGGTAATAACGCCGTGAATGCCTGAACCGTACATGCCGTTCCTATCGGCCCTATTGAGGACAACGGATCCGACGCCGATCTTGCCGGCCAAGGGTTCCCCGCGAGCCTCGAAATAGATGCACAGGGCCAGGATCTTGTCCTCTGACAGGTCCATGAAATGATGCCGGTCTTCCGCCTTCATCACGCAGCCTCGTGGGGAACGACCACGTCCCCCGTGTCCTTATCGTGGCGATGCCCGTAGAGCCTCTTCTGCAGCTCCTTGTGCTCCGCGGCGTTTGTTGAGCATACGAGGGCTATTTTCTTGTGTATGAGCTGCAAAATGAACATGGCCAGCAATTGCAGCGCAGTTAGCAGTGCTCCAACCACCAAAATCCATGCGTTTTCCGACATCGCCGCGCTCCATTCTTCACATTTTCCCGAATTGCGACTTCTGCAATTGAGCTCTGCCTAGGATACGGTTCCAGAACCTGAGCGGCAGCGATTCCAGAAACGATACAATTGCGGATGGCGTTGCAACCGGAAGGCTCTCCATGAGGCCCCAGGAGCTCCACAAATTCGCACGCTGCGTTGACGTTGTCGCACCGTAGAATCCCCATCCGACGTACGCTTTGAAGTTCATCGTCGGAATCTCCTATATGCCTGCATCAGCACGGGGATGACAGACAGGAGTGCTCCGGAAAGATATTCCATCAGCCCCCACGACGCGAAGAAGTTCGCCCGCCTGGATGCAGTCACTCCCGATCCGGCGTACATGCCCCACGACACGAACGGCAGGTAGTTCATTTGAAGACCTCAAGGAATCGCTCCCACCGGGATTTCTTTCTCGTCATCTCCCGATACCAGTTCTCCTCGAACTTGGAGAAGAACTCCGATAGGCGCTTGACGTTGGCCTCGACGTCGGCCCGCTGAAACTCTTGGGCCTTCGTCAGCAGGTAGCGGTCAAGCTCGTGGCCGCTGTCGAACTGCCTCCCCCTGCTGATCTCGTCGTAGACGTAGATCATGGCCTGATCGACGTTCGTCTGCGGGATTCCCTTTGAAAGAAGCCACTTGATCTGCCCCTCCGGGGTTCTCCCGTTCTCCGTATACGGCTCGATGAGCTTGTGGAAATCCATATCATGCCTCCTAGGCCGCCCTCAGGCGGGTCGTGGTCGTGGAATTGTCGGTCAGCATCCCGGTAACAGAGAATGCCGCCGTGGTGGAGTCGTCCTTGTAGATCGTGGTGTTCCCGTTGGCATCGGTGACCTCGATCTTGTTGCGGAGGATCCATCCGAGGGTGCGGATGCGGTCGAGCAGGCCGTTGGCGGTCAGGGAGGTGGCATCTGTGAAGGCATCGTTAAGGGCATCGAATACCTCGCTCTGGACCTCGGCATCCCAGGAGGAATTCCACGGAATGGCCGTCAGGCCGGCACCGGCGGTGCCGATTTCTGCGGTGTCGGTAAGGATGGCGTCAATGTCGGTAGCGCACTGCTCGCCGAAGGTCCCCGCCGAAGTATGTCCGGAGGTCGCTTCGTCCCAAACAGCATCTGCAATGGCGGCGGCGGTCGGCGGTGCGGCGTTGGCATAGGTGACATAGCCGCTTGCGTCAAGGGTGATCGTGCCGCCTGTTGAGGTGATGTTCGTGGCGGCCGAGAGGGTTCTCGTTGCGGTGGCCCAGACGGCTGTCCCGATCTCCGATGCCGCGTCTGCGGCAAGCTCCGAAGCCCCGATGGCGTCTGCTGCGATGGCGTCTGCCGTGATGGCCCCGGAAGCGAATTTGGTGCTGGTGATCGCCCCGGTGGCGATCTTGGTATCCGTGATGGCGTTGGAGGCGATGGAGGCGGCCGTGATTGCGCCGGATCCCCAAGCCGTCCCTCCGGCCTGGACGGCGTTGACGCCGAGCTGCGCCGTGGAGGTGCTGACGGCGGACCCGGCGATATTCACCAGGTTGACGCCCAACTGGGCCGAAGAGGTGCTGACGTCAGAGCCGTTGATCTGTGCGATGTCGACCTTCATGTAGTCGGTCCCCGCGGCGGCGAAGAGGTAGTCATAGGCCTCAGCGGGGTAGACGACGAACTCGTGCCAGACTGGGAGGGCACCGGATGCATTGACACTGATGACGAGGCGTCCGATGGTGTTGGTGTCCGTGGCATCCAGGGTGGTGTAGTAATAGCCGTTGGCGATATGGGTGGCTCCGCCGGAGTTTTTGTTCGTGTCGGAGGTCCCGTTGTGCTTTTTGAGCTTGATGTCGGTATTGGCTATGGTGAGCCCGGTTTCGGCGGTCTTGCCGTCGGAGTCGTCAAGGAACGGGCCGAGGATAACGGTTTGAGATGCCGTGCTGTACTTCAATGGAAGGCTCATGATATCCTCCTGTTCCGATAGTATCGCATTATTTCCGGCAGGGCCGTCCCGCCCGCCGAGACCTCTTTGAACGAGATCACGTTTGCGACCCAATAACAAAGATCGCTGTCCGTGCAGCTTGCATTTCCAGTGAACGTCGAGTTGACGATCCGGTACCAGGCCAGACCGTCCCCAGACCCGATGGCCAGATCGAGCGACCCGTCGGCGGCGACATTGTTGATCCGTGGCGTGTTGAGGTTCCCAGACGCATACGACGTACAACAGGCGATCACCAGTTCAGACCCGGATCCGGTCGTCGTGATGTTGCCCGTCGCAACCGATCCCGTCGCATCCCCATATCCCTGGTTCTGGGCGTCCAGTTCGCAGGAGCCCGCATACGAGAACTCGAATGCGCAGCAGCCGTAATAATCGTGCTCGCCCGTGATGGTATACGTCTTGTTCCCGCCATCGGACGACAACCGGTAGAACGCCTTGATGTACCCGTATGATCCTATGGCCTCCGTGCACTCGGATAGCGGGGAGCCGTCACTGCACGTCACCGTGCCATAGGACCCTCCGGAATAAAACGAGAAGAAAAAGACGACGATCAGGCTGCCCGCCTGAACACTACTCAGGGTGACGTTATCTGCGCCACTCGAACTAGCTGCGGACTGTCGATAGGCGAAAGACATCTAGACGGACTCCGAACTCGTCTCGGGCCGGATATATTCCCCTTTCGTCAGCGTTCCCGCAGCGACCTTGCCCCCACTTTTTTCATTTTGCGCCCACGTTTTCGCCTTCGCGTAGGCGGTATCCCTGTCCTCCGCAGAGGCAAATTCCAACTGAAGGGACATCGTGTATCGGGTGATTGCCATATTACCTCCTCAATCTATAGCTACACGTTACTGTGAGAGTCTGAGTCCACTTGCTCCAGAAGGTGCGGCAGGCCTTGCGAACGTAAAAACCGCCTCGGCAGACTCCACCCTTCCCCACGTTGCGTCGTATACAAACGCCTTGACATTGATGGTGTGGTTCCCCGCGCTCACTCCACCAACGTCAAACTTGAAACGCTTGGTGGATGCAGTAACAGGGTCAGCCGGACTTTCCACCACAGGAGCGTTGTCCAGCACAACAAGGAACCCGTCAGGCTGAACAGCAGACTCAGGATAAGGGTCGGAAACCACGAAGGGCGAGGCTTGGACCTCCAGGTTGAACAGAAAGAAAGCGGCAACCAGGACGGCGAGAAACAGAACTTTTTTCATAATGCCTCCGCATATCCCGTTAGAATAAGCCAACGACATTGCATGATCCGGCCGAGCCCGATACGGCGTCAATGACGTAGCAGGAGGCCATTTCCGATGCGTCCGTCAGGGTCACGGAATACCCTGATTGCAATAGAAGCCCCATCTTGCTTGTCTGCGTCGGGTAGTACCCGTTCCACGATATGCGCTGGTTATTGTCCTCGGCCTGCACGATCAGTTTCCGAGCCGTCATCCCGCGGAATTCTGGCCGGACATACTCGGCCGGAAGCAGCTCAATGGTCGTGCCGTCGGCGTCCGCCGCATCGGCTACCCCTTCCACGGTGATGTGCTCGTTGTTCTGAAACGTGCCGACCACGCTGCAGAGCTTCAGCCAGCAGACGGCGTCCCCGCCGGCCCAAGACCCGCTTTCCAGGGTGCCGACCTCGAGCACCATGGCCGAGGCCCCGGAGGTGGCCCCCAGGATCCGGTTGCCGGCCACGATGGCCGTTGTCCCCCCGGAGTCGATGTGCAGCTTGTGCTCGACGTATTTGATGATGTTCGTCCCGATTGCCGTGGCCGTGTTGCCCGGAGTGATCCGCTGGCCGGTCAGGGCCCGAAAGTTGTATTCCATCGTCAAGCTGGGCATGTTTACCTCCTCATCGCTTGAAGGCGGGCAGGATCCTGGGGCCGGCTGCCGGCCGGATGATCCGCTCTGCCTCGATGTTTTTGGCTATGGTCAGCATCCGCTGCTCGTTTTCGTATGCGTTGGGGTTGCCCTGAACGGCCGAACAGTTCGGGCACATGTAGATGGCGACCCCCGGATTGACCGGATAGACCAGCCAGCCACCGTACTGCTTCTGGATCTGCTCCGTCGTTGCGCTGCACTGCCGGCAGGCGGCCGGCGACTGGATCACGATCTTCTCTTTCTGTCCGTTGTCCTGGCCCATTTCTTCATTTCCCTTTGCGGATCGTGCCGATCACCCGGCTCAGTTCCTCGGACGCCCGCGGCACCTCGTCCCGGAGGCTGGCCAGGATCTGAAAGAGCTGGCCGTTCAGCAGCGAATCTCCGGTGTCGATGGGGCCGACGTTCTTCATGTGCCCGTATTTCACGGCTTCCGTGATCGCGTTTCTGATCTTTTCCAGCCATGTTGGCCGGTATTGGGAGATTGCCTCTGGCATGTCATCTCCGTATCGTGATCTCGTAGTCCTGGTCAGCGAGATCGCGGGCCCGCTGCCGAGCCAGCCAGCCGCCGATCCCCGTTTCGTTCCCCGTGCCGCCGGGGGGCAGGCCTTCCGGCAGTTGCCAGCCGGCCAGGGATACGCCCTGCCGATGAGCCGGCTTGTACTTTTCCTCTTCCTGCGCGGACAACTGGCGCGGCATCAGGGTCATCATGATCGCGGCCATGCCGGCCGTATCGACCCGCTCGTCGTGGCAGCCGAGCTCTGCGTTGAGCTTGCCGCCCTTTTCCACGAAGGTCCGCATCTCCGAAACGGTTTCCTTGCAGCGGATCTGCAGTTGCCCCGTGGAGGCCAGCTCGTGCAGCCGGTCAACCATGAGCGGCTTGGTCTTCTTGTTGGTCATCCATCCAGGCTCCCCCGGCTTGTGCTCGTAGAGCGGATACCGGGCTGCCTCGAGGTCCCGGACGACCGTGTAGCCGTGATTCATCAGCTCGACGCAGGCCGGCGCACGATAGTACAGAGCGCCGATCATCTCCACGAGCTCTGCGATCACCCCATAATCGACGTGCCCGTGCCACTGGGCGGCCTGGACGCCGGTGCGGTGGTTGTAGACATCGATGCAGGTCGGGTCAGGCTCGGTCTGCCGCTGCTCGTGCGACGGCTTGATCCCGCCGGCCGAGTCCACGGTCAGGAAGTACGTCATGTCCTTGCGCGGCTTCTCCCAGATCTTCAGGTGGCCATTGGGATTGGGGCGGATCTTGGTCAGGCCGTTGCGGATCACGGGATCCCCGACCAGGATCGGATCCTTGCAGCCGGCCTCGAGGTTGTCACAGAGCAGCCGCCCGAAGACGTTGGCTCCTTGGGACAGGAACGCTTCCTCGACCGTGGCCGGATACTCCTGGCGGAAGATCTCGAGACGCCCGTTGCACTTGTTCTCGATTGCCCAGGCCCGCCAATGCATTTGCTCGAGCGACAGGCGGAACCGCTTCATCAGCCGCAGGGCCTCGGACTCCTCCCAGGTCATCGTTTCCTTGTTGAGCACCTTGCGGTGCAGCTCGACCTCGAACCATTCCCGCTGCCTATCGGAATCGAAGGGCTTGGTGTAGCGCTCATGGACGAACCACGGGATGAACACTAGGATCCAGTCCCACGCCGGATTGTGCCAGGCGTAGGTGATGCCGTCTTCCTGGTAGAACGGGTGGCGTCCCTCGGCGTAGGCCTTGAACACGTCGGACTGGAAGCGGTTCCCGTAGCCGTTGGCGGTTGACTCGAAGATCACCTCGGAGTCCGTCGGCGGGTCGGGGACGCAGGACAGCAGCGAGGTACAAAGGGTCTCGGGATCCGGCCAGTACGCGCACTCGGACCCGTGCAGATAGTGAATCCCCTGGGACCGGCCGGCGTCCAGGTTGCGGGCGCAGGCCAGGGTGTATTCGCTCTTGAGCCCGCGGCCGTTTTCCGTATCGAAGATCAATTCCTTGGAGTTGGACTTCCGGGTTGCCGGCGGGAGCGGGTTGCGCTCGTGGAAGAGCTTGGCCATGGAGTAGAGCTCGTCCGTTGACGAGATTTCGTGTCCGACGATGAACGTGTTCCGGTTGAAGCGCGTCGAGGTGAGCCAGTAGAACCTCCCCTCCGTGTAGGTGGATCCTCCAAATCTCCGGGACTTCAGCAGCAGGGCCCGGACGCCCCCCATCTCGCGCTTCTGCTTCTCGAGGCAGTTGTGCAGGATCTCCTGCCCCCGGTTGAACCGGAACGGGAGGATCTGCTGCGTGTTGTGATCGCGGATGAAAAGGCAGTCCTGGGCGAAGGCGCGGAAATCCTGAACGTAGCGCTGATAGGCAGTCGCCAGCGCGTCCAGGTTGCTTTGCTTACTTGCCGTCGCCGCCTTGCCCATGAACGATCCTCAGAATTTCCTCGAGGCCCGTGTGCTGCTGGATGCTCTTTTCGGCCGGATAGGCGCCCTCGGTCTTGTTCGCCTCGCGGTTGACATCGAGCTGCAGCCCGAGATCGGCAATGTCTATCGCCAGGAGCTGTTCCTCGCTCGTCTCCGCCAGGATCCGGACGCCGGCCTTCAATTTTGCCCCAGGAGGCGTTTTCTTCTTCGGGCCCTTGCCGGCTATCGCGTCGATCTGGTCCAGAAGCTCCTGGGCCGCTTTCTGCGGGTCCAGGCCCGACTTCTTGAGCTTGACGAACTTGGTTTCCTTGGCATCCAGGAGCTTCGCCAGCCGGCGGAAGCGCCGCTCCTTCCCGAGGCCGACCTTCTCGAGCAATTGCCGGGTCTGCTCGGCCAGGGGCTCCACGACGGGGGGTATGTCATCGGCCGT
>CAXZAJ010000081.1:0-12786 GCA_964293355.1 uncultured bacterium
TGGACAAGCGCACCAACGAGACCTGGCCCACCACCTGGTTCGTGCCGCGCCTGACGGGTTCCGGGCCGTTCAAGGACGTGTACTCGGTGATGGCCGCCTGGGGTGCCAACCACGGGGCGGTCTGCTACGGCCACGTAGGCGCTGACTTCATGGCGCTTGCCGCCATGCTGCGCATACCGGTGTGCATGCACAACGTGGACGAGGCCTCCATCTTCAGGCCGAGCTACTGGAACGCCATGGGCATGGAAGCGGAAAGTGCCGACTACCGGGCCTGCTCAGCCCTCGGGCCGCTATACGGCCGGATGTAAGTTCAAGCGCAAGCTGAAAGGAGCGACGGATGCAGGATTCGATGGTCGTAGGTATTGATTATGGAACCGATTCTGTCCGCCTCGTCCTCGTGGATGCGGCGGACGGCTCCCTCGCCGCCGAGTCGGTGGCGGAATACCCCCGCTGGAAGCGCGGCCTGTATTGCGACCCCGCCGCGAGCCGGTTCCGTCAGCACCCGCTGGACTACATCGAGAGCCTGGAGACGGCCATGGCCGAGCTCCGCAGGAACGCGCCGTCCGGGGCCTGGGCCGCGGTCAAGGGGCTCTGCGTCGACGCGACCGGCTCAACCCCCGGACCGGTAGACGCCTCCGGGCTGCCGCTGGCTCTCACGGAGCGCTTTGCCGAGGATCCGGACGCCATGTTCTGGCTCTGGAAGGACCACACCGCCACGCCGGAGTCCGATGATATCAACCGCGCTCTGGCTCTCTGGAAGGGGCCGGATTTCGCGCGCTTTTCCGGCGGCGCGTACTCGCCCGAGTGGTTCTGGTCAAAGATACTCAGGGCGCTCCGGTACAACCCGGCCGTCCGGGGCGCCGCGGCAACCTGGGTGGAGCATTCGGACTGGATGCCTGCCTGGCTCGCCGGCAACCGCGATGCGGCCGGCTGGAAGCGCAACGTCTGCGCCGCCGGCCATAAAGCCATGTGGCACGCCAGCTGGGGCGGCCTGCCATCAGAAAAATTCCTTGCCGGTATCGACCCGCTGCTGGCCGGGCTGCTCGGGCGGCTGTATTCCGGAACCGTTACAGCCGAGACCGTCACCGGGCAGCTGGATGCGGGGCATGCCGCCCGCTGGGGGCTGCCCGCAGGCATCGTCGTAGCCGCTGGCGCCATAGACGCCCATGTCGGTGCCGTCGGCGGCGGCATCGGTCCCGGCGACATGCTCAAGATCATGGGCACGAGCACCTGCGACATGATAGTCGCCGAACCGGGGGCCGTTGGAAAGCGTGCCATCCGCGGCATCTGCGGGCAGGTTGACGGCTCGATACTGCCGGGTTACGAAGGCCTCGAGGCCGGGCAGTCTGCCTTCGGCGACGCCTACGCCTGGCTCCGCGAGTTCCTTGTCGAGCCGGTACGCGACTTTGCCGCGAGCACGGACGAGGCTGCGGGGTTTGTGGACAAGTACCGCGAAGCATTGCTGCCGCGGCTCTCAAAACGTGCGGCCGCCCTGCCGCTCAGACCCGACGCGCCGATCGCGCTTGACTGGCTCAACGGCCGGCGCACGCCCGACGTCAACCACAGCGTCAAAGGCGCCTTCGCGGGGCTCGATCTGGGCACTGGCGCCGTGGAGTTTTTCGCGGCCATCGTCGAGGCCACCGCCTTCGGTTCCAGGCGCATCCTGGAGCGCTTCGAGGACGAGGGCGTCCACGTGGCGCGCGTCATCGCCACCGGTGGCGTCGCGAAGAAGTCGCCGTACGCCATGCAGGTCGTAGCCGACGCGATGCGCCGGCCTGCCATCGCCGCGGCGCCCGAACAGACGGTAGCGCTCGGAGCCGCCATGCTCGCCGCGGTGGCCGCCGGCTTGCACCCGTCGCTGAGTTCGGCCCAGACCGCCATGGGCGCCGGCGTGGAGACGGTATACGAACCCGACCCTGCCCGCGCCGACCATTACGACGCGCGGTACACACGGTATCTGGCACTCGGCGCGTTCTCGGAGGAGTATTCCAGAACCGGACTGTAAAGGCGCCTCGCCTGACCCCGCGCTACCTCACGCCCGAGCGCCAGGATCCGGGCGGCATGCCTTCTATCCTGCGGAACGCCTCGTGGAAGCGCTGGAGCGACCCGAAACCCGAACCCTCCGCGACGGCGTCCATGGTCAGGTCGGTAGCCCGCAGCAAGCGCTTGGCCCGCCCGATTTTGGCCAGGAGTATTTCCTCATGGAGCGTCTTTCCGGTCTCTCTGCGGAACCTCGTCTCCAGGCTGCGTCTGGAGGCTGGCACGAGGGCCAGGAGTCCGGCAACATCGAGCCCTTCGTGGGCGTGCGCCCGTATCGCCGCGCCGGCCTTGGCGACCAGTGTATCTCCGGACGCATAGGTCATCGTTGATTCACGCTCCACTACATCCCCCGGTGGAACGGAGAGTGCCGTGCCCGGGGGAGGCCCGGCTCCGTCCAGCACCGCGTCGAGCAAGGCTGCGGCCCGGTAGCCTATGGTGGTGCAATCGAGGGCCACGCTGGAGAGGCTCGGGCTCGCCAGTTCGCAGACGATATCCTCGTCGTCAACGCCGAGCACCGCGATTTCATCCGGCACCGCAAGACCCAGCTTCGCGCATACCTCGACGGCGCGGAGCCCCGCGGTATCGTTGCAGGCAAACACGGCGGCCGGGCGTTGCAGAGCAGAAAGGAAGGCCGCGAGCGCCGATTCGTCTGCTTCGATGTTTTCCCACCAGGGTAGACTACGCTCGAACGAGGGCAATACGGCTGCTTCAAGCCCCCTGCCCCGGCCCGCGCCTGCCTTGCGCGCGTCCGACCAGACGTCATTTTCTACCCCCAGAAAGGCCAGCGTCCCGAAGCCTATGGAAGAAAAATATCGTGAAGCCCGATAGCCAGTCAGGAAGTCGTCGTTGGTCATGCTCCTGAGGCCTCGCCGCGCATAGGCGCCCGCGACATCGACGAGCGGCAGGCCAAGGGCGGCAAGCGCATCGGCATCCGCATCGCTCTCGATGCGGGCTATGATGCCGTCGCCTTTCCACTGCGCCAGGTCTCCGAGCCCGCCGAACATCCAGCCGCGGCCATAGATGCGCCAGTCCGGTCTGGATTTGGCGTAACGGACCACGCCCCTCGCGATGCCGTGGTCGTAGAAATCAGCCAGTTCCATCACCAGGGCAATCCGTTTCATGCAACCTCCGCGCAATACAGGATAGAGTATATGCGGATGGCGCAGGACTGTCAGCAAGTGCATGTTCTGATTTTCAAGTGTATAATCAGCTCACATCATGCTGCCGGAAACACGAATGACCATGAATGTCCAGCCAGCTCTGCTCGTCGTCGACGACGACCCCGCCGTAAGGACCTTGTCAGAGCTCTACGCCAAGGAAACAGGTTTTGGAGCTACCGTCGGAGCTGAATCCGCCAGGGAAGGTCTGATCGCGCTCAGGGAAGGCTCCTTCAAGCTCGTGCTGCTGGATCTTGGCCTGCCGGACCGACCCCTGGACAATGCTCTGGCTGACTTCCTCGAATCTGCCGGCAGCACCCCGGTCGTGGTGGTGACCTCCGACGGCAGGGTAGATACCGCCGTTGCATGCATGCAGGGCGGTGCATACGATTTTGTAACCAAGCCGGTTTCACCAGCCCGGCTCATGTCCATATTCGCCCATGCTACAGAGAGCGCAAAATTACGGGCTTTCCTCGATCCAGCAGGTGCTGCCGGCCTGTCACCTGCATTTTCCAGGATCATAACGGCAAGCCCGCTCATGCACATCCTCTTCCACGCCATAGAGCGGCTGGCTCCCAGCCCCTTGCCGGTGCTGGTTACCGGTGAGAGCGGTTCCGGCAAGGAGCTCATCGCCCGTTCCATCCACGACCTCTCTGGCAGTTCAGGACCGTTCGTGCCGGTCAATGCCGCTGGTCTGGACGGAGCCCTGTTTTCAGACGTCCTGTTCGGCCATGCCAAGGGTGCCTACACGGGTGCGGACAGTGTCCGGCCCGGGCTCGTAAAGCGTGCCGAGGGAGGTACGCTTTTTCTGGATGAAATAGGCGACATCGGCATGGAAACCCAGGTCAAGTTGCTGCGCTTCCTGCAGGACGGCGAATATTATCCCCTGGGCTCAGACAAACCGGAGCGCAGCGCCTGCCGTCTGGTGCTCGCCACGCATGTAGACCTCTACGAGGCCGTCAAGTCGGGCCGGTTCAGGGCAGACCTGTATTACCGCCTGATGATCCATTCCGTGGCCATTCCACCGCTTCGGGACCGGCCGGAGGATTTGCCCCTTCTCGTGGATCATTTTGCCCGTCAGGCTACGGAAAACCTCAAGCTCCCGCAACCGGTCATAGACAGGGCTTTCCTGTCTGCCCTCGAGACCTACCGTTTTCCAGGCAACATCCGGGAACTCTCGGCGCTGGTGTATGGTGCGGTGGCTGACTCACGGTCGGGGCGGCCCTCCGTCGCGTATGTCCGCAATTACCTGGCCAAGCACCGGCCCGGGTCGGAAGAGCAGCTCAACTCTGAATGTTCAGATTATCCGTATGTCACTGCAGGACGTTTTCCCACGATGGATGAGCTTGAGCTCGCGCACCTGCGAGAAGCACTGCGACGGTCTGACGGAAACCAGTCAGCCGCCGCTTCGCTCCTGGGCATATCGCAGTCCACCATCAGCCGCCGTCTCAAGCAGTTGACCGCGAATATGCCCTGATCGCCCGGTTGGTTGCCTCATAACGATGGGGTGTCTATGCAAAATGGATGGACTGTCAAATTGCATATAAACATTATTCCATGTTTCGCAAAGAGTTGTTGCATGGGGCCTGAGTGTGCGATGCAATATGCATAGGGATGTATGGAGTTGACAGGCTACCCGGTACAGGTGCTCATGTGGCCGCCGAAGAAAAATGAAAAATAATTCTATTCAGTATATATAATTAAAAAAACAGAATTATTATTATAAAAATGGTAAGGGATGGCACGATCCTTGCTTTACAATAAGTGTTCGACTGACAAGGCAGCAGGCCACTCAGCGATACTACAACAGCAAGGAGTTTACAATGAAATCAGTAATCAGGTTCGCCATCGTCGCTTCGATCATGACCGCAGCCTCCGTTTCAGTATCCGCAGCCACCAAGGGCAGGGGACTGGCAACCGCTCCGGGGCAGGCCGAGAACTTCTACCGTGGCGTGACCACCCTGGCTCCCGTCGTTGAAAAAGAACTCGTCTCCGCGACTCCCGTCGTCGTGTCTTCCGACACCGCTACCAGCACTGATGTGGATGTGGCCAGCTCCAGCTCCACGGTGACCCGCACCATCGGTTCAGGCAAGGGCAACCCCACCGGTAACCTCCAGGACGCCACCAAGACCTCGACCACGACAACCACGCCCACCACTGCCGTGACCACGACCGTCATCGACACCACCAATGTGTACGATGTAACAACCACCGTCAACTCCCATCATGGCGCTCCGGTCAGCAACGGCAAGGCTCTCGAGCCCGTCATCACCGAGTCTTCAGCGACTGAAGTTGTAACGCGCGATGAGGTTACGACTGACGAAACCTCCGAATCGGCTACCACGGAATCCGTTGGCGACTGGGGTCCCGCGTACGACGTTCCCTCCGGCACCAAGTAAGATACTGAAGCCTTGAACGAAGAGGCCGTCCGGTTTGCCGGGCGGCCTCTTCCTGTAATCTGAGCCCTCTATACTATCACTTGATGAACGTTCCCTCGTCCAGTTCCCTGAACGCCTGGTTGAGTTCTTCCCGGGTGTTCATGACGATGGGGCCGCCCCAGGCTATCGGTTCGCCCAGCGGCGGTGCATGCACGATGACGAAACGCGCGCCTGCTGAACCCGCGAGGAACCCGGCTTCGTCGCCGTCTCCGAGGAGTACGCAGGTGCCCGCGGGATATGGCTTGTCGGCGCTGGCAGCGGAAGCATCAACCGCGACTGTCAATGAACCGTTCATGATATAGATGAAGGCAGTCCTGCCTTCGGGTACGTCCAGCTTGATGGTCGAATCGGGCTTGAGCTCGATATCCAGATACACCGGGCTCCGCGCCACGCCGACGATGGGGCCATTGGCACCACCCCAGGAGCCTGCAAGCACGCGCACCGTTCCGGAACCTGTCGGAACGATGGGAACTTCCGTTGCAACGGCGCCCCGGTAGGCTGGGCTCCGCATCTTTTCCTTTTTTGCCAGGTTGACCCAGAGCTGCAGGCCGTGGACGCCTTGCGGTGATTCAAGCGGCATTTCCTCGTGCACGATGCCGGAGCCCGCGCTCATCCACTGCAGATCGCCAGGGCCTATCACGCCACCGGATCCGGTGGAGTCGCTATGGCGGACCGAGCCTTCCAGCAGGTATGTTACGGTTTCTATGCCGCGGTGCGGGTGCATGGGAAACCCGGGCAGGTAGTCCACCGGGTCATCCGAGCCGAATGCGTCCAGCAACAGGAACGGGTCAAAGCGGCCAGCCTCGGCATGTCCGAAGATGCGCTGCAGTTTTACGCCGGCGCCGTCATAGGCCGTGCGGCCCTGTATTGATATAACAGCTTTTCGCATTGCCATGGGGCTCGTCTCCTTTGGTCACGGGAATTTTATCACGTTTACCCTATACAATCGCATTGACGAGCACGGTAGTCAAATCGACTTGCTTGTCCAGTTTTCGGTTGTCCGCTTGCGTCGACGTTCATATACTCGCATGCGAATGCTGAGGAGGAACCAGTCCATGCTTGTTGATGATCAGGAAAAGCGCCAGGAATTCTACGATGCGCTGGTCAGGAAGGATGCCTCCTACCTCGGAACGTTCGTCGTCGGCGTGACGAGCACGGGCATTTTCTGCGTGGCCACATGCAAGGCCAGAAAGCCGAACTTCGGAAATACCGTATTTTTTACCCAGGTCAAGGACGCGTTGAGTCATGGCTTCCGGCCGTGCAAGCTATGCCGCCCCGCAGAAGTCATCAACGAGCCGCCCCGTGAGGTTTCGGAGGCGCTGGGCATGCTCAGGGAGGAACCGAGGCGAAAGATCGGAGACGCTGTGCTCCGCGGGGCCGGAATCGGCCCTGAAACGGTTAGAAGGTGGTTCAAGCAGCACTACGGCATGACCTTCCAGGCATACCAGCGCATGATCAGGATCAACATGGCCGTTCAGGAACTGCATACTAACCGCACTGTCACGTATTCCGCGTTCGATGCCGGCTACGGCTCCTTGAGCGGCTTCTCGTATACATTCAAGCGAATTACGGGGAAATCCCCTTCGAAAGGTAAAGACATGCCGACGATCGTGTTGGAACGGATCCTGACGCCGTTAGGGCCCATGTTCGCGGGCGCGACTGAGAGCGGAATTTGCCTGCTCGAATTTACCGATCGCAGGATGCTCGAAACGGAAATCGGCGAACTCCAGCGCCGACTCGGCGCGGTGGTGCTCATGGGCGGGAACGAACACACCCGGCAGATCAAAGCTGAATTGACCGAATATTTCAGCGGGACGAGAAGGAGCTTCCCCGTGGCTCTCGATACTCCAGGCTCCGATTTTCAGCGGGCGGTCTGGAAGGCCCTGCTCGATATCCCATTCGGCGAGACCCGTTCATACCAAGCCCAGGCTGAAAGCATAGGTAAGCCCGACGCGGTAAGGGCGGTAGCCTCGGCGAACGGGCACAACCGTGTTTCAATCGTAATCCCGTGCCACCGCGTTATAGGTAAAGACGGGAAGCTTACGGGATACGGCGGCGGGCTCGAGCGGAAGCGGTGGCTGCTGGAACACGAACGAGCCGGTATTACCAGAACCCGGGGCTGAGTTTTAAAACTACCGGTTCTCCATGTAACCCGAATCCGGGAGGAGTCCTTGCGCCAACAGCAGCTTCACGGCCCTGCTGACAAGCTCCTCTGGAAATGGCGATCCATCACGCGAGAACGGGCCAGGCGTCATGGCCGCCCTGTTCCCGAACGCCATGACGTGGTCCATCAGCTTGGCTGAATTGCCGAACGCGTTGCCCGTGGGGTACCCAGGTACCAGCTCGAAAGCGCCGGCTACGGCGGCATCAACCGCGCGGTCCAGCTGTCCGGTGCCTGTTTTTGCCGCGATTTTGGCGAGTTGCGGTGCCAGCCAGTTGGCCGTGCTCAACAGGAACCCGTCGTACGGGCTTTGCGGCTTGAGCCACCCGCTGTAGCCCAGCTCCGCGCCACGGACCAAAAATACTCCGCCCAGATCGAGTGCCGCTTTTGCAAGGTGGTCTTCGCCGCTGGAATCCTTGATCATGAAGAAATTTGAGAAGCGGCCAGCGAGCCTGGTTATGGTACCGGAAGAAATTTCATTGCCCGTCACTTGCGGCAACTGGTATATCGCCGTGGGCAAACCCAGTTCGAGAAGGCGTCTGAAACTGGCTTCTATGGTCTCTTCCGGCAACCCGGCGCCTGTTGGCGCGCACGCGACGATACCGGCCACAGGAGCCTCGTGCACCCGCTGCCCCAGCGCCGCTATGAAGTCCAGCATGTCGTCCGTGGTGCGTTCGAGTGCGCCTATCAGCACGGGCAGCCCGAGGCTGGCCGCTAACGGCAGCACGTTGTCCAGCAGCTCGAATTTCTGCGTGCGGGACAGCTCCCAGCCGTCACCGGTGGAGCCGGGCACGAGCAGGCCTCCGACGAACGGTGCGAGCGCGGTTATGTGGGCCTTGATGCGGTCGGTGTCGAGCGAACCGCCCTGCCGGTAGTGGGTAAGCGGCGGGCACCAGAGCCTGGCTATGCCTCCAGGAAACGTGCGCTGTATCAAATCCATGCGTTCCTGCTGGATAGTGTTGTCCATGAAGGCCTCCTGCTACTTGTTTTTTCGTCTGGGTTGGTAATCGGTCTTGATGCGTTCCAGCTGGTAGTCGCGCATGGCCAGAAAGGCGGCCAGGAGGCGGTGCTTGTCGGGGTATTCGTCCAGGCCCGATTGCTCGAGGGCCAGCAACAGTTCGTGCGTAGCCTCTATGGTTGAGACGCAGTTGGGGGCTGGCTGGCGCTTGATGATGTAGCGGCTCAGCACCGTGGGGGTGAATTTGACGCAGGGCAGCTTGAGCAGGCCCGGGCTTTGCCGCAGGATGACCTTGGCGCAGGCCCAGGTGGAATCGATGAGGAACACGACGAGTTGCCTTGAACCGAGTTCAGCGGCAGGGAATCCGCCTGTGGAGAGGTCGAAGGCGGTTTTGCCGGGGTAGAGGAGCACCGGATAGTTGTTCGGGTCATCTATCAGGGCGCGGTAGCGGGGATTGTCGTCAAAGCATAGCCCGGGAATTATCTCGCTGTTGGCCAGGTTAAGGCAGGTCAGCCGGCCGGTATTGCACTTTTCGTGCTTCCATTCCATGGGATGCATGAGGAGTACGATGCGCGTGCGCGTGGGCATGGGCGGCTCGGTGGGGCAGAGGCAGAGGTCCCTGGGGCGCCTGCACTGCCAGCAGAAATCCCGGTACCGCGGCTCTTCCTGGCCTGCTGTGTTGGCTTCGATCACCTCACGAGCGTACCCGGTGCAGGCCTCCGGGGTCAACGACTCGCAATCCATTTGTCTCGCTCGTCAACGTAGGGTATAGTCAGACCCATCATGGAACAAAAGTCGAATAGCGCATTTTCATTTTTTTCCTGGAGCAGGGCCCGTTTATTTCCTTCAAAGCGGCGCAAGGCTTTCTTTCAAAACATACTGGCTGATGGCATAGACCTGCGCAGCCGCATGGATTCAGGCAAGGAAGGCGGCATCGCCGCGCCGGTCAACTCGCTCCTTGAGCGGCTCAACGAAGACATGCTGTGGATCGTGGCATCCACCCGCAAGTTTGGCGTATTCTCGGCAGACATAGGCTTTTCATCACGGAGCCTCTCGGAGCGCTCGCGCAACCTCCGGGACTCCGTGATCGATTCCGCCGGCCGGGTAGAAGGCATCCTGGGCAATTTCAGGACAGTCGGAGCTCAGGTCGGCGCTCTTTCCGCCCGGTTGCGCGATGCCGACGATGCCGCGCGCGAGCTCTCCGGACGGGCCGCTGTCAGTCTGGAGACTTTTCGCCTGCTTGGCGCGGATGTCGCGGCAACAGGCGCGGAATCGACCAGGGGTTACGCCGAAGCGCGCGCTGTTTCCGAGGCATCCGCATCGATGATAGCCGCGCTCCGCGAACTCGAGGCCGTTACGGTCGGTGCGGTGGAACGGGTAAAGCGGGTAGGCGGCGCACTTGCCGCCATCGAGGATATCGCCGATCGGACCAGGCTGCTCGCGGTCAACGCGTCCATAGAGGCCGCGCGGGCGGGCAATGCCGGCAAGGGGTTTGCCGTTGTGGCCGCTGAGATCAGATCGCTCGCGGAGCGCAGTACCGCGACGCTCGCGGAGACGGGTGGGCTGCTCGGCGAGATCAGCGCCGTCGTTGAACGCTCGGCGGTTACGGCCAAACGCGTGGGCGGCGATGCCGGCAAGCTCGCAACCAAGACCGAGTCCGCGCTTGCTTCCTTCGAGTCTATTTCCAGCCATGTAGAAGCGGTGGACCGGCGGTTCGTGGCCTTCTCCGATTCCTTCCAGTCCCAGCTCGAGGCCTCGGAGCGGGTAGGGCAGGTGGCGCGGGATGCCGCGGCGTCAATAGACCGAGTGGATGCATCCATTGCCCGCCAGTCGGAATCCTATGATGGTCTCCGCACGGCGGTCTCGGAAGCTTCCGAACGCGCCGGCAGGGCCAACGATGCCGCTGAAACGCTGGCGCGCCTGGGATCGTACCTCCGGGTCGGGGGCTACGAACTGGGCAGGGTGGTGCGCCGCTTCAAGCTTGACCCCGAGGAGAGCCTGCGCAAGTACGGCCGCAAGAGCCGGCGCGAGGTGCTCCTGTACAACCTCGAGGTCACAGATTTGCATGGCGAAACGCTGGGTAATGTGGGTGACCTCTCGCCGGATGGTATGCTCATGCTCTCGGAAAGGAATCTGGCGCCAGGCGAGTCGTTGCAGCTGCTGATCCAGTCTCCGGCAGTAGGTGAAGACCGGCCCGCCGTGAAGATCCAGGCTATCGTTCGCCGCTTTGAGCGCGATGGGGAGTTCGGCCGCGCCGGGCTTTCCTTTGACAAGCCGGACGCAGCGACCCTTCGGGCCATAAAAGACCTGATCGTTGAACTGGCCCTGAGTGACGAACGGGGCAATGGCTCTGGTCCGCCACCCGCACCCCGCCCTGGCAAACCGGAATCCGCGGCTGAAGATGTTGAGGAACTCGAGGAGCTGGAAGAACTGGAATAACCCTGAACCAGGGCTACCCTGAAATCCCTTCCCGCCTCCGCTTTCGCCGCACACCGGATACTATGAGGGCGGTGATTCCACCTGCCAGCAGCACCAGTACGGCTATATAGGCCGCACCTCGCTGGTCAAACTGAGCTTTTCGCTCCCCGGGACTTACCGAGGGATCACGCAGGTAGGCGGTATAGGCCCTGATCTGGGCCCCGATGGACCGGTATCGTGCGGCCAGCGCCGCGTCGAGTCTGGCTCGTGCGGCCTCGTCCAGGGTGCCGCCGTAGGGTTCCCATGCATCGCTGCCGTTTTCCTGGGCCAGGCCAAAGTCGAAAGCAGGATCATTGACGTAGCGTGCCGGAAAGCTTTCTGCGACCAGCTGGTCGAGCTTGGGCCCATCCTCATAGGCTCCGGCAGCAACGACATCGTACAGCCAGCCTTTGCGGTAGGCCGGCGCTTCGACGCTTCCTGTTCCAGTTCCGGCCAGAGCGGCTTCCAGGGACCAGCGCGCCTTGTTGCTTTCATCCCTCAGCGCATCGCCTGCGTAGGTTTCAAGCGCGAGATGCCGGTTTGAAAGGAGCATCAAGGCACCATTCTTGTCTTCCTCTGACCCGAATACATTGAGGACGAGCGTCTCGAGTGTTCCCTGCCCGGGTATCATGCGAGCGTGGTATGGCTGGCCCAGGTCCTGTGCGTAGTGCAGGGCCCAGCCGGCGAAGCGCCAGCCCCAGTACGGGTGCCCGCTCTGGAATGCGAAGCGGGCCAGCGTGGAAAACTGGATTTCACGGTAGCCTGCCTGAGATTGCGTAGAGAATGGAGCGGCCAGCGCGATGATGGGATCCTCGCGCGGAAAGGCCATGTGAAACGGAGCCTGGCTGCCATAGGACAGTGCCGGGTTGCCGAAGGGTTGCTCCCCGAAGCCGTATTCGGCGGCCAGAGGGCCTTCGTTGTTGGCGTAGAGCCCTATATCAAGACCATAGTCGGGTTCGTCCGAGCCCGTCGCCATGACGTCCAGCGCGGATACGGGTTCGCCGGAGCTCAGCAGTTCCATCGGGGTGCCCGCGAGTTCAGCGCCGACCAGTGAATACTGCGCAGTCTCCAGCGTGGCTTTACCGTCCGGAGCTTCTCCGGTCGCCGGCTGCCTGTAGAGGCCCAGCGGAACGCGCGGATTCACGCGGATGGCCCGAAGGAATGATTCGCGGAGGGCGGTCCCCCTGGCTGCGGGGTTGAAGGCCAGCCCGGCGGGTCGTTCCGCATACGCGGCAAATTCATCGCTGGCCCTGGCTTCGATTTCAGCCAGAACGAGGGCCAGCTTGTCTGCTTCCGCTTCAAGGAAATTCGTGAGCTCTTCAGCGTACACGGTTGCCGTAAGGCCAGGCTCGGCCGCGAGAGCCGCGCGTGTCAGGATCGAGTGGGCGTTCCATGACCACGCTGGTTGCAGGCTCGCGGCGATGAAAACTGCCAAGGCAGGTATACGGATGAGGCGTGTCATGTGGCTGGTCCTGTGGGGGCTGGTGGGCATTATTGGCTCCTTGGTAGCAGGTGCACGTTCTTCAATTGTAGCGGTAATCAGGCTTTTTTGCCGTGCATGGCCTTGTCGACCAT
>CAXZAJ010000082.1:0-12775 GCA_964293355.1 uncultured bacterium
GTTGCTTTTTGGCAACTTTTTTTTTTCTCTTTACGTGAAGGGGGGGGGAATTGAGCGGCAGCCAGCGCCGAGCGATAGCGAGGGAAAGGCGCCAGGGATGGCGCTGAAAGCTGCCTGCCGCGGCCCGTAGCGAGAAAACAGGATGTTTTCGAGCGAAGGGCAATTCCCTCGCCAGTACCCTGGCGGGTTTGAACCAGACTCCCTGAATGGCAAATCTGAAGAGCGACCTTTTTTAATCTTCATCGAAGAGGTGAGGGGAATTGATCGGTCGAGAGCGCCGTTCCGCACGTCGCTTTAGCGACAACTTGATAAGATTCCTTACAGGACCGCGTGTAGTCACGCGGTGCGATAGCGAGGAACAGGCGCCATGGACGACGGCGCACTTTCAGTGCGCAACCCCAACACCATTCCTTATGCTCGAACGAGCGAAGCTCGTATGGCTCCGTAAGCTCTCGACCGCGGCCCGTAGCGAGAAAACAGGATGTTTTCGAACGCAGGGCAATTCCCTCGCCAGTACTCTGGCGAGTTAGAACCAGGCTGACTGAATGGCCCCCTCAAAAGAGTCGTTGTTCATCGAACCTTGTGCCTGGCCCCTTTCGACGCTTCTGAGTGTAGCGGTCAATGCAAATATGCAGGAATTCCATACTGCATACAGTAGGGATCATTAAAAAACACAAGCTTCGGAGTACTACGGCCTTTTTTTCATTTTCAGGGTATACTCCATCCGTCGATATCAATCGGGTACGGAGGTTCTTTGCGTGTTGGATGACTATAGAACTATCCTTCGGCTCATAGACTCACGATTGCCCTTGCCTTTGGTCTATTCAGGCTGCAATCGCGTCCTCGCGGCCCGCATGCCGGCTGCAAACATGTACATCAGCATCCTTGAAACCAATGGATTGCGGTTTCCCTACTATATAGATACCGTCCAGCAGGAAAACACGCTCGAGGTCTATCCCAAAGAGGGATGGACGGGCTATGTCGTTGATACCAGGCGCAGATACTGGCTGGCAAAAGATGCGCCTCCTCCCAGGGAATCGAGTCCAATAGGCCCGTTGCCCGAAGACTGGCTTGGCGTGCCCATCCTTGGCCGCGACGGTGAAGCGCTTGGAGTGCTGACGGTTCAGACGTATGAGCCCGGCTCCCGTTATACTGAAGCCGATCTGGAATTCATCGAATTTACTGCGGATGCCTTGTCACTTGCCTTGCAGCTTGCCAAACAGGATCGCGAAATAGCCATCAGGCGCATCGCAGCTTTGGTGGACGAGACCGTCGATATCGATGACCTGTACCCTAAAATCCATGAAATCATGCAGAACGTCATACCCGCGGCACGCAAGAACATCATCATAGCCAGGGTGGACGAGGCTGCTGGTGTATTCCGCCCCGTCTATTGGCAGGACGAGAGGGACGATTATGACGTCATGCATTGGCCTCTGAATGTCGGTTTCAGTGGTTACATCTACAAGGTCGTTGGATCTTCCTACATCTATGAGAATGGCAAGACCGCCATTCCGCAAGAAGTCATTCCTATAGGATATCCACCCCGATACTGGCTCGGAACACCGCTGTATGGGCGTGACCGCATCATCGGTGTCGTGGTGATCCAGAGCTACGATTCAGCTGAAGTCATCACCAAGGAAGACGAATACGCATTGAACGGGATTTGTCCATACATCGCAACGGCCATAAGCCAGACTGAAGTATTCAGCAAGTTGCGTGGGGGCTGACCCCGCGTACTGAAACTTGTCGCGCCGACTTCGATGGGGTACACTGCAACAGTGAATCCAGGATTCACAATAATGCCATGGGACGGTACCAGATGTCCGAAGAATTTGATCCTGAAATCGCAGCGTTGCTCGGTGTTGGAATAGAGGAGTATTCGCCAAAGGCTTCTCCCGCCAAGGTCAAGGGAGGTCCGAGTTTTGAGGCTCTTTTTGGCGGTATGAGCGCCTCTGGCGACCTTGAGGTCAAGGGCGAATTTGACGTCGACCTCTCAAAGAAGAGCTACAGTCCTGTCGCGAATTTTGAATCGGTACCACCCAATACGTTCTTTGACGACCCCCAGTACTACCAGAAGGCTCTCGCCGGTGAAGGCGAGGGCTCGCAGCGTTTTCATGAGCTGCTCAAAAAGTACCTGCAGGCTACTGATCCAAAGGATCGTGGCATGTATCGTCAGCAGGTGATAACCGCATACTGGAACATGGTAGCCACGATGGTTCCCCGGGTCGTATCGAACAATCCCATGATGCCCAAACAGCTCATGGTGCGGTTCGGCCTCTCGCTCCCCACGATGCTCACCGTGGAACAACGTTCGCTGTTTTCCAGGGTCATCTACAAGAAGGTCAATCCGGAGCCGGTATATTACCTTGACGAATGGTTGCGGGCTGTAGCCATGGGGCAGATCAACCCGAGCAGTACCGATGAGGTGAATGCGGCAAAAGGTGATGAGCGTACCCGCATCAATACATTGCTGCAGAAGGCCATGGGCAAGCGGGATACCGCGGAAGCCCTGCTCAAGAGCAAGTCCGAAGAACGGAAAACCCTCGAAGGCATGCTGAGCGACCGGATAGACCTCATCTGTGAACACGGCGGACTGCCTGGCTTCTACCAGATTCCCGCGCCGTATACTGACGGACAGAAGAAAACCATAGCCGAGCTTTCAGAGATATTGCGTCGCCTCATGGCTGCTGACAAGGAGCTCGTCTCCAGCGTCGAGTCGTTCGAGGATGCCACCAAGGATGTCCAGACGGTCAAGGAAAAGGTCGGCTCGCTCGGTGAAGACAGCAAGGCCAACCTGCAGGCCCTGAACCAGGAGTTCGAGACGGCCAGACAGATGCTCAAGATGTGCACCGGCCGCCAGGGCAACCATTTTCCGCTTCTCACCAAGGAATACTTTCACCTGAACCTGCGTGAGATGGGTACGAGGGAGAACGTCATAGACGCGCTGACGTGGCTTGAGAGCATCGACAGCCAGGCGTACTGCAGGCCATACAAGAGCACCCTCAACCGCATCGAGCCGTTTGTCATACTCCTGCCCAGCTACGGTGAGATGGGCGTCTGCTGGGAGCCGTTCGACCGGTACAACCGGCACACGAGCCGATCCCGCATCGCCATTCCTATGTATCCCAAGAACCTCAGGACAGCCGTAGCTACAGCGGTCGCCGACATGCGCTGGCAGGCGGCCAAGGAAAAGGCGTCCTATTACTGGATGGAAGAAGGCCTGACCGGGCAGTACTACCAGTGGTTCGTCAAGCAGAAGCTCAAGGGCGACGTCAAGGAATTCTTCATCCAGGACTACATCATCTGGCTTACCAAGGAAAGCGACGGCATCCAGAAGCTGGACAAGGAGATCCGGGGCATCTTCTGGCGCCTCATGCCGTTCAGCCAGCCCATCAAGGACAAGCTGCGGGACAGGAGCTTCGTCTATCAGGAGCTCTACCAGCGGGACGTCAACAAGTCGCTGTCAGACGGTTACTGAGAGCCGCTCCGCTTCTGCCTGCCGCCGGCCAGGCTGGCGAGGTAGACGCCGCCGATGGCGATGCCGCCGCCGGCGAGCTGGAGTGGACTCAGCCGTTCCCCGAATATCAGGAAGGCCGCCACCACCGACACCACTGGTATCAGGTTTATGAACACGCTGGAGACGCCGGCACCGAGTACCTTGAGGCTGATGATGTAGAACAGATAGCCAAGCGCGGAGCAGAACACCCCAAGGTACAGCACGTTGGCAATGATGCCAGGTGTTACCGCAGCCCATTCGACCTGTTCAAACAGCGCGAAAGGAACGAAGCCGGCCGCGCCGAACAGGGTCTGCCAGAGCGTTACCTCCAGGCTGTCGTATTTTGACAGCAGGGGCTTGGTCATGAAGGCGTACACCACCCAGGACAGCGCCGCGAACCCCATGTACAGGTAACCCAGTGGAGCCAGGCTCAGCCGCAACGATTCCACCACGATCAGCGTGACGCCGACCGCGGAGAGGCCGGCTCCCGCATACTGCGCGGCCGAGAGCCTCGTGCGCGCAAACAACCGTTCAGACATCATCGTGAGTACCGGAATGGTGCCCACGATGATGGAGGCCTCCGAAGCTGACAAAAGGAGCACGCCGTTGTTCTCGCCGAGGAAGTACAGCGTATAACCCACGAGACTCGATCCAATCATCAGCGGCAGATCCTTTGCCGCAAGGCTGGGGCGCTTGCGCAGCACTGCAAACAGCAGGAGCAGCACGATGCTGGCCACGATGAAACGGGCGAGGCCCAGGCTCATTGGCGGTATCACGGCTACGGCGGCCTTGATGCTGAGGAACGACATGCCCCAGATGAAGGCCGTGGCTGTGGCGAGGACGATCGCGGTGTTTTTTGTGGTAGTCATGGCTTGTCGTCCGTCTAGCGTGGAATGGACGAGTCTCCCTTCCAGGCTTTGACGGCGGCCGCAAGACCGCCCTGCTGTACGAACAGATCATCGAGGGTGGCGTAGACCCCGGAGAAGAATGACGCGGCAGCCGCGCCGAATGACTCCCTGTCATAACGCTCCAGCAGCCAAGCGGCAAACGAATTGCAGGCGCTGTAGAATTCAGCGGATTTCTGCGGCAGATCATACGTCGCCATGATGATCTCCGCCTGGCGTTCCTGCACGTCGGAACCCTCATCGGCATAGCGGCCGCGGGTGGCGGCAGGGAACGAGGCCCATGCGGCATCGAGGCTGCCTGACGTTGCAGAGAGTTCCAGCAGATCGCTCGCGAACAGGGCAAAGGTTTCGTCGACGAACCTGAACGCAAAGCGCAGTTCCGGGTCGTAGCCCTGGTCGAGCCTGAATGCCGCGGTAACCGTTGCAGGCGCATTGGCGGCAGCGATTGCGTGGGCGTAGGCATGCAACACCGACGCACGCCAGTGCTGGTCTATGTTGACGAAGACATAGGAGCCGTCCTGAGCGGCCACCGACCTCGTGACCAGTTCGTTGGCGTAGAAATTTGCGCTGATCGATCTGAACAGCACGAAGTCCGAAGACGGCCTGCCCTGGAGTCGCTTCTTGACCAGGGGGTCGTTTGCGCTGATGACGCCGTAGTGGCGGTCCGCGGCAAAGTAGGCTATGGGGCCGCGCTCGGGATGGGCCGACAGCAGGCCGGCTTCTACCAGGAAGCCCGTCGTCGCGTCGGGCAATTCCGCGGCAAACGCCTCGCGCAGGTTGCGAGGCACATATTTGTCAATGAAAACCGGGGTTTCTCCAAAAAATGTTTCAATGAACCGGCTCTGGACCGGGGCGGACGTAAGGACTATCACCGCAATCATCATGAACAGACCCGCCGCTATGATCGGGGATTTCTTGACGGTTTCTCGTGTGCTGGCTCTCATACCTGTCCTTATATATCCATAGTAGTGCTTTGCCGCCGCGCTGGGCAAGGGCCGGGCTGGTTCCGGATTTGACCATTCAGACTATTGCACGCTCAATGCCCCTCCGTCCGCGGTCAGGATTAACTGCCTGACCAGGGGCAAAAAAGGAGACGACCATGAGTGATGCAAAGATACGACTGGCGGCGCTGGGCGTTGCAGTACCGGAAGTATACCTGCCTTCCGCCGGAACCGATTACGTGAAGTGGGCCGTTGTCGCCTGCGACCAGTACTCCAGCGAACGCGAATACTGGGAAGACGTTTCCAGGGCGGTGGGCAAGGCTCCCAGCACCCTCAACCTTATCTTTCCAGAGTGCTACCTTGAAGACGCCGACAAGGCCGAGCGCGTAGAGCGCATCCGGTCCGCCATGCGCGCCTACCTCGACGCTGGATACCTGGCGAAGAGCGAACCAGGCTTCGTGCTCGTGGAACGCACCACGCCCTTCGAGAAACATGCCCGCAAGGGTCTCATGATGGCCGTGGACCTTGAAGCGTACCAGTACGGCAAGGGCGTGACCAGCAAGATCAGGCCCACGGAAGGCACCATCGTTGAACGGCTGCCCCCCCGCATGGACATTCGCCGCGGCGCACCTCTTGAAGTACCCCACATCATGCTGTTGATAGACGACCCCAAGCGCAGCGTCATTGAGCCGCTGTACGCCAAGATGGACAAGCTGCCCAAGCTGTACGACTTCAAGCTGATGAAGGACGCCGGCCATGTCCGCGGCGCTCATGTGGTCTCGGAGGCCGATCTGGAGGGCGTCGCGACAGCCCTCGAGGCCATCGCGGACCGCAAGGCTTACGAGGCAAAATACGGCTCGCCCGACGTGCTCCTCTTCGCGGTAGGGGACGGAAACCATTCGCTGGCAACCGCCAAGGCGATCTGGGAAGAGACCAAGAAGGCCGGTGCCGCCGACCCCGCCATCATGGAGCATCCCGCCCGCTACGCCCTCGTCGAGCTAGTCAACATCTACGACGAAGGCCTGCCGTTCCACCCCATACACCGCGTGCTGTTCAAGGCCGACGAAAAAGCGCTCATGGCCGACCTGTCCGCGGCCGGCGCCACCTTCGAGCCCATGTCCTGGGCCGACGCCGTCAGGAAGACCGATGAACCCGCCGGCGCCGAGCACCGTTTCGCCTTCGTTTCGCAGGTAAAGGCCGGCCTCATCCGGTTCGCCAAGCCCAGAGCCAACCTGGCCGCCGGCACCATCCAGGAAATCCTCGACGCGCACCTGAAGGCGCACTCCGGAACCGTCATCGACTACATACACGGCACCGACAGCCTGGAGACCCTGGCCAAAAAGCCGGGTAACCTGGGCCTGTACCTGCCGCCCATAGACAAGTCCAGCTTCTTCGGCACCGTCATCCGCGACGGGGCCATGCCGCGCAAGACCTTCTCCATGGGCGAAGCCCCGGAGAAGCGCTTCTACATCGAGGCCAGGAAGATAATCAGGTAGACCCCTCAGAGCGTCCGGTTCCGGGCCACAAGGCTATCCACCAGCGTGGTAGTCCCGGGGTCCCGGATCCAGGCGTTCATCTGGTCCCTGAACGCGGCGTCCTCCGAACGGAGCAGGAATACCACGCTCAGGTCGTGCCCGGTCTCGAAGCACGAGACGAGCTTGCCGGAGAAGTAGTTCCGCGACAGGAACGAACCCACGAGTCGCTCCGTTATGGCGCAATCGGCCCGTTGCCATATGACCGCGGCAAACGCTTCCAGGTCGTTTTCCGCCACCACCGTGGTGCAGTCCATGCCTTTCAGGCAGTCCAGCACGTACGAGCCCTTCTGGGCCGCGACGCGTTTGCCCGCGAGGTCGGCCATGCCCCTGAAGGTCTGCCGCTGAGCGTCCCGGGCAAAGATGGCCGGCCTGAACGAAGCGAACGGCACGGTTGGAATGACCGGTTTGCCATTGAAGTACGCATTGGGCCAGCCCGCATTCGCCAGGATTCGTATCGAGCCGGCGAACAGCTCGTCCAGCGCATCGGCGAACTGGCTTGGCCTGAACTCGGGCGCCAGACCTTGCTTCTGGGCAAAATTCCGCGCCAGGTCGATGGTGATGCCCGCCGAGTGACCGCCGGAGATGTGCACCCACGGCGGATACGTTACATCGTGGCCGATCGGCACTGCATCCGCGCACGCCCCGCCCGTCTGGTTCCTGCGGGCCAGCCGCGAGAATTCGCTGATGGCCGACTTGAGCTTGCCGGATGACCGCAGCACCTCCACCGCGGATCCGCGCTGCCGCTGCAGGTTGCCCTGCACCAGTTCCGAGCTCTCCGTGAGCAGGTTCACCGCGTCCGCGAGGCTGGACATGGACGAAGCCAGATGCCCCGAGCTCTCCGTCTGGGCCTGCAGCGACGACTGGATGGACCGCATGTTGCCCGCCGCGCCCGTCATGGATTCACTGCTGTGGCCCTGCTCCCCGCGAGACGATTCCATGCGCAGCGCCAGCTCGTTCTTGCCGGTTTCCAGTGCCTTGAGGCCGGTTGCGGCGTCACCCATGCCGATCCGCAATTCCTTGAGTATCAGGGAAGCCTTGTCGGTGAGGTCCTTGCTCTTTTCCGCCAGGCTCTTGACCTCTCCCGCCACCACCTTGAATCCCTTGCCGTGAATGCCCGCACGCGCGGCCTCGATGGCGGCGTTCAGCGCGAGCAGGTTGGTAAGTTCCGAGATCTCGTCTATCGATTTGATCGTCCCGTCGATGCGGTCCACCGCCCCGACGAGCCGGCTGAAGATGGTCATGAAACCGCCGAGGCGCTCTTCCATCTGCCTGAGGGCAACCGTACCCGCTTCTATGGCCGCCAGGGACGCGCGGGACGACTGGTCCGCCTGCGCAAGCTTGTCGGCAGCCTCCGTGGCCGCGGACGAGATGGCGCCGGCGCTCGCGTCGAGCGAAGCCAGCTCCCGGTCTATGGACCGCGTGGCGTCCAGGTTGACCGCGTTGGCGTTGATCGTTTCCTGGAAGAAATCGGCCGTGAGCCCCGATTCCATGGTCAACGACCAGAGATGGTCGGACAGGGTGCGGTGCAGCTCCCTCAGGTTCCCGGCCTGCGTATCCAGCGCATCAGCTGTCAGTACATCCGGGTTGGTATCGAGCATCCTGAAATCCTCCGGCGCGATCTGAATCTAGGCGTCAAGTATTGCATGAATTCCGGGACCTTACCATGACAAAACAGTCAGCTTTGTTTGTAACCGGGTGTCGATTGACCCTCCGAGGGTGTCGGTTGACTCTCCGAGGGTGTCGGTTGACCCTCCGAGAGTCTCGATTGACCCTCCGAGGGTCTCGGTTGACCCTCCGAGGGTGTCGATTGACCCTCCGAGAGTCTCGATTGACCCTCGGAGGGTCTCGATTGACCCTCCGAGTGTCTCGATTGACCCTCCGAGGGTCTCGATTGGTATGTCGGGGGATGGAGGCGAACGAGGTGGCGATGATCGCGGTAAAAACCCCGGGGCCCAAGTTCTCCACAGCGCACCGGGGTAGCGGTGCTTATGCCTTTTTGTGGGCCCGCTTGAAGTGGTCGGAAAGGTCGTCGAAGATGAGCATGGCGTCAGGATCCTTGGCCTTGGCCGCGCCCTTGACGTTCTGGTAGAACATCAGCGCGCCTGCATAGGCCTCCGATCCTGTCAGGCAGAGACTGTCTTCCAGTGCGGCGCTCAGGGGGGCGAGCGCCCGCGACAGCTCCTGCAGGGTATCCACGGCGCTTATGTCGGCCTTGAACGCCTTCATCTCCAGGAAGCCCGGCACCAGGTTCTTGTATTGGAGGCCATACTCATGCGCCTTGCGCACGAAGGAGACGGATTTGTCCCCCATCTTGAGCATGGAACCTCGATCCTTGGCGCTGAGCGTCTTGAGGTGGGGCATGAGCTTGGTCCGCAACGTCTCGATGGCTTCCTTGATGCCGGCGATGTCGCCATCCGGAATCCGCAGTTCAATTTGATTTGATTGTGACATTCTGAAATCTCCTGGGAAACATTGTAAGTTCCTGACGGAGGCTGTGGATTCCTTCGCTGTGGAACCTCAATTGAAGATTAAAATATAGATATTTGGATGGCGCAAGGGAAATCGGTGCGGAGTGCAAAAAATTACGCGCGGATTGAACTCCTGCCTCCTGGCGTGCTGAATACTCTTTCAAGGAAAGCATATACAGGGTATTCTGGTATCATCATTTGTTGGCATTGACCGTTGCAATGGGAGTATTGAAAATCATGTTTGAACAGGCATTCAAGAATATCGATGACGTATTGTGGAAGGACTCCGGTTGCACGAGCGAGCTGGACTATACCGAGCAGAGTTCCTGGCTCCTCTTCCTCAAGTATCTGGACGCCCTTGAAGACGAACGGGCTGTAGAAGCAAAAATCAATGGCCAGAAGTATTCGTATATCCTGGAAAAACCCTTCCGCTGGGCCACCTGGGCCGCGCCCAAGGCCAAGGACGGCACGATAGATCACAACAGCGCCCAGACCGGTGACGACCTGATCCAGTTCGTCAACGACAGGCTTTTTCCATACCTGCAGGGCTTCAAGCAGAAGGCCGCCGGACCTGACACCATCGAGTACAAGATTGGCGAGATATTCAGCGAGATAAAGAACCGCATCCAGAGCGGCTACAACCTGCGGGAAATCATAGACCACATCGACGAGCTGCGCTTCGGCTCCCAGACCGAAAAGCACGAGTTGTCGCACCTGTACGAAGCCAAGATAAAGAACATGGGCAATGCCGGCCGCAACGGCGGCGAATACTACACGCCGCGTCCCCTCATACGAGCCATCGTCAACGTCGTCAAACCCAGGCTCGGCGAGCGCATCTACGACGGGGCCGTCGGCTCCGCTGGCTTCCTCTGCGAGGCTTTTGATTACCTGCAGGCTAGCTATCCCAAGCGAACCACGGCACAGGACCGCGCCTTGCGGGAGAAGACCTTCTATGGCAAGGAAAAGAAATCGCTCGCCTATGTCATAGCGATCATGAACCTGATCCTGCACGGCATCGAAGCGCCTAACATCATCCACACCAACACCCTGTCAGAGAACCTCGCCGATATCCAGGAGAAGGACCGCTACGATGTGGTCCTCGCCAATCCGCCCTTCGGCGGCAAAGAACGCAAGGAAGTACAGCAGAACTTTCCCATACGCACCGGCGAGACGGCGTTCCTTTTCCTCCAGCATTTCATCAAGATGCTCAAGGCCGGCGGTCGCGGCGGCGTCGTCATCAAGAACACCTTCCTATCCAACACCGACAACGCATCGGTCAGCCTCCGCAAGCTGCTCCTGGAAAGCTGCAACCTGTACGCCATACTCGACTGCCCCGGCGGCACCTTTCAGGGCGCAGGCGTCAAGACCGTCGTGCTGTTCTTCCAGAAGGGCTCGCCCACGCGCAAGCTCTGGTACTATCAGCTGGACCCCGGCCGCAACCTGGGCAAGACCAATCCCCTCAACGACGCGGACCTCGCCGAGTTCATAGAGCTCCAGAAAACCTCAGCCGACTCGCCCAAGAGCTGGAGCGTGGACGCCTCGACAATAGATACCGGTACTTACGACCTGTCAGTGAAGAACCCCAACGGCGGTGAAGCCGTGCAGCACCGGAGCCCCGCCGAGATACTCGACGAAATAGCCGCCCTGGACAAAGAAGCCAGCGAGGTACTTATGAGAATACGGAAGCTTGTATGAGGAAGGATACAGGAAAATTAACCACAGAGACACAGAGACACAGAGAGAACGAGAAATGATTAAATATAAAGATTCATACTCCGCGGCTCTGCGCCTCTGCGTGAGGGATTCTTGTATCAATAACTCAGGAGGGTGTCTCACGCAGAGGCGCGGAGTGCGCAGAGGTAAGAGAGAGATGCGGGGGATCAGGTGAAGAAGGGGTGGGAAGCGAGAAAATTTAAAGAAGTTCTGGAAATACGAAATGGAAAAAATCAGCAAGAAGTTAAATCTGAGCAAGGCATTTATCCGATTTATGGTAGTGCAGGGACAGTCATGGGGTATGCAACAGAATATATTTGCGAAGCTGGATCTATAATCATTGGAAGAAAAGGTAATATAAATAGTCCGGTTTATGCAACTTCACCATTCTGGAATGTAGATACAGCCTTCGGTTTAGTTGCTGATGTAGGATTAAACTCAAAGTTTTTATTCTACTTCTGCAAGTCATATGATTTTAGTTTACTTAACCGGGGAACTACAATTCCGAGTCTCGTTAAGTCAGAATTGCTAGAAATTAATATCCCTGTCCCCCCGCTCCCAGAGCAACAGCGGATTGTCGGGATACTTGATGAGGCGTTTGAGGGGATTGAGAAGGCAAAGGCCAACGCGCAGAGGAATCTTGATAATGCGCGGGAGGTGTTTGAGAGTTACTTGAATGAGGTGTTTACGAAGAGGGGCGAGGGGTGGGTGGAGTATGATCTTGGAAACGTATGCGAACTTTTTCAAGGGCTTTGTATCAATGCAAAAACTAAACACTTGATAGTTCAACATAGTGAATTTCCGTTATTGCGAATAAAAGATCTTAGGAACAATTCAGAAGAAATATTTGTCACAAAATCTGGGTGTCCTATTAATTCATTTGTGAACGAGTCTGAAATTATATATACACGTACAGGCCAAATAGGTTTGGTTTTTCGTGGTAGAAAAGGGGTTCTTCATAATAATTGCTTCAAAGTTATTCCGAATAAAAAAATATTAAATGATTATCTTTTTTGGTGGCTTCAAAATCCAGAGTTTAAGAAAAATATATGCAGGCTCGCTTCGAAAGCGGCGCAGGCAGATATCACCCATGGCTTATTCAAAGTTCAAAAAATACTATTGCCGACCTTTCAAGAGCAAATCAATATTGTTGATTATGTTATTAAGCTGAAAGCCAATTCAGAAATTCTTTGTTCCGCATATACACGAAAGCTCGCGGCTCTGGATGAATTTAAGCAGTCATTGTTGCACAGGGCGTTCAACGGGGAATTGTAGGACTATAGGTAGTTTTAAATAGGTATTCAAAGAGGGTTTCTGGGAATCCTCGAAAGGCGCATCCGAATGCAATTGATAAAGTTGTCAGAGATTTCTTCAAAGATCATGTCGCTGATCGATGAGGCCGAGCAGCGGTTTGTTGCGGTCTCGCCGTATGTAAAGATATCAAAATGGGACAAGATGCAGAAGAAGTTGTCATCGCTGGCTCATCGTGGTATCGCGTGCTTTGTCTATGTTCGGGAAGGCGAGCCGCTGGCGCATGAAGAGTTGAAGGCCATTGGCATCGTGCCGTATACGGTGAGGAATTTGCACTGCAAGCTGTACTTCAATGAAAAGGAAGCCATTGTAACCTCCATGAACCTGTTGTACAGCTCTGAGGTTAATTCCATAGAAATAGCGTATGCGACGACGACGAAGGATGAGTATGACGAGATCATCC
>CAXZAJ010000083.1:0-12766 GCA_964293355.1 uncultured bacterium
TATGCCGCCGGTGGTATCATCAGTTCCGGCGCTTCCGGTCAACTCAGGGCTCTGGCCGAGCGCCTGCTCGCCCCGGTTGCCCTCAGCCTGATGGGGCATGGCTCGATGCCCGCAAACCATCCGCTCTTCACGGGGCTCATAGGCATGCACGGCACCAAGGCGTCCAACATGGCGGTCAACAAGGCTGACCTCATCATCGCGCTGGGCGCACGCTTCTCCGACCGCGTCGTCAGCAACGCCTCGCGCTTCGCGAAAGGCGCGCAGATACTCCATATAGACATCGATCCGGCGGAGATAAACAAGAACATACAGAGCTACCATTCGCTCAAGGGCAACGTACGGGCTATCCTGGACCGGCTCTTGCCCCTGATCCAGGCCCGCGAGTCATCTGAATGGAACGGCGATGTGGACGCCTGGAAGAAGATCCGTCCCTCGGCGCATCACCGGACCCGCGATCTGCACCCGCGCTTCATTATGGAAGAAATTCATGCGCAGGCAGGTGATGATGCCATCATCACCACCGAGGTAGGCCAGCACCAGATGTGGACGGCCCAATTCTACCCGTTTACAAAGCCACGCAGCTTTCTCACCTCCGGAGGGCTCGGCACGATGGGCTTCGGCACGGGCGCTGCCATGGGAGCCCAGGTGGCGTTTCCAGACAGGCAGGTGGTGCACATAGCCGGTGACGGCAGCTTCCGCATGAACTGCGCCGAACTGTCAACCATCGCCTACTACAAACTGCCTCTCGTCATCGTCATCATGAACAACGGCACGCTGGGCATGGTGCGCCAGTGGCAGAACCTGTTCTTTGAGGGACGGTATTCGGCTACCACGCTGGATAGGCCGCCTGACTTCGTTAAGCTGGCCGACGCGTACGGCATACCGGGCTGGAAAGCCACCGACGAGAACTCCTTCAGGGATGCACTGACCGCGGCACTGGCTGAGCGGCGGCCCGCCCTGACCGAGTGCCGCATCGATATGGACGAGACCGTTCTACCCATGGTTCCTTCAGGCAAATCCATAGATGACCAGATACTGGAGCCGCGGGAAACATGAAAGCTGTTCACCTGAATGACAATACCGCGGTTTCATTGTTCCTCTCGACAAGAATGAAACAATGGCATACGATGACGCATTCAATCAGAAGGAGATCCCATGGCTGAAAAAGAGACCCTCGTCATCGCATCAAAGGTAAAGACGTTCATCAAGGACGCCTCGGAACTGAAATGCTCCGCCGCTGTCATCGACGTGCTGTCCGACAAGGTCCGCGCGCTCTGTGAAGAAGCCATCAAAAACGCCAAGGCTGATGGCCGCAAGACCGTTCAGGAAAAAGACTTCAAGTAAGCACACCTGGTTTGTGCCGGATTGCCGCCCTGGACTACAGGTGCGGTGATCCGGCCTTCTACAAGAAAGGCAGCGGGATCATCTCCAACGACGACGGACAACCCAAGCGCGGAATGTTATCAGCTGATCAGAAACTGGCTACAGCATGGTTGGCTACGAACCTGAAAACCGGTATCGCCTTCAAGCCGTATCTTGTGGAATTCAAGGGCGGAACCGCGATTTCCTTTTACAAGGATGGCAAAGTGCAATCCGGAACGCTGTCGGTCGAACAGCACCTCATTACCTCGGTCGAGTCAAACACCGGAAACCCCGCATACGCAAAGGTCAGCGCCGGTACCGTGGTTCGATTCGACAAGGACGGATTCGTGCTGGATTATTGAGCCTTATCGCCCGAGTTATACTGGAAAGCGTGACAGGAGCAAGTTGCGCAGGGTTTCCGGCTCAAACGGCTTTGGCAGGGTAGCGTCCACGAGTCCGCCGATAAGGGCTGTACCGGCCTCCGAATCACCGCTTGAAAGTATGATGAACGCGGGCGTACCGCTTTTTTCACGCTCGCGTATGGCTCGTGCCACCTCGGTGCCTGAGCATCCGGGCATGTTTTCATCGAGTATGACCAGTTCATGGACGGTTTCAGCGCATCGTTCGTGTGCTTTGGTTCCATTCCAGACTTCCTCGACTTGCGCACCCCAGCGCTTGAGCAAGCGTGACAGCACCATGCAAGAGATCCTCTCGTCATCGGCGATCAGTGCGTGAATGCCCCGCAGATCAGGATCCGGTGCCTTGATGGCATCAACAGCTTGCCCGGCAGGCTCCTGCGAGGCAATGCTGAATCCAACGGTGAACATGAATGTCGTCCCCTGTCCAGGAGCGCTTGAAACTCCTATGGTGCCGTTCATGGAATCTACGATTCCCCTGACTATCGAGAGGCCCAGCCCGTGGCTGGACATGCCACCCGTGTAGCCTGCCTCGCTTGAGGCAAACGGTTCCCATATCTCGCCGAATCGCTGGGGATCTATGCCTGCCCCTGAGTCTTCAACGAGTCCCGTTATAACGACCTGGTCACGGGTGCGCTCACCGGAAAGCCGTACCGCGACGAAGCCTGTCCTGGTGTACTTGATGGCATTGCTGGTGAGGTTTGCAAGTATCTGTCTGAAGCGCACCGCATCGCCCGATACTATATCTTCTGCCAGCTCGTTTGTCTCCACGCTGAAGTCCAGCCCCAGTCTGCGGGCCTGGATGGCAAACGGTTCAAGCAGGTTCCTGGCCTCGCTGGCCGGGCTGAAGGGTTCCCTGCGGAGTTTGATGCGACCGGAACGCGCGCGAGCCTGGTCCAGAATGTCATCTATCAGCGTTACGAGCCTGCGGACTGAACTCTGGGCTGTGGTAATGAAGGTATCGAACAGTTCCGGTTCTTCCAGCAACTCATCGAAGGTTGAACTGAGCGCGGCTAGTGGTGCCTTGAGTTCATGCCCCATGAAGGCAAGATAGTGAACGCTCTTGCGGGAGAGTTCTTCTGCCGTGGCCTTGGCTTCAGACAATTCCATTTCACGATGCGTCAGTGATCCGGTCAGGGCGACCAGGCTGTCGCGCAGTTCATGGATTTCCAGTATGGAACTTTCAGGCCACTCGAGTGCGATTTCACCACCCTGCATCGCCTCTGCTGTTTTTCGCAAGCGTTCGAGCGGATTGACGAGTATCGATGAGACTGCATAGGCAGCCGCGCTCGCCAGAGAGAGCCAGATCATACCAACCGTGAACACGAGGGTCATAGTGCTGGAAAACGCGTCGATGCCGGCGGTAAAAACGTGCTCCACCACAATGGTTCCACCATCCGGCGCTGGAAACGTTGCCCTCAGTACGGAATTCCGCCAGCGGCGCATGGGATTTGCCTCGGCAAGGTCGACCACGACGATTGCCTTTGTCGCTTCCTCTGGAACAAGTGGCGTGACGATGGACTCTGGCGAGGTCATTATCCTGTAGCGGTAGGTTTCAGGGAATGACCAGGTCACGGAACCATCCCGGGATATCATCGCAGCCTGGTGCCCGGTCGTCGCCAGCAAGGCCCTCACATGGACTGATACTCCTCCGTGCGCGAGTTCGTCTCGAATCAGTGTGCCTACCATGGTGGTTTCAGTTTCAGCTGATCCAAACGTCGCGGCGGCCTGGCTTCTTGAGATAAACGTTGCGCCTAAAATAAGCGGAAGGAATAATACGAAGTTAAGGAACAGCAGCATGAATTCTCGCGCCTGACGCCTGAAGGTTCCGGTAAGCGCCGTCTGAATCAGGGGTGCCACGAACTGGTAGCCCAGTATGGCTATCATGGCAGCGGCTGCCGCGTTTGCTCCCTGCTTCGCTGCGGCAGCCAGGGCCCCGCTGGTTGAAAATCCCAGGAAGAACCTGTACTGCACGAAGACAAGGGGTGCGCCGGCAAAGAGCCAGTAGAGGGGTTCGAACATCAGGATCGCGGCGCTTTTTCCTCTCTTGATGAGGAGCGTTATCAGAATTCCCTCG
The DNA here is from genome assembly GCA_964293355.1 of uncultured bacterium. Lineage (GTDB taxonomy): Bacteria > Spirochaetota > Spirochaetia > Treponematales > UBA12059 > SZUA-370. The sequence goes on from CAXZAJ010000083.1 coordinate 3,856, forward strand.
ATGAGCACGCTCGCCAGGGCACCTGGATGCCCCCACAACACGATGGTAGGCAACATCGTGATGAACGGGCCGAGTGCCCCGAACGGTGCTGGCAACACGAGTGCGGCCAGAATCCCGAAGACATTGCCGAACAGGAGCGATATTCCAAAGGCAATTTCTATATTCAGGAATCTATTGGCCAGCATGCCGACTGCGCATAGTGCAATTCCTGCCAGTATGCGTGGAAGGTGCACCATGAAGAGTGTTGTGCTCTGTGTTTTCATGGGGTAACAGCCTTCCTCAATTCAGCAAGAAAAATTTCCGCGGTACGCACGAGTGTCATCGTTCCTGTAGCCAATTCATGGGCCGTGGCATGCACGAGGGCATGGTTGCCGCTTTTGAACGCCTCGTACGTCTGCTCCGCAAGCAGGAACAGGGAGCCGGACTGCATGGTGCCCAATATGTTTTTAAGCGAGTGGAGAGCGTCCCGGATAGACGCGGCATCGGACAGCATGATAGCCGTCATGAGCCTGTCAGCGGCTGTAGCTCCATCGACAACGAAAATCGAGAGCATTTCAATGACGAACGCCTCGTCATTGAACCTGGCTACGAGACTATCGAACACTGATTCGAATTCAAGCGATCCCGGGCTTGGGGCAGTCATGAAAGCACTATAGTTGGCCTTCCGGGTTACTGCAATAGAAAACTGACATATTTGTTATATTAGATGGATTTGAAGCGATTGGTTTTTTCAATCAAGTATTGCAGCGAAAGAGGAGTCGGACTGGACTTTTGCCAGATCAAACCCAGGTCCAGAGGAACCTGGTCCCATAGCGGAACAATGCTGACGCCAACAGCTTCAGGAAACTCCGCAACCCGGCGCGGAAGCAGAGAAACGCCGAAACCCGAGGCTACCATGTTGAGTACGTTGTCAGCGTGCGTGCTCGTGTGCACGATGTTTGGCTGAAAGCCGCTCTGCATGCAAAGGTTGATGAAAAAATCCAGCTGCAGCGTCTGTTTGTCCATCAGTATGAACCGCTCGCCCTTCAATTGCCACAGATCCAGAACCTCGGCACTGCCGAGAGGGTGCTTCCGTGGCAGGACAGCGACAGCCTCGTCGTCGTACTGGGTTACGTACTCAAAACGGTTCGTGTCGACGAATGCGCCACGCATGATCCCGAGTTCGGCTTCTCCGCTGAGGAGTGCCGGGATGATGTCCTTGGCTTCTGTTTCAAGCACCCTCAACTCTATGCCGGGAACCGCTTTTCTGAAGGTGTCGAGTAACGAGGGGATATCGTAGGCCGCCAGAACCGGAATTGAAAGGATGGTTACCGTGGCAGTATGAGGGGAACCGATCACTGCCAGTTCCTTGAGCATATCACGATGCGCCAGTAGTATCCGTCTGGACTGGGCCTTTACCACGAGTCCAGCCTCAGTGATCTTGATAGCCCGCCTGCTTCTGTCCACCAGCGTTGCACCCAGTTCCGCCTCGAGGGCCATGATGCGTTTGGACAGCATGGACTGGCTGATTCCAAGGTTCAGCGCAGCCTTGAGGTAGTTGCCGCTCTCGGCGAGTTCCAGAAAATACCGTACGTCCCGAATCTCCATGCCGACGACCTCGCTGACCGACATCCTAAACCATTCCGATATGGAATGAAAGAGAGCGATGATGGAATTGCTACGCATAGAAACAATATCTATACTTATGGTTCCATTATGTGAATTCAAGGAGTACCAATGAAACGAAAAATCGAGAATAAGGCCATGATGGCGCTCTGCCTGGCTTGTACTCTGGCTGTCGGTGCCTGTTCCTCGGCCCCGGCCCCGGACGTAGCGCCGGCCACGACAACACCGACGGCGGCCGCGCCGACAGGAGCGCCGGCTGGAGCTCCCCCGATGGGCGCGGCAGGTTTGATGCCGGGTGGCGGACCGTCATCCGTGGATACCTCCGCCATCGCCCGCAAGTGGCTCGACGTTGCCTACGCGGCGAGCTCGGCTACCCAGAAGCTTGATATCTTCCTCCCCGATGCCGGACAAGGCCCCTTTCCCGTGATCATCTCCATACATGGCGGCGCGTTCAAGCTGGGCAACCGCAAGAGCGGGGAACTCGTACCCATGCTCGCCGGACGGGCCCGCGGGTATGCCGTGGTGTCAGTGGATTACCGGTTGAGCGGAGAAGCACGCTTTCCCGCCGCGGTGCATGACCTGAAAGCCGCGGTACGCTTCATCAGGGCGCACGCCGCCGAGTACAAACTCGATGCGTCGCGGATCGTTGCCTGGGGTGGTTCCGCGGGCGGCAACCTGGCCGCCATGCTTGGCACTTCCGCAGGCGATGCGTACCTTGAAGGCAACGAAGGCACAGCGGGAAGTTCCAGCGCCGTACAGGCCGTCGTAGACTGGTACGGGCCCATCAGCTTCTCCACCATGGATGCCGAGTTCAAGGCCCTGGGCGCTACGCCCAAGATGGGAGCCACGAGCATTGCAACCTCTCCCGAATCAGAGTATGTAGGCAAGACCGTGGGCACGCCCGAAGCCGAGCCGCTCGTCAAACTTGCGAGCCCCGCCACCTATATCGACCCGACCGATCCGCCGTTCTACATCCAGCATGGCACCGTAGACGCCAACGTTCCCCTGACCCAGTCGGTCAATTTTGCCGGCAAGCTCGCCGCGTCTGTCGGTGCTGACAAGGTCGTGTTCGAGAAGCTTGAAGGCGCGGGGCATGGTGGCTCAGCCTTCGAGGCAGCTGCCAACCTTGAAAAGATATACGCATTCCTGGATAAGGCTTTGCAGCGCTAGGCAACCGGAATCTGCTTCTTCTGCGAATACGCGGTAAACCGCAACTCAGCGCGGAAGCCAGGCCCGCCGCTGAAGGAGACGGAACCGCGTAGCTGGGATGTGAGGCTGCGTACGAGCGTGAGGCCCATCGACCCGGCCGTATTAGGATCGATACCGGCGGGAAGCCCTCTGCCATCGTCTGAAACACAGAAGATGATGTCGGAGGCTTCCTGCCGCAGCGTCACGCGTATAGGCCCTCTGGCACCTGGATCGTACGCGTACTTGATGGCGTTGATTATCAGTTCGTTGGCAATGAGACCCAGCGGTACGGCCATGTCGATGTCAACCTGCACCGGCTGTACTTCGCACCTGACGTTTGCCGCGTCATAACCAAGCGACAGTTCCTCGACGATCGAGCCGAGGTAACTGTCGGCATAGATGGAAGAAAAATCCTGTGATTCATACAGGAGCTCGTGTACCGTGGCCATAGCCCTGATCCGTGCCTGGGTTTCCCGCATGAGCTCCCTGTCGGCCTCGTCCCGGATGGAATCGGACTGCAGCTGGATGAGACTGGATATCACCTGCATGTTGTTCTTGACGCGGTGATGTATCTCCTTGAGCAGTATCTCCTTCTCGAGGAGCGATACGCGCAGCCGGTCCTCGCGGGTGCGGTTCTCGGTTATGTCGCGAACTACCAGAAGAATCCTGTCCTTGCCTAAGGGAACGATCCGCCCCTCATACGCGCTGGTAACTCCATCGTGATCGAGCGTGTACTCGTAGCTCGTCATCAATGATTCCTCGAGTGCGCGCTTCATGCCCCGCTTGAGCTTTTCAACGGATTCGGCAGGGAAGCCTATCTCGTCCACGTGCTTGCCGATGAATGCCTCGGGCGGCAACGCCAGCAGTTCTGGCCGTGAAGTGTTGAACTCGATGAACCGTCCATCCGCGCCTATGGTGAAGAACAGGTCGGGCAGTACGGTAATGAACGCCCGGTTCTTTGCTTCGCTCGATTCGAGCAACCTGACCTTCTCGTTGAGGTTCGCCGTCGCACGGGCAACCCGGCGACGCAGTTCCCATGAGGACGCTACGAGCAGAAGCATGAGTATGGCTATGGCGGCACCTATCGCGCCAGCCACCCTCAGGTCGATGATATGTGGCAGGCTGGAACCCATCCATTTACGGTCTATGTCCTCCAGTGTGGAGGTCGGTATGCCTTTGAACCCATCCTCGACGGCCAACAGTATGTCCTCGTTGCCCTTGAGCACCGCCCTGTGGAATTCACCATGGTTGAGAACGAAGGCGACGCGATAGTCAGCGCTGATGCCGCGCTTGTTGAGGTAGTAGTAGGCAGGCGGAGCGTCGATGCAGAATATCCTGATGTCCTCACGGGCGGCCGCTTCGACTATCGCTTCGTAGCTGGGGTACGTGACGATATCCCTGACACCTTCGCCGGCCAGGGCTTCCACCGCGGCATCACCATGCTTGGCGGCAACTTTGAAGCCCCGTAGGTCGCTCGCGCGGGCGATGCCCGAGATTGTCTTGTGCATGAATATGGGCACTTCTATCCGGGCATAAGGACTGGAAAACGAGTACAGTTTTTTCCGTTCCTCGGTGACGAACACCGTGTCCAGAACGTCTGCTTCGCCACGGTTGAAGGCCACTTGAGCCATGGACCATGACATGGCCTTGAAGTTGACCCGGATGCCGGTGGCTTTTTCCCAGGCCTTCCACTGGTCGACGAGGATACCCTGTACGAGGCCGTTTGAGCCGATGAAGACGTACGGTGCGTAGTTGTCGTCGGACATCACCGTGATGGATTCGCGGGCGGGGCCGGCCTGTGCCGATGCGAGACCTGTCACGAGTAACGATATCGTGAGGATTACCGCATATCGCGCGTGCCAGCCTCGTGAGATGATCATCATGCTGGACCTCCCGGCCGGGCCCCTGAGCGCAACCCGGATCCTGTCAGCAAATCTTCAAAGAGTCTATGTCGTCCAGGCTCGCGGCTCCGGTCATCAGCATCGCCTCGGCGAGTTCGGCGCGCACCTTGTCCAGGTACAGTTTGACGCCCTCCGCACCACCACCGTACACCGACCAGGTGAAGGGTCTGCCGATCAGCACACCGTCGGCACCGAGCGCCAGAGCCTTGAACACGTCCAGCCCGGTGCGGAAGCCGCCGTCTATCAGCACGGTCATGCGGCCGGCAACAGCCTCCACGATGGCCGGGAGCACCTCGATGGTGGAGGGCGTCTCGTCCAGCACGCGGCCGCCATGGTTTGACACGACGATGCCCCTGGCTCCGGCTTCAAGCGCCTTGAGAGCCCCCGCGGGGGTCATCACGCCCTTGAGGATGAACGGTATGCTGACCGACTGGATTATTTCCTTGAGCATGGACACGGGCATTGGCGAGACGGGCTTACCCTGCATGGCCAGCACGACGAGCCCCGCGGCGTCGATGTCCATGGAAAATGCGAAAGCTCCTGCGGCTTCAGCCTTGCGCGCCTTGAGGATGACCTCGGCGAGGCTCCAGGGCTTTATCGTCGGAACGCCATGGCCTCCGATTGCCTTGATGGCGTCTATGGTGCCGTTGTAGACCTCGTCCTTGACGCCGTCGCCGGTGAAGGCGGCGCTGCCGGCGGCCTTGCAGCCTTCAAGCACGGCGGCCGAGTACGACAGATCAGTGTGGGCATCGCTGTAGTGCAGGCCTACAGCACCAACGGGCGCCGCGAAGACGGGCAGGGCGAACTCCCTGCCGAACAGCGTCGTTTTCGTCGATGCCGCAGAGGGGGCGTACACCGTATCCATGACCAGGCGGATCTTCTTGAGGTCCTGGTAATTACGTATGAAACCCAGCCCCGTGCCCTTGCCGCCTGGACCGGGTATCTTGCCCTTGCAGGCCACCCCGTTACATTCGGGGCATACGCTGCAGTGCGGTCCTATGGTTTCCTTGGCTTTTGCCCGTACATCCTGGTATGTCATGTCGTCTGGCTCCTTGGTGCTTCGTTCTTGTTTGTCAGTATAACCGGATTGCCTGCATCCCGGAAAGATGATTGTAGTGTACTTCACCGGCGGGCCTGTTTATATTCGATTTGTTGTTCTGCAGTTTCACTGCACAACGCACTGACAAAAAGGAAAGGGGCATACAATGAGATTCAAGGCAACATCCAGATATGTGGCACTCGCGCTGCTGGCGCTCATACTCATCTACGGAACGGTCTCCTGCGTAAAGCCCGCGGCCAAAGGGCCGATCGTCGTTGCATCAAAGATCGATACGGAAGGCGCCCTTTTGGGTTCGATGATGCGCCTCCTCCTCCCGCAGCAGGGTTTCGAGGTCAAGGACCGGATCCAGCTCGGCGCTACCGGCGTGGTGCGCAAGGCACTGCTTGCCGGTGAGATCGACCTGTATCCCGAATATACGGGCAACGCGGCCTATTTCCATGACGAGGCCGACAGCCCCGTTTGGAAAGACGCCAAGGCCGGATGGGCCAGGGCCAGGGAACTCGACGCTACCCAAGGACTTGTCTGGCTGGCACCAGCTCCTGCCAACAATACCTGGGCGATCGCCGTACGCAAGGATCTTGCCGACCAGGCTGGCCTTGAGACGATGAGCGACCTCGGCCGTTATGTGGTATCCGGCGGCACGCTGAAGCTCGCCGGCTCCGAGGAATTCGTCACCAGCGCCGCGGCCCTGCCTGCCTTCCAGGCGGCATACGGATTCAGCTTGAGGCAGAACCAGCTCCTGGTGCTGTCCGGCGGGAACACGGTCGCCCCGGAAGAGGCCGCGGCCGACGGCACCGATGGTGTCAACGCGGCAATGGCCTACGGCACCGATGGCCAGCTCGCTGCGTTCGGCCTCGTGGTGCTTGATGACGACAAGGGCGTCCAGCCCGTGTACGAACCGGCACCGGTCGTGCGCAAGACCATCCTGGAAAAATATCCTGAGATCGAAGCGATACTGGCTCCGGCCTTCTCAAGCCTCGACCTGGTGACGCTCCAGACCCTGAATGCCCGTATCGCCGTCGATGGCATAGGCGCGGCTGAGGTCGCCAGGGACTGGCTCGTTTCGCGGGGATTCCTCAAATAGCTGGTACGGCGGATGTTCCGGCCCACGGGACCGGCTCAGCGCATCCGCTCGCGGCGTCGGTCCTCGTCGCGCTGGCCCTCGCCCTGCCGCTGTATGAACTGAAGGCCAACAGGATAGCGTCGGGCGTGGGGATTCCGGGCTGGTCACTGCCCTTGGTGCTGTTCGCAGCGTCCTTGTTGCTGGTCCTGGCGTTCGCTACGGCACGACTGTTACGCGATTCCGGGGTTACAGCCCGGCGTTCCAGGACGATGCTGGCCCTGCTGTGGGCCGCTTCCTGGCTGTTGGCTGTTGCGGTGCTGGCCGGGATCGGTTCGGTTGCCGCGACGGGAGCTACCGGTTCAGCCGGTGCAGCTGGAATCGTGGGCTTGCCGCGGGTCTCACCCTCTGCGGGATTCTGGCTCATGCTCGCCGGAGCGGCTCTGGCCGCGCGTTGGGCAAAACGCACGCTCAGGCTGGGTTTGCTCCTGCGCATAGCCGGAACGCTGGCGCCCCTGATTGCGCTGATGCTGGCCTGGCGCTTAGGACTCCTGGACCGCTTTTCTCCTTACCTTGAACTGAGGTCACAGGGGTTGCGCTTCATGCAGGAACTGTGGCGGCATATTGTCCTTTCTCTGTCGGCTTTCGCCTTCGCGCTGGTTGCCGGCGTGGCCGGAGCGGTGCTGCTGTCGCGGGGCAGGCGGGCAGGGCGGCTCCTGGGCGCCGTTGCCGGCATCATCCAGAACATCCCGAGCCTCGCGCTGTTCGGGCTGCTGCTGCCAGCCATGGCCGCCCTCGCCACGGCGTTTCCGGTACTGCGGGCTGCAGGCATTTCCGGCATCGGGTTCGCGCCGGCTTTCCTGGCGCTGACCGCGTACGCGCTCCTGCCGGTGATGCTTTCCGGGGCAGCTGGCTTGCGCATGGTCGATGCCGGCGCCAGGGGTGCCGCCCGGGGCATGGGCATGAGCGCCGCCCAGATACTGCTCAAGGTGGAGCTTCCCCTTGCCCTGCCGGCGATAGCGGCTGGCGCACGGACGGCCTTGGTGCAGACCATAGGCACGACGACGGTAGCCGCCCTTATAGGAGCCGGTGGCATGGGATATTTCGTGTTCCAGGGTGTCGGGCAGGCCGCCATGGACATGGTCATCATCGGTGTGGTGCCAATCGTGGGCCTGTCGGTGGCCGCCGATGCGCTGATGGCCGCGCTGGGGCGCACTCTGGCAACGAAGGGAGGCGCAGCTTGGCACTGATAGAATTCCGCGGGGTTTCAAAGAGCTACGGCAGAGCCTTTGCCGTCCGGGACCTCGATCTGGATGTAGAGGAAGGCCGGCTCGTCGCGCTCATAGGGCCCTCAGGCAGCGGCAAGACGACGACGCTGCGGATGATCAACCGCCTCGTGGAACCCGAGACCGGTACCATACGGTACGACGGCCGGCTCCTGACTTCATACCGGCCCGAGGAGCTTCGCCGCGGCATGGGCTATGTCATCCAGAGCGTCGGGCTGTTTCCGCACCTGAACGTGCTCGAAAACGTATGCACGGTACCGTTACTTCTCAAGACCCCGCGGGGCAAGGCCGAACGCCGGGCCGACGAACTGCTCGCGCTGGTAGGCCTCGATCCAGCCGTGTATCGCACCCGGTTCCCGCGCGAGCTCTCAGGCGGGGAGGCCCAGCGCGTCGGTGTCGCGCGGGCACTCGCGGCCGATCCTCCCGTGCTGCTCATGGACGAGCCGTTCGGTGCCGTCGACCCGCTCCAGCGCGCCCGCCTGCAGGACGAGTTCCTGCGCATCCAGCGGGAGATACGCAAGACGGTCATCCTGGTTACCCACGACCTCGACGAGGCGGTGAGGCTGGCCGACGTCGTGGTGCTGATGCGCGATGGCCGCCCCGTGCAGGCAGCTTCACCGGCAACGCTGCTCGCCGAACCCGCCGACGATTTTGTCACGGGCTTCATCGGCGAGGACCGTTCGCTCAAGCGTCTGGCCCGGGTAACGCCGGGGGCCGCATGCCGCCCCGCCCCCGCGGGAAGGGCGGGACTGTGGGGGGACTAGAGGATCGGAGCCTGGGACGGGCCCCCGCCTGACCTGGACGTCCAAGG
>CAXZAJ010000084.1:0-12765 GCA_964293355.1 uncultured bacterium
TAGGAGGCCATACAGAGGACTTGCGAAGACAGACACAGGTTCGCTTCGATACCGACTTGCTTGGCGTCGATTCAGAGACATGGGATAGCGCAATCAGCAATACTGCTATCAGGCTAGTCGGCGTCGGAGAAACTCTAGGGCATAGCTCAAATCTGATGACAACGGTCGCACACGACTTTGCCAAGACTAAGGTGAAGGGAGGCATTACCGTACTCTCGCACGAGACGCCAACCGTTTTCATTGTCAAAAAGAACACAAAACTTATTAGGAACGTCACTGACTATATCAAGGGCCAAGCCGGTCCTGGTGGAAGGTTGGACCTCCCGCTTATTGTCATTGACGACGAATCCGATTGGGGGACGCCGAACACCGGCGGCGATACCGACCCAACCCGCGTCAACCTCGCAATACGAAAGTTGCTCGTTGTCTCCAACCGCAGTTCTTACCTCGGCATTACCGCGACGCCATTCGCAAACATATTCATTGATCCCGAAGCCGTCTTCGGCAATACTGATGCGACTAGCGATGACCCGACAACTGATAATCTTGTGGATCTATTTCCAAGCGATTACATCCGGGTCATGTTTCCTCCGAGTACATACCTTGGTATAGGTACATACTTCCCAGAAGGAGGGCATGCTGCTATCAACGTTGAGGTGGGTGATTGTATTCAGATCATCCCGATCAAGCATAAAAAAGACCTCCAAGTTTCAGCACTGCCTAACTCGATCAAGACCGCAATAATCGAATTTTTATGCGGAACTGCTATCCGCCGTATTAGAGACAAGAAGATCAAAGCATCATCTATGCTCATCAATGTTTCCCGATTTAAGAACGTGCAACACCAGATCGCTGATCTCGCAGTTGAAGTCCTGCACAGATTGGTGTCAATAATCCTTGGAGAGTTCGCACGGAATGCAACAGTGATGAGCTCCGACGCTATCGCCATCCAAGCTGTCTGGTACGAAAAGTACTCAAATGTTCAGGACATAACGTGGTCTGAGATCACGATTACACTTATTAAAATTGCTCAAGAGTTCAGGGTGGAACTCATTAATGGTGACACTGCCAAGGCGCGGGCTAAGCACCGAAGCATGATGACTCGTGACGCTCGAATGATGGATGACTTGATCCCGACAATCTATGTCGGTGGCGACATCTTATCACGTGGTCTAACTCTCGACGGACTCCAGGTCAGTTATTTCGTCCGCGAACCTCGCACCATGGACACTCTTATGCAAACTGGTCGATGGTTTGGATATCGGCCAGGATTTAGCGACCTTGTGCGAATATGGATTCCCGAAGGTACACGAGACGACTTTATACATTCAGCCGAGGTTACTAACGAACTCCGTGAGTCTCTCCTTTTAATGAAAGCACGAGAACTCACCCCATGCGATTTTGGGCTTAGAGTAAGAATGCACCCAGACAGTGTTGATATTGTGGCAGCCAAGAAGGCTCGACACACTGAAATCGTCGACATCGGGCCTGTCGCGTTCCAAAATCGCTTAGAAGCTGCCTGGATGCTTTCTGACGACTCGGGCATCTGGAAGGCGAATGAGAACGCAGTACACAACATCATTGTAGCTCTCGGTGGCAAGGGCACGGTAGCGAAGACAAACGCAGGCTGGGACGTATGGCACGGCGTCGCGCTCGACACTATTCTAGACTTCTTCCGACGTTTCCGCGGGCACCCGGACGATTTGTGGTGGGGGTGCGCTGGTATCGGCACACTCCCAATCGCCGACCACTTCAACATGACACCCGGGAGGGAGAGCTGGGACGTGGTACTGATAGGGAGTGGTAGCGACACTCCGCTTGATGTAGGGAACGGCTTCGCTATTAAGCGTAGCGTTCGCAATGGAATGGGGTGTAAGGCGCTAGACCACCTAATCAAAGTTCCCCATCGTAGAGTCTCAACTCCAGGTGATCTCCCCAAGTCACTGAGCACTTCTGACTTTGAGGCTGTCAAGGCCAAAATGTCCGGCGATAAACTCACTCAGGCGGCCGTTTTAGCCTTTATCGACCACCCGATTCTAATGATATATGCAATCACTTCGCTTGAGCCGGATCTGGCGGAAAACATCGACTTCGCCCCTGTCGTACGTGGAACCACACTCATTACTGTCGCGGTTGCCTTTCCAAGTATGACACCAGAGCAGATCAAGGCAGTCGAGAAAAATGGAAAGCGATACCGCGTAAATATGGTCTGGTGGCGCAACGCCACCGGCTTTGTGGAAGACCAAGGTGACGACGAATCTGAAGAAGACGACATCTGATGGAGACAACCACACTAAAGACACTATTCGAGCATGTGCTTCTTTCACAAAGCGGCCGAATGATAGTCATAGCGAATACGCCATTACTGTTTGCGGTAGTCAATGACAACGGTCGAGCCGCTCTATTTGTAAAAGCTTTACTTTCGCCGTCGCAAGTCGTCAGTGATGGCCAAGGATTCTCCGTAAAAACGACCCGGAGTGGAAACAATGACTACGTCGAGATCACAGCCTCTGACCAGGGGCTACCACCCCTTTTTATTAAACTAGTTGAGTATATCCTGGAACGGGTAGCAACGACCGCAACTGTCGCCGAAGGTGTCGAAATGCTGATCCGTTCCATCGAAGAGTACAGACGTTTCATCGGTCATCGTCGCGGTCGTCTCTCTGAAGACCAGGTGCGTGGCACCTTTGCGGAACTCTTATTCCTGCGCATAATCATCACTGCTGGAATAAGAGCCGAAGATGCCGTACAGGCTTGGCGAGGACCTTGGGCGAAGGCAGGCCTAGGTGTTCATGATTTCACGTTTGCAAATGGCCGCGGGATTGAGGTGAAGTCGACGCACCAGCCGCCCGGATCGATTCGCGTTTCGTCTCCTAGCCAACTGGTGCCGTCAGTACAGCCTCTCGATTTGCTCGTGCTCCCGGTTGAAAATGCTCCAGATGACTCTCACGTAGCAATCGCGTTCCGCCAATACGCACAAGAAACTGGCGAAGTCATCGCTTCAGCCGGCTCGATAGCTGTAGCGAAATGGGATGCAGCTTTAGAGGCGGTGAACCTTGATCTCTCCGATGAGTGGTACGACAAGTACCGCTTTTTGCCTGGAGAATGGCAACGTTTTGAGGTTAAGGAAGGTTTCCCGCACCTCGACATTCCGTCGCTCTCTGCAGGAATCATCGACGTGCACTACTCCCTAGAGTTGTTACGGCTCACCCCTTTCACAGCACCATTCAGCGAACTATTAAAAGAGGTAAAACTATCATGAGTAATGGAATAAGCGACCTTCGCAACGAAATTAAAGTCGAGGCTATCGCCGGCGACGGAGCCTTCAATATTGAGGCATTCGCCGCGGTATTTGCCCGGAAGCTCGAAGAAGCAGAAGCAGTTGCCGACCTCAATGTCGAACCATTGCGTTGCAATGGGCCACGAGGAAAACGGCTTGAACTTCTCGGATACGCTGAAAGTACGATCGAGCAGTCCCTCGTGATTCTTGCCGGACGGTATTTTGGTAGTGACGAAACACTTACAATGACTGATGCGAAGGACGCGATTGGACGCGCGACCGGATTCATTGAGGCAGCTGTTGCTGGCTGGTTGACGACTAACTTGGAGATGTCTTCGCGTGAATGGGAATATGCTGACTACTTCTCGAAGCAAATCACCGACGGCAACATCGCCAAGATACGGATGATCCTTATTACCGACGGCCTGATGAGTGAACGGATTCGAACAATCGAAAGCAATACTGTCGCCGGTATAAAGGCTACTTACGAGGTCTGGGACCAGCGACGGATCATGGACGCTGCGCTTCCCGAGCTCGGTAGCGAAGATATCCACATCGACTTCACGAAGTGGCTCCCTGATGGTCTGCCATGCCTGGTTGCCCCTGGTACCGATGATACCCCGCGGACATACCTTGCGGTCATCCCAGCGCTGGTACTCGCCGATGTATTTGAAGAATATGGCAGTCTGCTCTTGGAGTCGAATGTGAGGACCTTCTTGAGTGCTCGTGGGCAAGTAAACCGTGGCATTCAGACTACCCTTGCCCAAGAGCCAGACCGGTTCCTTGCTTACAACAATGGGTTGACTACAACTGCGACAGAGGTGGAACTCGGTGATTCGCCACAGGGGAAGACGATCCGTAGCCTTGATCGTTGGCAGATCGTGAACGGCGGTCAGACAACCGCCTCGATCGTATACTTTATGCGAAACAATAAAAGCAAGAACGTAGACGTGGTTTCTATCCAGATGAAACTTGTGAAGGTCAGCGAAGCGGACTCTACCACGGTGGTGCAGGCTGTCGCCAAGTATGCGAATAGCCAGAATAAAGTAAGCGTAGCAGATCTCTTCTCTACACATGAGTTCCACGTCCGCATGGAGCAGATAAGCCGGCGCCTGAGAGCACCTGCTAAAGAGAGCCAGCAGTACCAGACTGGGTGGTTCTACGAACGTGCTAGAGGCCAGTGGGAAAACGATCGGACAGCTCGCGGCTCAGCCGGAGAGCAGGCAAAATTCGAGCTGGAATACCCTAAGTCACAACGCATCACAAAAACCGACTGGGCTAAGTACGACTCTTGCTGGGATCAACGTCCCGACTTGGTCAGTAAAGGCGCACAGTCTGTCTTCGCAGATTTTGGGCCTAAGATAGATGCACAATGGACGAGATACGAAGGTAAAGGCGCAGATGCATACGGCGATGGCTATTTTTGTACCACCATCGGCAAGGCGATCATGTACGAAACAATACGTGCTGAGGTACTCAAGCAGGACTGGTACAAAACAGCACCCGGATACCTCGCAAACATCGTTGCGTATGCAATCTCACGTTTCTCCCTTCAAGTCAGCATCAAGTTCGGCAATGCCAAATACGACTTCGGTCGCATTTGGCAACACCAAGCGATCAGCGGCACGACTCTCGCGATGCTTATCGCAATCGCCTATGAAGCTCAACAGTATCTAACTGATTCGAACCGTCCGCAAGCTAACGTTACCCAATGGGCCAAGCAGCAAGCCTGCTGGGAAGGATTCAAAAAGGTTGACATACGACTCGACAAGTCCATCGAGGAGGACCTCGTCCCCGCCGATGAAGCGCGAGTGCAAACCGCTGATGACCGCAAACAACGCTCGATGGATACTGGCATCGAGGCAGTTCAGCGCATCCTCGCCGTCAAACCGCAAGTGTGGGCGACTGTTCACAGCTCCTCTGCGAAGGTATCCATTTCACCTACAGAGGAGGATCTTGTGCGCTTATTTGGACTAAAGCAGGGTAAAGTCCCTTCAGATCGTCAGGCGGCACTCCTCCTACGTTTGCTGAACCGAATGGCGGACAACGGCGTTATTGGTCGCAACTCCTACTAATACCTTCGCATGAGTTGAGGATCGACTTGGTCACTTCTGGGTGAACATCTTTGTCGTTTCCCTTTAACTCTCAGGTTCGGATTCGTATGCTTTGCCTGCAAACGTCATCAATATCTTTTCAAAGATAATCTTCGCTATCGGTGGAGATACAGCCATCCCAATCTGCTTCCTGACTTGTTCTTTTTTCCCCATGAAGACAAAGTCATCGGGGAATCCCTGAAGGCGAGCGCGTTCTCTGTTGGTAAGGGCCCTGTGTTCAGACCAGTGGTATACATGCGTTCCACCGCCACCGCTACCTGTCAACGTATAGGCGGGCCTGTCATACTCAAGACGGCGGTAAATATGACTCATCCTGGCTTTAGTACACTTCAAGCTATTTTTTTTGACAGCTTGTTTTAACTCTCTATCACTGAGTTTTTCAATGTCGGACTCATACCAAGAGACATTTTTCAGTTGGTCTCGGATTTCTTTGGCACTCAATGGTAAGAGAGTATCGAGAAACCAAGCATTCTTTCCTGGTGGAGTTAATTTTAGTCGCCCCACAACTTTGTCACTGTGCCTTGTGAATTCGATATTAGCAACCCCATCAGGTAGCGGTCGAGTAAGTTCTTCACCGATAGTAAGGGGTCTTCCTTTATGAGTTGGCTTTGGAACCTTGAACTTGAGATTCAAGTCCTTTCTGATACCCACAATGAGGTAACGACGGCGATACTGTGGGACTCCGTATTCCTCAAACTTATAGAGATGCGTCGTCAGCTCATAACCGTAATCACCTGCATTAGATAGATCATTCTGAATTTGCCTAAATGCCTCTCCGGAGTTTGCTGACTCAATTCCAGACACATTTTCGGCTACAAACCAATCGGGATTAGCTGTATTGAGAACTTCGAGTCCTGATTTATACAGCTCGCCAAATTTGCCTTCAAGACCTTTTTGTTTACCAACAATGGAAAAATCGTTACAAGGAAAACCGAAAGCAAGTGCAGTTATTCGGTCGTGACCTGAAATACGCTGTTCGGGTGACTTGCCCGTGTCCGCCACGAAATCTCTCACATCTGCACAGACACCAATTCCTAAATTGTTAGCATTGAAGGTTTTAATTGCGGTATCATCAATATCGACACCCCAAGAATGTTGGATGGAGAATGTATTGCCTACTCGATCATGCTGAGGCTTGGCCCGCTTGGCTCCAAGCGCCATACCCCCTGGACCGCAAAAAAGCTCTCCTAAGACAAATTGCTTTCCGGTCATGGCACCAAGTTCCTCACTTTAGAAAATTCTGATTTTTAGGACCAGATAACGCAGCTTAAACTGTTTTCACCAAAAATGGTAGTACTCGCAACTAGAGCAAGCGCTTGCAAAAACAATCACGTCCGGAATTTGCGGAGACGTTTAGTACCCGTATAGGCTCTTGCGTATCCAGAAAAGAATGGGTTTCTAGTGCTTCTTGGCCGCGACAGGCTCCCGATATCTGTAAAACAACATAAGTCCATGGTACTTGACGCACCCGCTCGATCGGGAGTAGTAATCCACATGGAAATCACGACCGACACATACCGCTTTACCGTAAGGCCAAAGCGAAGGCCGGATGAGCCGAACGGGCCAGCTGCCCGTTCGCTCGCCGCGGACGCGCACGCGCTCGGATTGTCAAAAATCCGGGCGGTGCATCGCGCGGCCATATACTTCGTGCACGGCACGATTGCGCCCAAGGAGCTCAGCCTCCTTGGGCGTTTTCTTTTTTGCGACTCCGTGGTCGAAACCTGCGACTGGTCTTTTGCGGACGCGACTGCGGGCGTATCTACCGGCGAACCTTCCAGCGCCCCGGCAGGCTCGCGCCGCATCGAAGTGGCGCTCAGGCCGGGCGTAACCGACCCGGTTGCCGACGAGGCGCTGCGGGCCGCCCGCGAACTTGGTATTACCGGCATCGAGTCGATTTCCACAGGCTATGCCTTCGATGTCGAGGGCGACGACCTGGGCGACGACGACCTGCGGCTCCTCGCCGAGCGCCTGCTCTGCAACGCGGTGATCCAGTACTGGGCCATCGGCGGGATAGGCCCGCAGAGGCCCCCAGAGGCTGCAGGGTCCGGCACCGCCGAGCTGATCGGTGGGGGCACGATGGGGGACGACGGGCTCCTCGCGCTGTCTGCCGAACGCCGCGCAGCGCTCGACCTGGTCGAGATGAGCGCGATACGCGCCTGGTACCGCAGCGAGAAAAGAGCCTGCACCGATGCCGAGTTCGAGACCATCGCGCAGACCTGGAGCGAGCACTGCGTGCACAAGACCTTCAAGGCGCTCATCGAGGTCAGGGTACCGGCCGGTTCCGCCGCGGCTGGGTCCGCGTCACCCTACCCGCCTTTCGTCGACAACGTGCTCAAGAGCTACATAAAGAAAGCGACCGACGAGATCGCCGCCCCGTGGGTATTGTCTGCCTTCGTCGACAACGCGGGCATACTCGAGTTCGACGGCGAGCACGAGATTTCCTTCAAGGTGGAAACGCACAACCACCCGTCCGCTATCGAGCCGTTCGGCGGCGCCAACACCGGCGTGGGCGGCGTCATACGAGACGTCATGGGCGTCTCGGCCAGGCCCATCGCCGCCACCGACGTGCTGTGCTTCGGAGTGCCCGAGACCAGGCCCGAAGACGTGCCGGCGGGCAGCCTCCACCCGCGGCGGATAATCAACGGGGTAATCGCGGGCGTCCAGGATTACGGCAACAAGATGGGCGTGCCCACCGTCAACGGTGGCATACACTACGACCCCGGCTATGCGGCCAATCCGCTCGTGTACTGCGGCTGCGCCGGCATCGCGCCAAAAGGCAGACATCCCAGGAACGCAGCCGCTGGCGACCGCGTCGTCGTGCTCGGCGGCCGGACCGGTCGGGACGGCCTGCGGGGCGCTACCTTCTCGTCGATGGTGATGGACTCCAGCACCGGCGAACTGTCAGGAGCCTCGGTGCAGATAGGCGCGCCGATAGTGCAGAAAAAGGTATCCGAGGCGCTGCTGCTGGCGCGCGACGCCGGCCTCTACTCGGCCATTACCGACTGCGGCGCGGGCGGCCTTTCGTCGGCGGTCGGCGAGATGGCCTCCGAACTGGGAGCCGACGTGGACCTCGCCCGCGCTCCCCTGAAATACCACGGCCTGGCTCCCTGGGAGATCTGGCTCTCCGAAGCGCAGGAGCGGATGGTCGTCGCCGTGCCGCCCCCTGCCATGGAAGCGCTCCGTTCCATCTGCGTGGCGCTGGACGTGGAACTGACCGACCTCGGCCACTTTACCGGCAACGGCCGCCTTGTGGTCCGCAACGGCGCCGCGAAGGTAATCGACCTCGACTGCGGCTTCCTCCACTCCGGGCCGCCGCAGCGTAGACTCGTCGCGTCGCCGCCATTACCCGTACCAGCCGCCCCGCCCTCTTCGACCCCGGCATCCGGCGGCTCTGTCCCCGGCATCGCCGAGGCCCTGCTCGCCATCCTGGCCCACCCCGCGGTCGCTTCAAAAGAAGCCACCGTCAGGCTCTACGACCATGAAGTGCAGGGCGCCACGATACTCAGGCCGTACGACGGCATCGTCGCGGATGGTCCGCAGGATGCCGCTGTGCTCAAGCCGCGCGAGTCGAAGGGCAGCGTCGGCATCGCGCTGTCCAACGGCTTCAACCACCGCTACGGCGCTGCCGATCCGTACCGCATGGCCGTCTGCGCCGTCGACGAGGCCGTGCGCAACGCGGTGGCCGTGGGGACAGACCCCGACCGCATCGCCGTGCTGGACAACTTCTGCCTGGGCGACCCGAAACGGCCCGAAACGATGTGGACGCTCATCGAGTCGGCCCGCGGCTGCTACGACGCGGCCCTCGTGCACTGCACGCCGTTCGTCTCCGGCAAGGACTCCTTCAACAACGAATACCTGGCGCCGGACGGAACGGCCGCCGGAGCCCGCGTCTCCATTCCGCCCTCGCTGCTCATCTCGGCTATAGGCATAGTACCGGACATAGGGTCTGTCCCCGGCTCTGATTTCAAGGCCGCGGGCAATCCGCTGTACCTGGTGGGCGGACCTGTCCCCTCGTTCGGCGGCTCGGTCTACGCAGAATTGTTCGGAATTCCGGCGGGGTCAGACCCCGCGGTGCCGGCAGCCCCAGCCGGCGTGCATGAAACGTACCGCGCGCTGCACCAGGCGATCGCGGCCGGCCTCGTGCGCTCCTGCCACGACCTGTCGGACGGCGGTCTCGCCGTAGCGGTCGCGGAAATGTGCATGGGCGGAAGAATCGGTGCTTCGATAGAGGCGGGGTCTGTCCCCATGCTGTTCGGCGAGACAAACGGCTGCCTCGTCGTGGAGGTGGACGCGGCCAAGGCGGCCGAGTTCGAGAAGCGGCTGGCGGGCGTTCCCTGCTCTAAACTGGGGGCGACAGACTCATCGCAACGGCTCGCGATTGCAGCCGGGGGTAGGTCGGTGGAGCTGCCGATAGCTGACCTGATCGCGGCGTTTTCAGGCGCAAGGAGCGAAGAATGACGAAACCCAAGGCGCTTGTCCTGCATGCGGCCGGCACCAACCGGGATCCTGATGCATGCACCGCGCTTTCACTGGCAGGCGCCGACCCCGAGATCGTCCACGTCAACCAGCTGCGGCTCAAGGAGCGGCGGCTGGCAGACTATGCGCTGCTCGTGATACCCGGCGGCTTTTCCTACGCCGACGCGCTCGGTGCCGGACGGCTGTTCGCCCTCGACCTGGCGTCGTACTTCGAGGACGAGGTAGCCGAATTCGTTGCCTCAGGCAAACCGGTGATAGGCATCTGCAACGGTTTCCAGGTTCTGGTAAAAGCCGGAATCCTGCCGGGCGGCGGAGGTGCGGCGGGCGGCGGAACAGACGGCACAGGCAACATGGCCGACCGCACGGCGACGCTCGCGCATAACGAAAACGGCCGCTTCGAGTGCCGGTGGACCAGCATGGCAAGTCCATCGTCGAACTCCATCTGGACAAAAAACCTCACCGGAATTGTAGCTTGCCCGATCGCGCACGGAGAAGGCAGGTTCGTAGCTGGCAGCAACTCGACGCTGGCCAGCTTGCGTGACGGCGGACAGATCGCGCTCGTGTACGCGGACGCTTCAGGAAAACCAGCGGGTGGCGCGTATCCCGCCAATCCGAACGGCTCGGTGGCCGACATCGCCGGAATCTGCAACCAGGCAGGCAACGTGCTCGGCCTCATGCCCCACCCCGAGAACAATGTTATTTTTCGATCACGAGACACCGCACAGCGAAGGGCGTATACCGAAGCGTGCCTGACCCTCTGGCAATCCGGCGTTACTTACGCCAAAGAATTATAAAGAATTTTTGCACAGAGACACAGAGAAGATGAGAAGAGTTAGAAAGCTTAAAAAGAACAAAGATAAAGAATATGGCACAGAGACACAGAGAAGATGAGGAAGACAAGATTATAAAATATGGCTTCGATCATCAATTGTGCTAGCGATGACCGGATGATTCAGGGAGTCAAAGAATACGAGAAGCAGTCTTAAAGAGGGAAACGACTAGAACGGATGAACGATGGAACCTGTACTTAAACTCCTACCTCATCTTCTCTGTGTCTCTGTGCCCAATTTTCCTGTCTTCTCCTGGACTAATACTTTTCCTACCTCATCTTCTCTGTGTCTCTGTGCTAAATTTTCCTGTCTTATATTAAGGGGGTAATTTATGGCGTTTGAAGTGTGTGATATAAAATTGCCGGGCAGGCAGGCGGGGAAGGTGCGGGACTGGTACTCGCTCGGCGGCGGCAGGCGGCTGATCGTGACGACGGACAGGCTGTCGGCCTTCGACCGCGTGCTGGCAACGGTGCCGTACAAGGGACAGGTGCTCAACGAACTGTCGGCCTGGTGGTTTGCGCAGACGGCAGACATCATTGGCAACCACCTCATTTCCATGCCAGATCCCAATGCGATCGTCGCGCTGGAGGTGGAACCATTGCCCATCGAGGTGATCGTGCGCGGCTACATCACCGGCGTTACCTCCACGGCGCTCTGGTACCGCTATTCGCTCGGCGAGCGCTCCATATACGGGTATGAATTCCCTGAAGGCCTGCGCAAGAATCAGGCGCTGCCGACAGCAATACTTACACCGACGACGAAGGGTGGACCCACGGGCCATGACGAGCGCCTGACCTGCGCCGAGGTCGTCAGTCAGGGCCACCTCGATGAGAAAACCTGGGCGACGGTTTCCAGCGCAGCCCTGGCACTGTTCGCGCGCGGGCAGCAGCGGGCGGCGCAGGCGGGCCTCATCCTCGTCGACACCAAATACGAATTCGGCCGCGCGCCTGACGGCAGGATACTCCTCATCGACGAAGTGCACACGCCCGACTCGTCGCGCTACTGGAAGGCCGAGAGCTATGGCTTCAGGCTCGACGCGGGCATAGAACCGGAGTCCTTTGACAAGGAATTCGTGCGGCTCGCGTTCTCTGAATTCGGCTACCGCGGCGACGGCCCTGTGCCCGCGGTGCGCGATACGCTGTGGGACGAGACGAGCGCCCTGTACCGCCAGGCCTACGAGCGGCTGACCGGCACGCCTTTCGTACCCGGCGCGTATCCGGTAGGTCCGAGGCTCGAGCAGAACCTGCGCAAAGCGGGTATACTGAAATGATGAAACCGCTCGTCGTCATACTGATGGGCTCGAAGTCAGACTCGGCCCATTGCGCAAAGATCGCGACAGCGCTCGATGGCTTTGGCATCGAGCACGAGACCCGCGTCGGGTCGGCACACAAAACCCCCTCCCATGTGTCAAACATGCTCGCCGAGTACACGTCGTCGGGAAGGCCGCTGGTGTACATAACGGTGGCCGGCCGCTCCAACGCGCTGTCCGGATTTGTGGACGGTTCGGTGGACGCGCCGGTGCTGGCCTGCCCACCGCATTCTGACGCCTTCGCAGGCGCGGACCTGTTTTCCTCGGTGCGGATGCCCAGCGGCATAGCGCCCGGCCTGGTGCTTGAGCCAGCCAATGCGGCGCTCCTGGCAGCCAAGATACTGAGCTTGTCCGACGCCGGCATAGCACGGCGCGTGGCAGCCTTCCGTGAAAAAAATGCGGGCACGATTATCGAAGACGACAATGACCTCCGCGAGGCGCGCATCAAGGAACGGCTCGCGTGATCGGTGACAAGGCGCACGAGGAATGCGGGGTGGTGGCCCTGTGCACCGGCCTCGCCGACGGTACCGCACGCGACGACGCTGCGCGCGACGACGCTGCGCGGGCAGCGTACCATGCGGTCGTCTCTCTGCTGCACCGGGGGCAGGGATCCCCCCCCCACGCGGCGGCTGACGGGACGGGCGCTTACTGGGTCGCCGACGACTACTTGCGGGCTGTGGCTGTACTTTTGCTCGATTGGGCGTGGCTGAAGATCGCACGCGAAGCGCCTGACCACAGCGCAAGGTGGGCTGCGCC
>CAXZAJ010000085.1:0-12732 GCA_964293355.1 uncultured bacterium
CCCCGCAGGTGTCTGACCGCGAAGAAGGGCACCCTGTGGCCGATGTGCAAAGAGGGGCCGGTGGGATCGCAGCCGACGTAGAAGGTTACCGGGCCTGAGTCCATCAGGGCAGAAAGCCCCTCAAAATCGGTGCATTGCTGCACGAAGCCGCGTTCCTTCAGTGTCTCCAAAGCGGGATTCATACCGTTCCTCCGTTATAGCGCTTGATGCTCGCCTGTATTAATGCGTTGCCGATTATAGCCATTGCCCCGAACCAGCGGCAAGGGCTGTGAGCCAAGGATGGAATACTTAATAATTGAACGAAGAGGATACGAGAGGCAGAGGGAAGAAAGAGGTAAGAAAAGTCAGAGTACGGAGGCGCGGAGAAGATCAGGAAAGATTTTTCACACAGAAGCACGGAGTCGCAGAGAATGATTCGAGCTGATTTTTCACCATCATGTATATATATCCCGACGATTGCCGATCTTGAGCACATAGACCACGACCTTATCGTCCTGGATGCTACAGACGAGCCGCCAATCACCTACCCGATACTTCCAGAACTCTCCGAGCATTGAACCCGAAAGCGCCTGGCCGATACTCCTCGGATCGGCTAAAGCAGCAACTCGTTCGGAAAGAAACCGGACGATCCGGCTCGCGACTTGTCGGTCGAGTTTCTCCAGACTCTTTTTTGCTCCTCCTGAAAACTCAATCTTCCAAGCCAAGGTCGTTCTTTACCTCATCGAGCGAATAGGTACGAGCCCCGGCCCTGATCGCGCGGAGTTCCTCCTCTGCAAGGTAAAGGTCCTCGAGATCATCGAGGTGCTCGATCACGGCTTCGCGGACATAGTACGTCTTGGTTCTGCCGGTCCGGCGGGCCAGGTTGTCGAGTCTCGCCTCCACGTCGGCGGGCATCCTGACGGCAATCATACGCACCTCCTTGATATACACGTATATCATATTACTATTTTTAACTTGCGTCGAGCAATACAAAGAATTTTAGCACAGAGACACAGAGAAGATGAGAATAAAAATAATAGGAAGAAGAAGATGATGATGATGAAGAATAAAGAAAAGTCAGAGCATGGAGACGCAGAGCACAATCCGAACAAAGAGCAGACGGGCTCCGCGATCGCCGCTATCAACAATTCAAGTACAGTAAGTGTTACCTGTCGTCGTCATAGGTGGACTTAGCTGCATAGATTTCCGGCAACCTGGAACCGGTCCGCCAGGCCGCTGAGGGAAACCCTGTAACGAGCTTGACAACATTTGATACCTTTGGGGACGGCATGGTGGATTCGGGCGTATCAACAATAAACTGGATGTCCACATCGGCAGAATCCTTGAGGCGTGAACCAGCTGAATCTACCAAATGCGCTCCGTTCGTGACTGAATCAGGGTTGTTATAGAGGTATGTTGCAACGCCGGCATCGCCCGTCACTTTATAACCGATCATATGTGCGCCGTTGTCAGAAACGGCGGCATCCAGAACACTTCGGGTAGCAAGAATCGCTTCCTTAATCGGCTGAAAATCACTTGTAGGCAGAGGCAACCCCGCGGTATCAACCATGCTTGCAAAATTGGCGGCGTTCAACGAAACATGATCGGCAACTTCCGAATCTGAGAACGATGCTATAGCAAAACCCACCATACTATCACCGGTGTCATCCGTACCGCTATAAAGTTCAAGAGCATCAAGGTACTGCAGCTCGTTCATTGACCCGGGCATCAGAATTGCCGTCGTCTTGCCGAGTGCCAGAAAGGAATGATCAGTGTTTATTACGGTTTCCGGAATGTCCACCACCGTGTAGGCATGAAAATCAGTACCACTCTGCAAGACATTGTCAGGATCAACGATCAGAAACTCGGAGTGGAACGTAAAACTATCGGCGGGTTTGTTGTATACAACTTCCACGGCTCCGGTTTCCACCGAGGTTCCATCAGAGGCCATTTCTACCAGCTTACCGGAAAAGACGATGAGTCCATCCCTTGAAGAGGTCGTGAGTGTGACACTCGTACCCAGGATGGTCGCGCTCAGACTATCCCCAACTTCCAGCGATGCCGGCGCATCGGCAAATCTAGTAAGGGGCGGTGTGAAAATTGAGTAGAATATTTCCTCGATTGTCGCATCCTGGGGAATGACAGATCGAGCGACCGGATTGCCTTCTGAAAACACGGGTATCAGGTCAATCGACTCAGCCCCGGCAAGGGTTTCAGTGGTAGTATCGTCAGGTGCTTCTTCTTGCGTCGGATCAAGGACTATGTCGTCGGGGCTACCGAGCAACCAGTCACAACTGGTTGTAAAAAACAAAATCAATGCCAGAGCTAAAATATTTCTTGCTTTCATTGTGTACTGCTTTTCTAGAATATAGATCCTAAATAAATTGGAGATCAACCCTCGAAACATGACAGCTTATTGCATTTTTTCACAGGTCTGATGCGTAATCTCACGGTTCTTCCTTGCCTATAGCTCTTCATCCGCGAGAGAAAAGTCCCCCAAAGTTGCTTCTACCTACCTCTGTGCCCAATACTCCCATTCTTCTTTTCTCTTCCTCCGTGCCTCCGTGCCTCCGTGGCCATATTCTATTTTTCTTTCTCTCTTCTTTTCTCTTTCCTGCCTCGTATCCTCTTATACTCTTCGTTAGTCTTTCTATGACATTCTCTTCTTCTCTGTGCCTCTGCGTCTCTGTGGTTCAATTATCCTAATAATGCAACGTATCGGCCTTGCGCGTCGGTGGTATCGTTGGTAGCATCAGAGGCAGGCGCACAGGCGCACGGTGGAGGGATGCATGGCTACCAGGATTGAACGACTTGCCTCGCTGCTCAAAGAGGCTCCGGGAGCTGTGCTGGTGCAACCGCACGATGTGCCGGATCCGGATGCCATTGCGTCGGCTTTTGGCCTGCATTACCTGCTGTCGCGGTTCGGCGTGGAATCCAGAGTCGTCTACGAGCGTGAATACGAGAAGATTGACGCCCAGCGCATGGTGGAATTGCTGGGCATAGAGCTGTCGCTTGCTTCGGAGGTCTCGTCTATCGATACCGAGGACTGGCTGGTCATCGTCGATGGACAGAAGGGCAATGCCAACATCGTCGACCTCCACTGTGTAGAGGTGGCGGCAATAGACCATCATGAACTCCGGACAGACGCCTTGTACCGATACTCTGATATAAGGCCGGAGGTGGGATCATGCTCCTCGATCATTGCTGACTATTTCTTCGAAGCGAACGAAACCCCACCACGACCCGTTGCCACGGCCCTGATGTACGGTATTTTTGTTGACACGGACAACCTGACGCGCAGCGTTTCTGAACTGGATGCGAGGATGTTCTACCGTCTGCATGAATATTCTGACGCGGATCTTATCCGGAAGCTCCGCTGCAGCCAGATTACCCGCAACGACCTGGCTCTGTACGCGGAAGCCTTCAGGACGGCTGAAATATATGGAAGACTGGGATTTCTCCAGCTTACGGACGCCGATGACTCGCTGGGGGGTTCCGCCAACGGCATCGTGCTGTCGCTGGATGAGGTGGATGTCTCCATTGCGTACTCGTTGCGGGCGGACGGGGTCAAGGTGTCGGTCCGAAGCATCATCGAAGCGATAAGGGCCGACGACCTGGCACGGGCCGTGGTGGACGGGCTGGGCTTCGGCGGCGGTCACACGCACATGGCTGGAGGCTTCATACCGGCGGCCGCACTGCCTGCGGGCAAATCCGTCGACACCTTGATGAAACACCGCGCTATTTCGTACCTGGAGAGCCTGGGTTACTGAGCGGCGGTCTTGGCTACCCGCCTGGCCTGCGCGGCGCCATCGAGCCACAACGCGCCCAGGATGATCGCCGCGCCGAGGAAAAACGCGGGTTTCAGGCGCTCGCCTATGAGCGCACCAAAACCAACCGCGAAAATGGTTTCAAGGTAGAACATCCGGGACCCGCGCGCCGCGCTGACATATTTATAGGCCCACGTCATGAGTATCTGCGCGGCAAACACGACGAGGCCCGCCGAAATCGACAGGAGTATCGGAGCCAGCGTGAGCCGGGCAGGGATGCCTCCAGAACCAGCAGCCAGCACAGCAGCGACCGGAAAGCCGAACATGCAGGCAGACAGATACAGCGCCACGGGATCCTCGGTGACCCTCGCACGCTTCAGGTGGTTGACGGCCATGCCGGCCAGCATAGCCGCGAATATGGCCAGGCTGTCACCCAATAACGAATACCCCGCGCCGTCATTGAGTATGACCACCGAACCTACCGTACAGAGGGCAAGCGCCGGTATCGCCGTGGGAAGCAACCTTGTTTTAAAAAACAGGCTTCCAAAAAGTGCAACAAAAATGGGATACGTGTTGGAGAGCATGGTGGAACGGCCGCCGCTCGTCCAGGCGATCGCCAGGTAGGTGCAGGTCATCGAAACCGAACCGTAGAGGCCGCGGAGCAGCCAGTCCTTCTTGTTGACCACCTTGAAGCCTCGGCCGGAGAACCAGAGCCAGGCAATGGCGGCTATGCCGCCTACGGCAAAGCGTACGGTAGACACAAACAGCCCGGAAAGGGAGTTTGAGGCCAGCCTGACCATGGTGGTGGTGGTGGCAAACAACAGTGAGGAAAGAATCATGGCGATGAGGCCGTTGCGTTCTTGTTTGAGCATGACCCTTAGAATGCCACGGGACGGGGCCACGGTGCAAGCAAGGCCCACTGCTCACCGTCAGTTCCAGGCAGTTTCAGGAACCCCGCTTGACCCTGCCCTTGAGCACCAGTATGGCTTCAAGGACCGCTCCGGCTATGGCCCGCGCCTTGTCCGATACGGTGAGGCAGTTCTCAGCCCTGGCGCGCGGATCGACATCGGCTATCTTCATGCCGGCCGGCACTTCAAGGCCTGGCCGTATGACGCCGCGCACGAGCCCGTCTATGCTGGAGGTAACGGTGACGAGTCCGCCCGCTCCCCGGATCGCGATGACCGGATCACCCGCCCGTACCAGGGAGCCGATCGCGGCAACCTCCTCCACGATGCCGGCAACGGGCGCTTTCATGACGCGCTCACCGCTTTTGCCGCCTATCTCGCCAGGAGTGCCTGAATCGGGAGCCGCGAAGCCAGACAGTATGACCCGGCCCAGATCGTGGCCGCGCTGGGTCCCAATGACCGCATCCACATCGCCGCCTGCCTCGAAGCCAGGCCCGAGGCCGAGGACGGCGGGGGCCATGCCCCGCCTGACGCCGGTGTTGCGCTTGCATATGGTGGCGTCGACGAGGGCGTACGGAGCCAGCGCGGGTAAAAATTTACATTCGGGATCGACCAGGACCGGCACGACGCCCTCAGCGAGGGCAACGCGCACCGCCGCCAGGTCCGCGACACGCCTGGCGGTAACGCCTTCTACCCGCGCCTCGCCGTCGTATACGGCCTCTGACAGGGAAACGGTGCGGCGGATAGCCGTGGGCTTCTCGATTTCAAGCGCGACAACGCGGAACCCGGCCGCCCAGAGCCGCAGGATGGTGCCGGTAGCCAGGTCGCCCGCGCCGCGCACCACGACGAGGTCTCCGTCACGGCCGGAGAGCGGCGCGGCGTCCCTGCCCGCCAGGTTGGCCATGATCTCGGCCACCACCGACACGGCGATCTCCTCGGGGGTCTCCGCGCCGAGGTCCAGGCCTATCGGCGCCTTGAGCCGTGCCAGCTGTTCTTCCGGTACACCATCGGCGCGGAGGCGTTCCACCAGGATGCGCACCTTGCGGCGCGAGCCGAGCACGCCGAGGTAGCGGCAGTTCTTGCCGATGTAGTAGCGCACCGCCTGTTCGTCGCTGGCATGGGCCGATGTGGCTATCACCACGATGGTGCTGGCGTCCACCGGGGCGGCAGCGAGCGCTGCGCTCATGTCTTCGTCAACGTACAGTTCACGCGCCATGGGCAGGTGTTCCGCGGTGGCATAACCGGGCCGGTGATCGACAATGGCGATGCGGTAGCCCACGGCGGCCGCGGCGCGCGCTATGTGCAACCCCACGTGGCCGCCGCCCACGATGATGAGCCGTGGCTTGCCGCCGAACACCTCGACGAACACCTTCATCGCGCCTCCGCACACCATGGGGAGGCTCTCAACAGTACCACCGGAACCGGTTGAGCTGTCGAGGGAGTAGTCAAGAACAATTGACCGATCGAAATCGATGGCCTTGCGTGCTTCCTCCACAACCCTGGCTTCCACGACGCCGCCGCCCACGGTTCCGAGCGTCGTGCCGTCGCGCAGGATCAGCATCTTGGCCTTGCCACGCGGCGTTGAACCTGAGGACTCTATTATTGTAGCTATGGCAAAGGGGGTGTTCTGTTCAGCCAGTTCTGTCGCTTTCCTGAAAATTTCCATGTTTTTTTTTCCTTCCGGACACTCAAGATTCAGGGCCGCAGGCTATGGCGACCGCATCAGTCCAAAATCAGGAAACATCAGGAGCGCTTGAGGATCACCGCTATCCGTTGGCCGGGATCTTCCGCGCTGAGGGTCGCCAGAGCGACGAGGTCGGCCGCGCCGCTCTCAAGCACGAGCTCCGCGGCAGACTGCGCCGCGGCCTGGCCGGCAAGGTCGAGCTTGTTGAGCACGAGCACCCTGTACGCCCCTGCTGGCGCTCCCTTGAAGCATCCGCTTTCTGCCGCGGCGAGGGCTGCAAGGAGGCGCGGTTCGATGCGGCTGCCGAGCGGGAGCCCTGTGGCTCGTGCAACGAGTTCCGGCCTGAACGCGATCGCATCGTCCAGCGGCTTGCCCAGGCAGTCAAGCCCCATGACGGCGATGACGACCCCGGACGAGGCAGGGATCACCGGTTCATGGTCAGCGGGTGCCTTCAGCGGCCTGTGCCGGGCGCCGTCGGCCTCAACGAGGATGAGCCCCCACCCTTTTGCTGCATCGATGAGCACGGGATCAACCGCGACGAGCTTGCCGTGATCAGTACCGGCGCCGGCAGCGACGCCTGCCCCGGCTACGCAGACAAATCCCGTTTCCGCAGTGCCGCCGGCAGGCAACCCCGCTTCATCGGGACGGGGCAATGCTGCGGTTTGCGATGACGGTGTGGCCCAGCGTTCATCAATCTGGAACGCGTCAAAGGAGCGCTGTTCGGCACGTGGGTCGTAGATCCGGGTGGTCGTGGTGACCAGCACGGTGGATCCGATCCGGCGCGCATCCGCGGCCAGCGCAAAGAGGAGGCTCGTCTTGCCACCACCGCCGGTGATGGAAACGACGAGGGGTTCGCCGCGGGGTGGTGGCAACGAAGCAAGAAGCTCCAGGCAATGCATCAGCCGTGGGACGCTTTCTCGGTTGTCGTGGCCACAGAGGTTGTCGGAGCGGCATGGTGCCTGGCCGCGAGCGGCTTCGCGCCGGTTTTGGATGCCCGGGCAAGCATGGCGCGGCCCAGGAAGCCCTGCTGGAACACGGTGCAACGGTTGCGGCCACCGGATTTTGATGCATACAGCGCCTTGTCCGCGTCATCGAGCAATTGCTTGGGCGTAGAACGATGGTCGAGCATGCAGAGGCCTATGCTGACGGTAATGCGCAACGATTCTCCATTGAAGTCTATGTGCATGTTCTCGATGCATTCCCTGATGCGTTCCGCTATATCCTGGGCGCCGTGGACATCGCATTCCACGGCCAGCACGCAGAATTCCTCGCCGCCGAAGCGGGCTACGGCATCGCCCGTGCG
The DNA here is from genome assembly GCA_964293355.1 of uncultured bacterium. Lineage (GTDB taxonomy): Bacteria > Spirochaetota > Spirochaetia > Treponematales > UBA12059 > SZUA-370. Next base: position 7,639 of record CAXZAJ010000085.1, read on the forward strand.
CATGGCTTTTTTGAGTTCCGCGGCGAGCGCCTCGAGGGCTTCGTCGCCCGCCATGTGCCCGTACTGGTCGTTGAAGCGCTTGAAGTGGTCAACATCCAGCATGAGGACGGCGGCTTCAGATCCATTGCGCTCGCAGCGCGCCATCTCCTCTTCGAGTCGGCGCATGAAGAATTCGTGGTTATAGAGGCCGGTCTTGGGATCGGTTATGGAGCTGTAGTGATGCAGGCCGTTCTGGATGCCCACCGCGAGGAAGCGCATCAGCCTGTCAACATACATCCGCTCCAGGTCTGAATACTCCTTGCCGAGCACCGTGCGACCGAGCACGACGAGGCCATACAGTCCGCTGATGCCCCGCAGTGGAAAGACAAGTTCAGGTGCAAACGGGTCCAGCCCCGGGATGGTTCCAGTCTCCTTGCGGATGGTCTCGTAACGCTCCGAAAAGGGCTTGGTAAGGAAGTACTGCTTGAGCTTCCGGTACGACTCTACGGGAATCGTCTCGTCGCTGGGCTTGAGGTTGCGGTAACAGAACTGGCTGAGCCGTACGCCCCTCGGAGGTTCTATGACGAAGCCCAGGAATTCAGGTATGAAGCGCTCCAGCAGCTTGTCTATGGTAAAGTCGAGCATGGACGGTATCGTCGGCAGTGCGACGAGTACCGCGGCATCGGAGACGAGCCGGTCGAGCTCCCGGTTCTCCCTGCGGAGCGACTCCAGGTTCTCCAGCGCGCCGGACTGGCTGAGCTGCTTGTACTGAGACAGTATGTCCACGGCCTGGACGGGCTTGCGCTCTGGGTCGTTTGTCACGGCAGTATAATAAACCATACCAAGCCACTATGTCAGTTGAAATTTTTCGGGTCGGACTGCTTGACATTTATATTGCACACAACTATATTACAAACAACCTTATTACCACGGAGCAGGAACATGAACGACTCGATATTCGAACTGAAGGCCAAGGCCAACGATGGATCTGACGTAGACCTGGGCGCGTACAAGGGCAAGGTGCTTCTCGTGGTCAATACGGCCAGCAAATGCGGCTTTACGCCCCAGTATGCCGGGTTGGAAGCGCTGTACAAGAAATATGCCGAACAGGGCCTGGTCGTGCTGGGCTTTCCGTGCGACCAGTTTGCCCACCAGGAGCCGGCCGGCGATGCCGAGATAGCCACCTTCTGCCGACGAGATTTCGGCGTCACCTTTCCGCTGATGTCAAAGATCGACGTAAACGGCAAGGACGCCCACCCCGTGTTCGTACACCTGAGGAAAAAGGCTCCTGGAGCTATCGGGGACTCGATCAAGTGGAATTTTACCAAATTCCTGGTGTCCAGGGATGGTACGAACGTCAAGCGCATTGCTCCCACCTTTGAACCGTCCAACATGGAAGCGGACATAGCCAAGGCTCTCGGCTAGTGGGCAGGCCCGGAATGCTCCTGTCCAACCAGTTGTGCTTTCTGGTGCACCGGCTGGACAGGGAAATATCCACCCGCTACCGGCCGCTGCTTGCGGAAATAGGCCTGACCTATCCCCAGTATCTGGCCATGCTGGCACTGTGGGAACACGATGAACTGACCGTGGGCGAACTGTGCGGACTGCTGTACCTGGACACCGGAACGGTCTCGCCGCTACTCAAGCGCCTTGAGGCTGCAGGCCTGGTTGCAAGGAAGCGCAGACCGGATGACGAGCGGTCGGTGACCATCACGCTGAGCCCGGCCGGTAAGGAACTGGAGACAAAGGCCAGAGGCGTGCCGGGAGCCATGGCGAGTTGCCTGCTGGCGGATGCCGGCGAGTACCATGCCCTCAAGGCCACCCTCTCAGGCCTGATCACCAGACTTGAGACTTCTTCCTGCGCCCGGGAGTAAGCGGAATCAGGTTCTGGCGGCTCTTACCGCCCGCTCGACCAGCTCCACGGAACGGCTTATGATCCTGTCGCACACCTTGGCGCCAAGACCGCGGGCCTTTACCTCGGCGCGGCCGGCTTCGGTGCTGATGTCAACACCCAGGAGGCCGCGGCAGTCGGTGCAGCCGAATTCGGCCTCGATGGTGGCTATATAGTCCGCAACGATACCGTAGCAGCGTTCCTTGGTGGCCAGATCTGCGCCACTTTCGTTGCCCAGAGCCGCCCCCAGTGCCAGCGCCCCGCCGGAGACGGCACCGCACAGGAGTTGCCTGCGGCCAAGCCCCGCGCCCATGCAGGTCGTAAACCTGTGGGCCTGAGCAAAGTCAAAATCAAACGATTCGGAGAAGGCGCACAGCACTGACTGCGCGCAGTTGGAGCCCGACGCGTGGAGCGCCGCGGCTTTCTGCTGTATGGTTTCCATGGTCACCTACTATACCCCGGCCTCGTTTCAGTTTGAAGGGGCCGACGACGTGCCGCCGACCAGTTCCATCAGTTTGCCGTAATCGGTTACCACGTCATACCTGACCGCACCGGTACCGATTTCTCTGGCGATCTTTGCGAAGAACTTGCGGGCGCACTGTATCTTTATTTCTTCTACCGCGCGCAGTTCCATGGTAGACATGCTGCCCTTGGTCTCCGCTACGAAGTAGATATGCTTGACCTTGCCCTCTTTGAACGATACGGCCCAGTCGGGGTTGTAGTCGCCCACGGGGGTGGGTATGAGGAAGCCCCTGGGCAGTTTGGCATAGACGACGATGTCGTAACTGGTATCGAGTTCTTTTACAAACTGCTTCTCTACTTTGGAATCGGTTATTACATAATCGTAGATGTGCTTGTGGAGCTTCTGACTTGCCTTGGTAAAGTCCTGCTTGCTCTGAGCCGCGGTAAAGATGTCGATGTCATGGGTGCCGGCTACTTCGTCGTAGCTGAGCTTCTCTATGATCATCGTGGCCTTCTGTTCATTGATGAGGCGCGAGGCTTCAGTAATGAAATGTTCGGGATTCTGCCTGAACTGGGAAAATTTGTCAGCTCGGATGGCTCCAAGGATAGAGGCGATGGTCTTTCTGGTCAGCTGGGTATTGGCGGCCAACTTGCCCAGAAGGTCGTAGGATACCAGCGAGTGTACCGATGAGGTTTCAGTCTGGGTGACCGTGCCTTCCATGACAAACCCTTCGCCCTGACGGAGTTGAGTGTCGCTGATGTAGTCGCCCTGCACGCCGGACTGGATGGTGTACTGGAGCGGTGTTACCGTGAGCTCGCTGTCCAGGGTGCGGATGCTGTTTTTGACCAGCTCCACGGAATCAAAGTCGACACGATATATGGCACGATGGTTGATGCGGTTCCACAGTTCCTTGAACTCGGCTTTCTGGAAGTTGGCATTGAGCGGATTGAGCTTGGGCTTTCTGTCGTCGCTGGCAATGTTCAGTTGTGATTCGCTGAACACGCTGTCTATCAGGCTGAATATCTGGTCGGCATGGGCCGCCAGTTCCGGAGGCAACGCGGCAAGGGAGCCATCGGCTTTGGCCTGGTGGTACGATTCAGCCACGCAGTCGGTATCGTCGGTATAGTCATTTTTGATCAAATATTTATAGATCTGCCTGGCCATGATCGGGGAAATTTCCAGCGCGCCAGTCTCCGTGCTGATGAGCTTGCCGGTAAAGTAGGCTTCGTCGGCCTTGCGCGGGCGGGCAGACAGGGAATCGCTGATTTCTTTTTGCAGATTGGCGACGAAGTCTTTATAGCTTTCGCTGGCAACTACGGTAAGCACGTTGATATCGTGGACAAAGGCGGGATTGTCCATGCGGTCGCCATGCTGGTTGACGGCGATACGCAGGCCGCGCCCTACTTCCTGCCGGCGGGATATCATGTTGTCGCTATGCTTGAGCATGCACATGACGAATACGTTGGGATTGTCCCAGCCTTCCCTCAAAGCGGAATGGGAGAATATGAAGCGCACCGGTTCCTCGAAGGACAGGAGACGTTCCTTGTCTTTGAGTATGAGGTCGTATGCATCGACATCGTCTGACAGGCCCGAGTCTTCTCCCCGGGCCTTGAACGTGGGATCGGCGAGCCTGCTGGTTTTCTTGTCTATTGAGAAATAACCGTTATGGGTATGTCTGACGGCGATATCACCCAGGTATTTTCGGTACGCCTCGTTGTCAAAGGCCAGCTGGCCCAGGTAATCGGCTTTAAGCTGTTCGTATTCTTCCTCGAAGATGCGGGCATATTCACCCTGCTCTTCGGGCTGGCTATAATCGCGGTATTTGGCTACGCTGTCTATGAAGAACAGCGACAGCACCTTGATACCTTGGGTATAGAGCTGCTTTTCCTTTTCAAGATGAGCCTTGATGGTCTCGCGTATCTGGATGCGCCGGATTGTCAACTCGGTGACGTCGCCTGTGGCATCGCCTGCATTGAGAATATTGCCATTGGTAAATTCGACAATATCCTGGGTGGCGTCTATATCACGAATCACGAAGCCTTTATATTGATCCAGCTCATTGGACTCAACAAAGAGATCCTGCCCCTTGCCCAAGCGCTTGATGACACGCTTGATGATGCCACTTTTCTGCTGCACTTCCAGCTCAATGCGGGCAACGGGAGCGCTTTTGGAAATCTCGATGGATTCAAGATACAGGTATGCATTGGTGCCGGCCAAACCTTTTACGGTGATGCCGCGTACAGCAATTTTCTTGACCAGTTTCTGGTTGTAGGCATCAAGGGCGTCGAGGCGGTGTATTTTATTGTGCTCTTTGCGGTGCGTGGCCGAATAACGAAGTATCAACAGCGGCTTGAATCTGGCCAGCGACTCCAGGGTTTTTACGCCTTCCATCTTCTGTGGCTCGTCAAGAATCAGGATGGGGCGATTGCCGCTGATGACGTCTATGGGCTTGCGTGACTGAAAATCGTCAAGCTCTTCGTAAATACGGCGGTTGTCGGCACCGGAAGCGTTGAAGGCCTGGATGTTTATCACCATGACATTGATGCCGGCATCCGAGGAGAAGCTCTCCAGGTGATGGAGCTGCTTGGAATTGTAAATGAAGAATCGAGCTTTTTTGCCGTACGTTTCAGCAAAGTGGTCGGCGGTTATCTCAAGCGATTTAAAGACGCCTTCTCGGATGGCTATACTGGGCACCACGACGATGAACTTGCTCCAGCCATAGCGCTTGTTGAGCTCGAAGATAGTCTTGATATAGCAATAG
>CAXZAJ010000086.1:0-12694 GCA_964293355.1 uncultured bacterium
TAGCCAGCAGCGACGTGGCTAGCAGGCGGTTGGTTTCCTGGCTGTCCACCACGAGCACCCGCAGTCCGAGCAGGTTTACGAAGGCTGGTGCGGCAGTCAGTTCACCCGCGGTCCGCTTGTCAAAAAAGGCCGTGAACCAGAATGTTGAGCCGGTACCTGGCTCGCTTTCAAGGCCTATGGTGCCGCCCATCGCCTCGGCGAGCTGCTTTGAAATGGCCAGCCCGAGGCCGGTGCCGCCGTATTTTCTGGTGGTCGAGCTGTCAACCTGAGTAAAGGGCGAAAACAGCGCAGCCTGTTTGTCCTTGGGTATGCCGATCCCGGAATCGATGATGGAGAAGCGGAGACAGGCTGTCGTCTCGTTTTCCGATACCAGACGCGTGCGTATGGCGACTCCGCCGGCACCTGTGAATTTTACCGCGTTGCCCGCCAGGTTGATGAGTATCTGCCTGAGCCGTCCGGGATCGCCCTTGAGGTGCACCGGGACGTCCGGGTCGAGGATGCTTTCAAGCTTTATGCCCTTTTCACGGGCCTTCATGGACAGGATATCCACCGTATCCTCGATGGTGACGCGCAGGTTGAAGTCCAGCGCATCCAGATCCAGCTTGCCCGCTTCGATCTTTGAAAAATCAAGGATGTCGTTTATCAGGGCCAGCAACGCGTCGCCGCTGGTGCGCACGATCCGGGCATACTGCTGCTGTTCGTCCGTCAGCGCGGTATCGAGCAGGAGGCCTGTCATGCCGATGATACCGTTCATCGGCGTACGGATTTCGTGGCTCATGATGGCCAGGAAGTCGGACTTGGCCTTGCTGGCGGCAAGGGCACGCTGCTCTGCCCGTTTCTGTTCGGTAATGTCAGCCATCACCATCAGTACATACCGGGTGCCCTGGCTCTCGATTATTTCTCCGGAGAAGAGCCCGTCGAGCACCTCGCCGGTTCTGGCTGTAATCTGGAGTTCCCGACTCTGAACCCGCCCCGTGTGCCTTAGTTCGTCCAGCAGCTGGTCCTGCTGGCTACGGTTTGTGAAGAGCTTCAGCTCATCGGTCGTCCTGCCGATGCATTCTTCGTTGGAGTAACCCGTTTTGGCCAGGAAGGTCTGGTTGACCTCGGTTATCCTGCGTTCAGCCAGGGTGCTCACGGCCATGAGCGCGGGATTGTTGTTGAACAGCTTGCTGAACTTCTGTGCGCTTTCCGCCAGGGATGCTTCCACCAGCTTCCTGTCGGTGATGTCGCTGTGCGAGCCTGCCATGCGATAGGGGGTACCATGTTCGTCCCGGACCGCTTCGCCCTTGGACAGGACCCAGCGGATACTTCCATCCTTGTGCCGCATGCGGAATTCAAAGGCGTACTTGGTGAGATCACCGTGCAGGTACTTCTGGATGGATTCGTCGAGCCATCCGGCATCGTCTTCATGGATCAATGAATTAAAAGTATCAGTGCTGTTCCGCAGTTCATCGTCTTCATAGCCCAGCATCTGTTTCCAGCGCTTCGACAGGAACAGGCTGTCGGCTTTCAGGTCCCAGTCCCATATGCCGTCTCTGGATCCATCGATCGCGAGCTTGAAGCGGGCCTGGCTATCCTGCAGTTCCTGCTCTATGGCTTTGCTCTTGGTGATGTCCCTGGCCGCCGCGTAGACGAGGTTTCCGACCGGCCTGGAGCGCCACTCGATGTAACGCCAGGAGCCATCCTTGCACCGGTACCGGTTGACGAAATTGAGTACTTCCTCCTGGCTGTCCAAGGTCGTCAAGGTGTCCAGTGTGGCTTGCAGGTCGTCAGGGTGAACGAAGTCAAGGAATTTTCGGTGCTGCAGTTCGTTGACGGAATAACCGAGAACGTTTTCCCATTCTGCGTTGACCTTGATGAAATTGCCGTCGGTGTCGGCTATGCACAACAGGTCGAGGTTGACCGAAAAGAAGACTTCAAGCTCGGACGATTTTGCTTTTTCACCGGTAATGTCCACAAAAACTGTTGTAAAGTAGTATTTTCTCGGCGCATGCACCTGCACCTTGTACCAGCGCTCCAGTACTTTTGAATATTGCTCGAAGGTCGCGCTTCCGCCGTTGAGGGCGATATTGCCATAGAAGGCTATCCAGTCGAATTCGGCCGATCCCGTTCCTGACAGCACTTCAAGCACGGTCCGGCCCACGATGTCTGTTGCCTTGAGCCCCGTCAGGTTCTCGAAGGCGGCGTTGGCCTCAAGGAACCGGTAATCTACGGGTTTACCGGAATCGTCGGTGAGGATTTTATGGTACGCATATCCAAAAGGGGCTGTCTCGAGTATCTGCCTGTACTGGATATCCTTCATATCGATGCAACTCCTGAGGGAAGACCTTTGTCGTTGTCAGTGATTTAATCCGTCAGCTGATTTCCTGGGCCATGGTCGCGTTCCTGTCTTCAATGACGCTGAGCAGGGCACGCCTTGAACGCTCCGTCTCGTCGAGCAGGCGCCGCAGTTCCAGTTCCGAATCCTGCAGTTTCTGCCCGGCCAGGAAGCGCTCGGTAATGTCCTGCACCATGCCTGTGGATTGCGTGATGGTCCCGGCGGCGTCACGTTCATTGACGCACTTTTCATGGACATGGCGGACCGCACCGTCTGACTTGCGGATTATGCGGTGTTCTATCTCGTACGCATCCTTGCCCTCGCTGAGCGAACGGGCATACGCTTCGTTCACGGCCTCGCGGTCGTCCGGGTGGATTATTTCATTGAACAGCGTCATGGTGGCCGGAATCTCTTGCGGGTTCAGCCCGAAAATGCGGTAGACCTCGTCAGTCCAGGTCAGATGATCGCTGCCCGGAACCAGTATCCAGGCTCCGATGTGGGCAATTTCCTGTGATTTTGACAAGAGCGATTCGTTTTTCCGGAGGACTGCCGTCGTCACCTTCAGGCGTTCCTCGCTCTCGCGTAGTGCGGTGGCGGCCTGTTCGCGCTGGACACGTTTTGAAAGCAGCAGGCCCAAGAGGACCGTGCACGGGGGATACAGCACCAGCACCGGCAGGCTTATTGAAGTCACGACCTTCAAGGCGATAGCCCTGGGCAGCGTCAGCATGAGCGCCAGCATCACAAGGTGCGAAGCGATGCCGAACAGGTAGAATTCCGGCCAGCGCGTTTCTTCCACAGGGTGCCTGCAGAGCTTGCGCCATAGTATGCCCATCGAGCCTGTAGCCAGGATGACCAGCACGCCCGTGACGGCGCCGCTGCCGCCCTGGTAGAAGCGGAATGCCGCAGTAATAGCCATGGCGATGAATGTGGGCAACGAACCGAAGAACAGGCCCGATATGCCCAGCAATACCGATCGCGTATCGAATACGACACCAGGAACCAGCACCATCGGCGTCAGCATGACGCCGAGGCCGATGGTCCCGAGCACCAGGCCGAGCCCGACCTTGCGCAGCAGGAATCTGCCGGAGCGGAAGCGCAGTGCTATCGTATCGAACACCACCACCAGCGCGAGCAGCAAGGCGACGTTCTGTGCCAGCCCGATGACGGTTGCCTTACCCATGCGGTTCCTCCATCGCGCTGGCATAGCGCGGTGGCTGCCCTGACCCCGCGAGCAGGGTGTTCACTTCACGCTTGAGGCTCAGGATGCGGTCCTCGCGGTCCAGCGTGGCCTCGTACCACCGGCGCAACTCGTCCAGCTGTTCCTGGATTTTCAGCTCGTTGCGCTTGCGTTCGGTGATGTCTATGCCAACGCCCGTGAAGTAGGTTTTTTCACCGATGGTCAGCCGGACGCCATTTGACAGCACGAGCATCTTTTTACCGCCCTTGAGCAGCAGGTTTGCCTCGACCTCTCCATAGCCGGTCCGGAATACTTCCGCGACGGCTTCAGCCACCCGTACCGCGTCATCTCCCTCATACCAGTCGCTCATGTTCATGCGGGACAACTCCTCCGCGGAGTAGCCCGTCATCGTTTCGTGCTTCCTGTTCCAGCGGACCAGGTTGCCCTGCTCGTCATAGACGTAGAGGTAGCCCGGCAGGCTTTCGAGCAAGGCCTCGGTAAAGGTCTGTTCGGTCTGCAGCGCCTGCTCATGCTCCAGGAGGTCATGCTGCGATTGCAGCAATTCCTCGTTTGCAACCTGCATCTCTTCGTATGCGGCCTCGATGTCCATGCGCTGGGCCTGGATGCGCTGCTGGGCATCGAAGAGCTTGAACGCCATGTGGATGGACGCGATGAGCACCATCTCGCCGGAATTCTTGACGATATAGCCATACGAGGTTATGCCCTCGGTCTTCTCGACAACCTCGCGTTCGGTGTGGGAAGACAGGAAGGCCAGCGCCAGGTCGTGCTTCTCCAGGATCTGTGCTGCTGCCTCGGTGCCGTCGATGCCGCTGCCCAGGTTGATGTCCATGAGCACCAGATCGATGTCCGGCGTGGCATCAACGGCAGCCACGGCCTTCTCACCCGAAGAAGCCGTCAAAACGGCATAGCCATGCTTCTCCAGGATCATCTTCTGGGCCATGGCGATCAGGGCTTCGTCCTCGACGAGAAGGATCTTCTTCTGCCGTCCGGTGTTCATGGGCAAGCCTCCGTCCTGTAGTATCGCCCATAATGTGGCAGATTGTCGACGTCTTTATCTCCAATTTGCCAAATTCATCAGAACAAGATCCATCACCTGAGCGCTCTCGTCGAGTTCAGCACCGCGATCAGCGCAACACCGACATCGGCTATCACCGCCTCCCACATCGCCGCCAGGCCCAGGGCTCCAAGACCGAGGAAGGCCAGCTTTATGCCCAGAGCAAACACGATGTTCTGCGCCACGATGCGCCTGGTGCGCTTGGCCCTTTCTATCGCCTCCACCACGCGGGATGGCTCTCCGCCCATCAGCACCACGTCGGCGCTCTCCACCGCCGCGTCGGACCCGCCACCCATCGCGATGCCCGCGTCGGCCCGGGCCAGCACCGGCGCGTCGTTGACGCCGTCACCCACGAAGATCACCGAACCCCGGCCCCGTTCCTCGCCCAGTATCGATTCCAGCCGATCCAGCTTGCCGCCCGGAAGCAGTCCGTGGTGCACCTCGGTGATTCCCGCCTCGGCGGCAACTCGGTGCGCGGCCGCACCCGAGTCGCCCGTCAGCATGGCCACGCGGCGTATGCCCAGCGCGCGCAGGCCCTCCAGCGCGGACCTGCCGTCGGCCTTCAGCGAGTCACCCATATCGATACGCCCGGCGTAACTGCCCGCGATAGCCACATGGATCTCCGTGCCCGTAGCCGGGCGGCAGTCGTGCGGCACGCCTTTCAGGTGCAGCAGCCTGTCCCCGCCCGCCAGCACTTCGTTGCCGCCGACCATGGCCACCGTGCCGTGGCCCGCTATCTCTGAATACGCGCCGTCATCGCAGGCCGGGTGCGGCTTGCCGGTGCTCGCCCAGGCCTCCCGTATCGCCACCGCCAGCGGGTGGTTGGAATGCGTCCCGGCAGCCACCGCCCCGCCCAGCAGGTCCTCGTCGCTGAAGCCGTCGGCCGGCACCAGCTCACGCACGCTGAAACTGCCGTCAGTCAGCGTCCCGGTCTTGTCGAACACCACCGTCTTCGCGTCGGCCAGCGCATCGAGCACCGAGGCACCCTTTATGAGTATGCCACGTTTCGCCGCGCCGCCCAGCCCCGCAAAGTAGCCCAGCGGCACGCTGATCACAAAGGCGCAGGGGCAGGAAATCACCAGCATCACGAGCGCCCGGTAGGCCCAGGCGGAGAAGCTCTGACCCTGCATGAACAGCGGCGGCACCAGAGCCACCAGCAGCGCACCGACGACGACCGCCGGCGTATACCATCTGGCAAATCGCGTTATGAACAATTCCGTTTTTGCCTTGGCCTTGGACGCGTTCTCCACCAGTTCGACGATGCGCGCCGCCGACGACTCCGACGCGATGCGGCTCGCCCGCACCGTGACGGCCGCCTCCAGTGCGATGAACCCGGACAGCGCTTCCGCTCCCGCTTCGGCGGGCCGCGGCGCGCTTTCGCCGGTCATGGACGACGTGTCGAAGGAGCCGGCTCCCTCGAGTACCGTGCCGTCCACCGGCACCCGCTCGCCGGGCCGCACCAGCACCAGGTCATCGACCAGGATGTCTTCGGGCCGGCAGTCCACCCACTGTTCGCCGCGGCGCACGCGCGCCTTGTCCGGCCGCATGGCCAGCAATGACCGTATCGAGCGCCGGCTTTTATCCGCGGCGCCTTCCTGCAACAGTTCGCCTATTTTATAGAAAACCATAACGCCGATGGCCTCTTCCATCGCACCGATGATGAAGGCGCCCAGCGAGGCGATGGCCATCAGGAACAGTTCATCGAACACCTTGCCGCGCGCAATGTTCTTCGCGGCTGACCACAGCACGTCCCAGCCGGCCAGCAGGTACGCCGCCGCGAAGACCGCCAGCGCCGCCATCGGCAGCCAGGCGGCGGCCCCTGCCACCCTCCCGGCCGCCTGCACCGCGTACCCGCCCACCCCCAGCCCCGCGGCCGCCGCCAGCGTGGCCAGTTGCCGCTTCGTCTCCGGTGTCAGGCCGCGCTTTTCGTCGTCGCCGACAGGCCTGAACGCATCCTCCCGCGCCTTTTCGTGCGCCGCGCAGGCGGAACAGCAGGCAGCATCACCTTCAGCACACGCGATCAGGTCTGTATTGGCTTCCATCTAGAATTCCTTTCTTTCGCTCAGGTGCACCGATGCGATTCCCACGATCTCGCTCACATGGGCATCGTCCAGCACGTAGAACATGGCCTTGCCGTCGCGCCGCGCCTTGACGAGCCGCGCCCCGCGCAGGATGGCCAGCTGGTGGCTCACCGCTGACTGGCTCATGTCCAGCGCCGTGGACAGGTCGCAGACGCACAGTTCCGACGCTCCCAGCGCGTTCAGGATGCGCAGCCTGCTCGGGTCGCCGAGCACCTTGAACAGCTCCGCCAGAGCGAGCAGCCTGGCTACCGGCGCTTCGGCCGCCTTCGCGGTCGCCACCGGGCCGTCATGCACGATGGAACAGAGACAGCGGTCCTGGTCGGCATCTTGGGTCATCATGGCATCCTTCTGGAATAATGAACGTATGAACAAATGAACATATGAAAAGCATAACAAATCGACTCCGGTTTGACAAGGAGCGGTTCCCCCTTTGCCCGGGCAAAGGTATACTGTACCGCTCTGCACATTCTTTTCGGTTGATGGAGATTCATTGTGGCTAGTACGGTGCTTTTGATTAGTGAGGTTTTGCTCGCCTTCATCACGGGCGTGTTCTTTGTAGCCTGGCGCAAAGCCCGCCGCCGTGCGGCCGACTCCGCCGCCGCCGCGGAGCAGGTCCGGACGGAGCTTGCCCGCATACAGGCCAGCATGGACTCCAGTACGGCTGCGCGAAACTCCGTGGTCGCCGCGCTCCATCCCCTAGTCGATTCCGCCATAGCCGGTTTCAAAGACTTGCTGGACAAGGCCGCGGCGGTAGGTGCCAAGACCGACAGCCAGCGGGAATCGGTGCTCGCGGCCGGCGAGTCCGTCTCCGCTCTCCTGGGCTCGATCGCGGGCATGGTCGAGGGCATGGAATCCTATGCGCGGTCATTTGACGAAGGCCGCAAGGGCATCGTCGGGCTCGCCGGAGGAGCCGAGCGCATGAAGACGCAGGCGGACCACCTGGCCGACGGCGCCGGCGCGTTGCTAGCCGATTCAGAGGGCGGCGCGGCATCGCTCGACGGGGCGGTCAGAGCCATCGCCGACATAGCCGAGGCGTCAAGGCGCGTGCGCGAGAACCTCGTCAAGATTTCCGGCATTTCGGCGCGGACCAACCTGCTGGCAATGAACGCCGCCATAGAGGCGGCCCATGCGGGTGATTCCGGCCAGGGTTTCGCCGTGGTCGCGGGAGAAGTGCGGGCGCTGGCAGAAGCGAGCGCGCAGACCACCAAGGGCATAGTCGCCGATATCAGGGACATGGAACTGGCCATCGAGCGCGGATCCAGAGCGGCTGAAGCGACCAAGGCCGCCTTCACCGCCATCGCAGCCGATGTGGCAAAGAGCTCGCAGGGTGCCAGCCTGATGGCTGAAAGGATGGAAGCTTACCGGGTGGAAGCCTCGGGCGTGCTGCCCGGCATCGATGCCATGGCCGGTCACCTCGCCGACATCATCAAGCTGGCAACCGACGGTGACCGGAAACGTACCGGAGTCGAATCGTCGCTCGGTTCAATCCGGCGACTGTCCGACGAAATACGTGAAGACGAGCGCCGCCTCGTTGCGCAGGATTTCGAGATCCTGGCAACGCTCGAGAAGGCTGCCGGGCTCATAGGCGACCCGCGCGGCTAATTCTCCAGGATCGTAATCTCCACGCGCCGGTTGCGCGCCATGCCTTCCGCTGTTGAATTGTCCGCCACCGGTTTCTCCGCGCCAAAGCCCATCACCGTTATCGCTTCTGGCGTGCGCGCGCCGAGCCGTATCAGCGCCTCGGCGACCGACCGCGCCCGCTCCACCGACAACTGCTGCCTGGCCGCGGCCGTACCCGCCAGCGCCGTGTGGCCGCTGACCAGCACGTCGCGGTCCTTGACCCCCGCCAGTATCGAGGCGATCTTTTCAACCTTCGCCGCTTCCGACGGCAGAAGCCGCGCCGAATCCGCCTCGAACTGTATGTTCTCGATGCTGATGGTAACGCCGCGCTCGTCGCTCGTGACGCTCACGTCCTTGAGCCCCGACGTCGCCTCGCGCATTTCCTGTTCCAGCCCCGCGCGGTTCATCAGCTCGGCTTCCACCACCTCCGCGCTCGCCTGGCCGCGGTATTCCACGGTGCGGCCGTCGGATAGCTCGAACACGAACTTGAAGCGCTCCTCGTAGGCGGCCAGTCCGCCGCGCTCATGGTCCCAGTACAGCAGCTGGTCGGAGTATCCGGCTATCTGCGTGGGGTAGGCCACGGTCCAGGTCCGCGGCCTGGCCGGCTGCACGAACACCGTGTACGCCGCCCGCACCAGCCTGACCGGCTTGCCGTCCAGCGTGCCCGGCCCCTCGTACGTGTAGCGTACGTCTATCGGAATGACGTACGGGTCCGCGATGCCGAAGTCGTCGCGGAAATCGTGGCGCTCCTCGCCGGGCGCGTTCCAGGTGTCGCCGGGCTTCAGGTCGCGCGCCGGAAAGGTGGGCACGTGGCGCACCGTCGGCATGTAGTACGACGGGCCGATTTCGAAGCGCCCGTCGCTCAGGTGCCAGTATTCCGACCGGTACATCTTATCGGCCACGTAGGAGAAGCCGCCGGCGTACTGCACGCTCGTGGAAAAGTCTCCGCGGAGAAGCGCCGCCCCGTCGTCCCTCGTCTTCACCACCTCGAAGGCTATCCTGTTGATGATTTTGGCCGAATGCGAGTACTGGCGGTTTATGGAGACGTCCTCGTCCACCGTGGAAAGCACCCGGTACTTGTCGCCCGCCGTGTAGCCGAACCTGAACTCGTCGGCATGCGCGGGCGGGGCGGACAAGGCAGCGCCCAGCAGCGCCAGCGCGAGCCCCGCGCGTAGTTTAAAGAAGCTCGTGGAATGACTCATCGCTACCTGCCTTTCCGGACTACGTATAGTGTCGGCATAACCATACCGCGATGAGAGCCGGCTTACCGCTTCTGCCCCAGGCACGACGCAGCCGTATTGATCTCCACGAAGTTGGTCGTCTCGCTCTGCCCGGGCGTGCCGCCGATGATGGCCACCAGGTCGTCGGTCTCGATCGCGCCGCGCGCCACCAGTCTCTCCAGCGAGCGCGAGACCAGCTGCTCCGTCGTGTTCGGCGCCTCCGACCGCTCGGAGAACACCCCGAAGGTCAGGCTCAGCGCGCGCACCGTAGCCATCTGCGGGCTGAACGCGAAGATGGGCACGTGGCTGCGGTAACTCGATATGAGCCTCGCTATGCGGCCCGACTCCGTATCGGCGATGATGGCCCTGATCGGCAGGTTGAGCGCGCTCTGCGCCACGCTCCTGGCCAGGTAGTCGCGCACCCGGTTGGGCGTCGCGTCGCTGACGAACGACTCCCGCTTTGGCTTCTGGCTCTCAGCCTGCATCGCTATCCGGGCCATCGTGCGCACCGCCTCGAGCGGATACTTCCCGAAGGCCGTCTCGCCGGACAGCATCAGCGCGTCGGTGCCGTCGAACACCGCGTTGGCCACGTCCGACACCTCCGCGCGCGTCGGCCGCGGGTTCTCGATCATGGTGTGCAGCATCTGCGTCGCCGTTATCACCGGCTTGCCCTTGCGCACGCAGGCCTCGATGATGGTCTTCTGGATGCCCGGCAGCCGCTCGAACGGAATCTCCACGCCCAGGTCGCCTCGCGCCACCATCGCCCCGTCGGCATAGTCCAGGATCTCCGGCAGGTTGGTCACGCCCTGTATGTTTTCGATTTTTGCAATGATCTTCGCCTTGCTGCCGAACCCGTCCAGGATGCGCCGCACCTCCAGCACGTCATCCTTGTTGCGCACGAACGAGTGCGCCACAAAGTCTATATCGTTGTCCGCCACGAATTTCAGGTACTCGCGGTCCTTCTCCGACAGCGCCGGCATCCGCAGCGGCACCCCAGGCGCGTTGACGCTCTTGCGGTCCTTCAGGAGGCCGTCGTTGAGCACCTCGCAGAGCAGCATCCCGTTGGCCACGTTCTTCACCGCCAGCTCTATCGCCCCGTCGTCGATCAGGATGCGCGAGCCCACCGGCACCTCGTCGGTAAAGCCCGCGTACGACACCGAGAAGCCCTTGCGCACCTCGTCCACCCTGGGGATGGTCACTGTCTCCCCGGCCTTCAGCTCCAGCGGCGCCGGCAGCCCCTTCACCCGCACCTCCGGCCCCTTGGTGTCCACCAGAATGCCTATCGTCTTCGACACCGCCCTGATGTTTGCCACCACCCTGGCCGAGGCTTCCGGCGTCTGGTGCGCCGTGTTCAGCCGCACCACGTTCATCCCCGCCTCGTACAGCGCCTTCAGGAACGCCGGCTCGCACTGTGAATCCGATATCGTCGCCACGATCTTCGTAAGTTTCTGTGAGTTCATAGAAACAAGTATGCAGAATTTTCCCCGCAAAGGGAATACTGCCCCGTACTCATGGCAAGAGCTTCTGTTTATGGGCGCGTGCCTTCGGCACCGGGCTCTCCGCGAGTAGTCCTCCCGTCCGCTTCGCGTACGGTCCGGGCTACTTCGCTACGATCCCTCGCGCTCGCCTCTCGGTTGCCGGGTTCTACGCCGCGCATGGATGCGCGGCCCCACACGATCCCGTCCATCGGGCGGGTACGTCATGGATGACGCTCCCTCGCGCTCGCCTCTCGGCAGTGGTCCTCGTGCTCCGAGGGAGACTGCAACCGATGACTTGCTCATTTCGGAAGATTAATCTATAAAAAATGCTTGACAAAGTGGCAGGGGGGGGGGGCTACTATAGTGCCGTCTTCCGCTCATCCGGGCCCGGCGGGACGGCTAGATAAAACCGTTATTAAATGGAGCTGATGAATGAAGAAAATCGGAATCCTCCTCGCGATCCTTCTGATCGCCGGAGTCTGTGCTATGGCTGATGAGACTGTAACCATTCAGGATTACCTCTTGTTCGCTGATATTGACGCTGTTGCGCTGAGCACGGTGGAGATGGAGGCGGTGGATGGCGGGCAACTCCCTGATATGGATGGATCATATGGTGGCTATGGACCGTATGATAAAATTCAAGAAAGGGATATGTCAACGAGACCTACAAAATCACAATATAAAGAGTCAGCGCACTCTGCGGTTGATGCTGCATTTGATTTTCCTAAATCTGTAGTAGACTGGGCCAAAGAGGGTGTCCGTTTTGGCCTGCATCGAATGATTGATAGAATGTAAAAGAATCATTGGTAGCGAATAGATTTTCGCTACCAAACAAATAATATGAACAAGCAGTTGCTACATGAATTTATTGACTCGGATGCTGGTGGGGGTATTATAACAAGCATCGTGCTTTTTATGATGGCTCTTATATTTATTTTTCCAAAACCATTAAAAATAAATAATAAATTAATAAGGTATTTTGTTTCGATACTTTATACTGTAGTTACAACTTTACTAATAACGGATTTGCTGTTGTCGCAAAGTGTTGTAACTTTTAATTATATAATGCAGCGCAATTTTGCAGTTGCCATACTTTCTATGCTAATTGCTTTTTTTTCGTTTGTATTGGTTTGTTTATCATATAGAAGATATAAAGAACTGTTTTGCTTTAACAGTACTAGCTACTTAAATATTAAAACGAGATCGTATACTAAATTTCTTGAATTGATGTATTTTATCCCTGTGCTTTTGTTTATTTATTTTAGGGCTTATCTATTCGAATTATCTTTCGAGACACCAGCTGTGAGAATTATCATCTCGTCAATTATTGTTATTCCAGTTATTGAAGAGCTAATGTTCAGGGTGTTGTTGCCTAAGCTGATTAGCTCTGAAAAAATAAAATACTATGATGTTTTAATATTGTCAATCATTTTTCAAATAGTGCATTTTGATGCCAATAATCTAATGCCGTTTATACTGTCGTTGTATTTATATTTAATAATTACACGAACGGGTAAGATATATATAGTAGTGTTGATTCACGCATTGTTAAATTTTTCTTTCTATTTTTTTCCGTATTCATAGAGAAGTCATGAGAATACTAATTAGCTATCTATTTGTTATTGTTGCTTCAAAAGAATCCCTCCGTTTCCAGTACACCATGGAGCAAGGCTTTGATACCTCCTGCGGCATGAGCGTCGTCGCTACGGCCCTGGACCGCTACTGG
>CAXZAJ010000087.1:0-12664 GCA_964293355.1 uncultured bacterium
ATTAGTTGCGACAATCCGAATGGAGGATAGCTTGGCTACCAAATTTTCATCCGCAGAGAAGCGGCACAAGCAGGACGAGAAGCGACGCGTCCAGAACAAGAAAGTAAAGAGCAGCGTGCGTACCGCGGCCAAGCGCGTAGTCACCGCCGCCCATGCCAAGGACAAGGATCTCGCAACTGCAACGCTCAAGGATATGATCAAGCAGATTGACACGGCTGCTGGCAAGGGCATCATCAAGAAGAATACCGCCGCACGCAAGAAGTCCAGGATGCAGCGGCTCGTCAACGTCCTCGGCGCATAAGCGCATTCAACCCGTCGCTCGCCGTCCACCCGGCAGTACCGTTGAGACCAATACGGTTTCATTACTGTAAGGTTGATAGCGGCTCGGATTTCCAGGAGTTGAGACATGGCTAGAAAAGTCACCAAGGCCGAACTGATAGATTCTCTTCACGAGCGATCAACCCTAGGCCGAAAAGACATTCACGTTCTCATCGACGGGCTGTTCGAGGAAATCAAGAAGGCCATACTGGAAGAGAAAGCCGTCGAATTACGAGGCTTTGGAACCTTCGAGGTTCGTATCAGAAAAGGCCGAAAACGGGCCCGCAATCCCAAGACTGGTGAACCGGTTTCAGTTTCCGATCATGGTGTAGCCGTATTCCGGCCCGGCAGGGAACTGAAGCAGGAGGCCTGGAAGATAAGTGCCGACCAGACTAATCCCAAGGCGCCTGAATTACCCGCGGATGCTGAAATCGTTCTCAATACCAAAGCTTGATAAGCGCGGCCAGAGTGCCGCGCTCATCACAGTTTCGGTTCTGCTCTATGCAATCATATTCCTTGTCATAAACCGCCCCGTCTCCTTGCTCGTGTTTTTTGCAATTATTCCGTTGCTCGCTTTCGCAGACCGGCATGGCTCCCTCATCTCGACAGCCGCTGGTGCCGTTGCGGGAGCAGCCGTGCTGGGACTCGTGTGCAACTGGCTGTGGGGGTATCACCCAGGAGCCATCCTTCTGGCCATGTCCATAGGTCTCTTCTGGTTTTCATTGGCCCTTGGCTGTATCTCAGCAGTGCTGAAAACAGGGAGCAGGTTTGCCATACCAGCGGCTGCATTCATCTGGACCGCTGCTGAACTGGGTCGTACGACGGGGTTCCTCGCTTTCAACTATGCCAGCCTGCCTTACGCCCTTACCGACAGCAATGCCGCACTGTGGCTTGCTTCAATCGGAGGGGCGCCTTTTGTTGGCTTGATGGTTGCCGGGGCAAATGCTTCGTTCTATGCGGCCTTGAAACGTTTTCGAGGACAACATGAAGGCCGCATGGTCGGTATTGCCACGCGAGCGTGCTTTGGACTGGCCTGCGTGCTGGTCACGGTGGCAGGAGGATCACCTTCCTCAGGTACCATGATAACCGGAGAAGACCGGCTCATCGTCGCGGAGCACCCGGTGGGTCCGCCGGCACAGGGATCCTTCAGGGTAGCTCTGGTCCAGCCCTCCGTTGGCAAACTGCGAAACGTAGTGGACTACGAATCATCATTCGCGCGTATATCGTCACTGAGCGATGCTTCTCTCCAGTACGCACCGGACCTTGTGGTCTGGCATGAAACAGCTGTCATACCCGCTATAGAATGGCACCTGCGGCATCGTCCTGACCGGCCTACCTATGAACTGGTGGACAAGGTTGATGCATACCTGTCAAAATTTCCTGTTCCCGTTCTGCTGGGCAATGGCTATGCGCAACCAGACGATGTCCATCGTACCATCGAGCACAATTCAGCACTCCTCTACTCGGGCGGTAAGGTTGTGGATCGGTATGATAAAGTGATGCTCGTCCCTTTTTCAGAGTACGTTCCACCCATCTTGCGCATGTCTGCAGTGAACGACTGGATAGTCTCCCGGTTCGGAACGTACTGGACTCCCGGTGCAGGGCCAGAACTCCTTACTGTGGGTGCGGCACATGTTGCAGCCCCCATCTGCTTTGAAGATTCGTTTGGCCGGTTTATGGCCTCCTTTGATGACCCGGATTTTCTTGTGGTACTCACCAACGATTCCTGGTCACGCTCTTCAACCATGCAGGATCTGCATCTTTCCATGTCAAGGTTCCGGGCAGCCGAAACAGGATCCTACATCCTGCGTGCGGCCGATACAGGTGCGACAGCGGCTATCTCACCCGACGGAAGCTTGGCAGGCAGGCTCGCTCCTTTTGAACAAGGCGTGCTGATTGTTGATGTTCCCTTGGGCAAAGCGATAACGACACCGTATGAAGTCTATGGAAAGAATTCAGACATTGCTATACTGGGAATAGGTTTACTGCTGGTCATCTCCAGTATTGCATCTCGCTGGTACTCGTTCCGCATTGACAAGAACCGTGCTGTGTAGGAATATGATTACTGTCAGGTTGCTGGCTTTGATGAAAAGCGTTTGTCGGACAATCGCGCGAATCAATGATCGGAGTTCCACGTGGTCACAAAAAAGCGAATTCTGGTAGTCGATGATGAACAGATCAACCTTGAGTTTTTTGATGTCATGTTGTCAAAGCTGGGCTTTGATGTGCGCAAAGCCGAAAACGGACAGGAAGCTCTGGAGGCCATAAGAAAGCTCCGGCCCGATCTTGTGATACTCGACAACATCATGCCCAGGCTTTCAGGCTGGGAAGTAACCAAAATCCTCAAGACATCTCCTGAATACGCTGATTTCGCTGATACACCCATCATCATGTTTTCCGCGCTCGATGATGTAAAGGACAAGGTTGAAGGACTGGAACTGGGTGCAGATGACTACATCACCAAGCCCTTCAACTTTGCTGAAGTTCTGGCCAGAATCCGGGCCATTCTTCGATCACGGGAATTGGCTGGCCAGATGGAAAATCGCGAAAAGCGTATCATGCTTGGCGATAAAACCATTGAAGAGCTTGTTGCGGTGATAGCCAACACGAAAAAGGCTTTTGAGGGCATCATGAGCGCAGGTGATCTTGCTGCAGCCAAGGCACTGGCAACTGAAGCAACCACTTCTTTGGCAACCCTTGATCACCGTTTTGAAACCATGAAGCTTGAATCTGCCAGTCTCCGCAATGAGGCACACGAACTCGCTTTGGGACACCGTGCAACACGATAGAATGGATATCCCCGCACACGCCCCGTCTCTGCAGAAGGAGTCCCGATGTTAACTGAAGATAAAAAGCGGGTCCTGGAGCTGTTCGCTGAAGGCCGAAAACTCTATAAGCTCATGAAGTTCTCCGAAGCCACGGAACGTTTCGCAGCAGCTTTGGCTATAGATCCGGCGGATGGTCCGTCAATAGTATACCTTGACCGATGCAAGACATATGCCCTTGATCCCCCGGATGAAGACTGGGATGGCGTTTTCGTCATGAAGCACAAATAGGAAAACCAACACAATGCCCAGACAGACAACAATTAATAATGGCACGGAAATCACGACAATTCTCGGCGCTTCCACGAGTTTTTCCGGTACTCTCAAGTTTGACTCGAGTCTCATGATCAGAGGTCGTTTTGACGGTGACATAGATGCGAAAGGTGCGTTGTATATTGACGAAGGCGCAATGGTCAACGTAGGACGCATGAGGGCAATGAGCATTATAGTAGCCGGATCGGTGCACGGGGATCTGGAAGCAGTCGACAAGGTTGAGTTCCGCTCCAGTGCCCAGGTCAGGGGCAATGTAAAAACCGCCAAACTCAGGATCGCGGATGGCGTACTGTTCGAGGGACGTTGCGAGATGGTGGGCGACAGCAGTGCATTTGATCCCTTTGCCGTCTCAGCGGTTTCGTCTTCGTGAATCTTGAATCCACGGTTTCAGATCTGGCATCAATACTGAAAAGATACAAATTATCCTTGGCCTGCGCAGAATCCTGCACAGGAGGGCTGGCCTCGGCAGCTATCACCGGCAGGCCGGGTTCTTCAGATTACTTCCTTGGTGGAGTCGTAGCATACTCAAATACGGCAAAAACGCACTTGTTGCTTGTAGATGCCAATACCCTTGACAAAAAAGGCGCCGTGTCAGAAGAAGCAGCACGGGAGATGGCTTGTGGTGCGGCTGCGGCATTCAAGGCCGACTGTGCATTTTCCATAACCGGCATCGCAGGACCGGATGGCGGCAGCCAGGAAAAGCCTACAGGCACTGTATGGTTCGGTTTTTCGGTACGCGAATCAACGCATGTGGAGAAGATGCGTTTCCCCGGTGACAGGGCTACGGTCAGAGAGTTTGCAGTTGACTTTGCCTTGTCACGCATTACGAGGTTAATCAGGGAAAAGTTCGAGCTTGACAATCCGCGAGGGACGGGAGTATCGTTTAAGTAAGGAAAATTGCTCGCGCATTTCAGCGCGCCGGCTTCATGACCCTGGGTCATTTGCCGCGTTGCTTCCTGCCGGAAACGGAAAAGCATATACAGTATCAGGGACGCCGCTAATAAGCCTCCCAAGCCTTAACGCACGCTCGTTAAACCGGTTTTCATAGCCGCAACGACCGTTCGGTCCACACCGCACATTGGAGAAACTGATGGCAATTCAACGCAAGAGCCAGGCGGACGCCCTGTCCGAAGCGCCCGACGCGAAACCACAAGCCGAATTAGGCCTCGATGATTCCCTGACAAGTACCAGCTCTGATTCACAGAGCGATGATCAGGCCAAATCCGCCCCCCGCAAACGGATCGTCCGGAGGCCTGTTTCGCGGACTGATGAAGCTGTTTCACAGGCTCCACTGATGACACCAGCGCCTGCACAAGCTCCGGCTCCGGCACAGAATATGTATCCGTCACAAAATGGAAGCCACGGTGGTTCAGGCTTTGCTCCTGCCCCGAAGCGCGACCATGAGGACGATGCACGCTATGAAAACAGAAGCAGCGTCGTGCCTGGCTTTGTCAGGAAACAGGAAAGTTTTGAGAAGGCACGCGACGATTCACCAAAAGCTGAACCCACCGAATCGCGCTCCAGACTCTCGATAAACGAACTGACCAGCATGGCCTTCAAGGAGCTGCGTGAACTCGGCGGCGGTACGGGGCTTAACCATGAAGAGATGATGATCCTGAAGAAACAGGAGCTCATCTTCCAGATCCTCAAGTCACATACCGAACGTGGCGGCATCATCTATGCCTATGGCTCGCTGGAAATTCTGCCGGACGGGTATGGATTCCTGAGATCTCCGCAGAACAGCTATTTGCCCGGTTCAGACGATATCTACATAAGCCCTTCGCAGATCAGGCTTTTCAACCTGAAAACCGGCGATACGGTCTATGGCCAGATTCGCAGCCCCAAAGAGGGTGAACGCTTTTTTGCCATGCTGCGGGTGGAGCAGGTCAACTTCGACGAGCCAGCGGTTGCGCAGAACCGCATCCCCTTTGAGAACCTTACCCCGCTTTACCCCAACGAACGCCTCAATCTGGAAACGACGACAGCTGAAACGTCGACGCGCATCATCAACCTCTTCTGCCCCATCGGCAAAGGCCAGCGGGCGCTCATCGTTTCTCCGCCCAAGACGGGCAAGACCATCCTGCTCCAGAAAATTGCCAACGCGATTACGGCCAACCATCCCGAGGTGTACCTGATAGTGTTGCTTATTGACGAGCGTCCAGAAGAAGTCACCGATATGGAGCGCACCGTCAAGGCTGAAGTGATTTCATCCACCTTTGACGAACAGGCCACCCGCCACGTGCAGGTATCCGAGATGGTGCTGGACAAGGCAAAGCGCCTCGTGGAGCATGGCAAGGATGTCGTCATACTGCTGGACTCGATTACCCGCCTCGCTCGAGCTTACAACCAGACCGTGCCGACGAGCGGCAAGATACTGTCGGGCGGTGTCGACTCAAATGCGCTGCACAAGCCCAAGCGATTCTTTGGCGCGGCTCGCAACATAGAAGGCGGCGGTTCTCTTACCATCATAGCCACCGCGCTCGTGGATACCGGTTCCAGGATGGATGAGGTAATATTCGAAGAATTCAAAGGCACCGGCAACATGGAAATCAACCTGGACCGGCGCATGTCCGATCGCAGGCTTTTCCCCGCCATCAACGTCAAAAAATCCAGCACCCGTAAGGAAGAGCTGTTGCTACCCTCTGACGAGTTGCAGAAGATCTGGATACTGCGCAAGGCTTTAAGCCCCATGGACGACCTAGAGGCAACCGAGCTGCTGATTGACAAGATGACCAAAACCAAGAATAATGAGGCCTTCCTACGATCCATGAATACGCCCATGGGCGATTCCTGAATCGGTCAGGCAAGAACATTGTAACCGTCATACAGCCGGTATTCTGGCATGGATGACCGACGCGAGGAGATCACGATGAAGAGCGGGATACATCCCAAGTATGAGCTCACGACGATCACGTGCGCGTGCGGTAATGTCATTGAGACCCGTTCGACGGTAAAGAACATTCAGGTGGAAATTTGTTCCGCCTGCCACCCTTTCTTTACCGGCAAGCAGAAACTCGTCGACACCGCAGGACGCATCGACCGCTTCCGCAGGAAGTACGGCATCAAGGAATGATGCGCATAGGAAGCAGGCCTTGCGCCTGATTCCACCATGTGAAGCCCCTCAAGGGAGTCACGAAGAAAGCCGGCGCTCCTCACGGGGTTCGCCGGCTTTTTCTTTGCGGGTCAGATGCCTAATCCAACTGCGAGAGAGAATCAGCCAGGGCAGTCATCCGCATGATGGCCCGCCCCCGGTGCGATACCCGGTTCTTTTCTTCTGAAGACAGTTCAGCTACGCTCCGCCCGAGCGCGGGCAGAAAAACAACGGGATCGTACCCAAATCCGCCGTCTCCCCGAGGTGACTCAAGGAGAATGCCTTCACAGGTTTCCTGGATGACGAAAATACGGTTGGCTGAAAGTACCAGCGACAAGGCGCACACAAAACGGCAGGCACGATCTGTCTTACCGTGCATTTCTTTGAGAAGCAGCAGATTTCGGTCCGCGGATTCCAGTGGAAGAGTTCCGTCAGGCGAGCCGTAGCGGGCTGACAGTACCCCAGGACGGCCCCCGAGCGCATCCACGCAGAGGCCGGAATCATCGGCCAGGACTGGTGCTCCGAGAATATTCCAGAGTGCGAGCGCTTTTCCCGTTGAATTGCCTATAAAAGTGTCAGCGTCTTCTGGAAAGCCAAAATCGACGCCTGCATCGCGGGGTGAACGGATTTCAAAACGGGGCATGGCTGACCGTATCTCATCGAGCTTGTGCGCATTGTTGCTGGCTACATAGAGTATCATTGTTCCTCCAGCTCCATACTACACATCCTTTTGATCTCTATACAGTGCTCTATACCGCCTCATGATGCGACCAACGCCACAATCTACGGTGCCCTTGGGGACCCCGAGCAATTCTGCTACGGATTTGTTTGACAACATGGGATTTGACCGGGCGATCAGGCTGACAGCCCTTCGGTATAGCCCCCTGTCCCTCTCAATCGAGGCCATAAGGATACGTCTAGTATCAGGGTTTATTTCACGTGTCAACCGACGGCTGGTGGCTCCCATCCGAAGCCAGGCGGCATCGCGGCCGCGCCGTCTTGCCTCGGTGCGCTGCCTGATGCCCAGTCCGCTTTCGCGGGCACGGGCGAGGGTTCGCAACAACTGGTTTTCTTCAAGGCCAATTGCTCTGGCAATTCCCGCGGCTTCTGTATCGTCAATGACATGCGCGCATTTTATGCAGATGAACAGCATCCTGCGTCTGTACGCAGTAGCGGATATGCCACGATCATCTTTTCGAGGAATATCGGTTATGACCCTGTGATGCCTGATGGTTGTCAATGGCAGACGACGGATTGCAAGGTCAGCGTCAAGGGTAACTTTAGCGTCTTCATTGATGGTCTCTTCCCTGTCATAGCGGAATGCGTTCCTTCTGCGGATGGAGCGTGCCATATAGCGCAATGAGGCTACCAGAAATGACTCAAAACCACACCCGAGGTCTTCATAGCGGTCCGCCAGCCCACCGATCCTCGTCCAGTAACGCTCAAAGACCTCACCCACATCATCTTCTGACTTGAAACCATACATGCCTGGCCGATCATACACATCCTTGGCTATATGCTCCAGAATAACCCCACTGAGACCAACTTCACCCTGCTTCTTGCGGTCTACCAATGCATTCAGCTCATCACCAGGCATACCATCCCCCTTTCCGGCATGATTCTCGGGTGTTGCAACGCTCTGAAGTACTGTTTTTTGATCCACCGGATCTATACCAATGCATAAACCGTACCGGGTCTGAAATTTATTAAACAACCTTGTAGCAGCCTGGCAAATTTCAACAGGGACTAATCTTATTTGCTTGTATAAGAAAGAATAATTTCAATAACGAATATTGAAGAAAAAAAGAGCGCCTGGATTTGAAACCCAGCCGCTCGACATGCAAACGTTACACAGCGTTACATTTTTCCAGGTTTTACGAAGCCAGGACGTGTTCAAAAGCCTTGATCACTTGCTGTACGATGTCATCCGCTTGGCCAGCCAGATGCAGTCCTGCGGCCAGCCGGTGGCCTCCTCCACCGAAGGATGCGGCAATCGCCGCAACATCGACAGTTTCCCTTGATCTGAAACCCACGGTACAGTGATCCGGGCTTTCCTGCCTGACGACGACAGCGACCTCCATTCCGGCGACGGTCAGGAAATGCTGGTACAGCATGTCGGAATCCCGGCCGATGAGCCCGTAGCGTTCCTGATCGGCAAAATTCATGCTCGTTATGATGAGCTTTCCGTCAAACCTGGTTTCAGCCCGAGACAGCAATTCCCCCATCAGCTTGCGCGACTCGAAAGGCTTGCCGCCGTTCATCATGTCAAAAGCGTGCTTGGGAGAAGCCCCTGCGGCTGCGAGCCGGCCAGCAGCCGCGAAGACATCACCGGATCGCTCGTCGAGGTGCCTGAAAAAACCTGTATCAGTACACAGGCCAAACAGCAGGAACTCAGCTTCTTCTTTGGTTGGAGCCCCCGACATGGTTTCTATGAGACCCTGAACCAGATAGGTAACGGCAGGAGCGGTTGAATCGACGAAGCGCACATCACCTGGAACCTCACCGGAGGCATGGTGGTCAATGAACGCTACGGGCAACCCGGCAGGCAGGCTGTCGGCGACGGTACCTATCCTCGATATCGAGGAGCAGTCCATCACGATGACTGCTGCCGTATCCTGGCCCAGGGACCCGGAATCGAAACTGGCACTGAAGTGAGGCGCGAACCGGGCTATCTCGGTTCTGGTGAAGGGACCGGATGACAATAACGCAATCTTTTTGCCGCGCCTGGAAAGCAAGGAGCCCAGAGCCAGCTGGCTTCCGATGCAATCTCCGTCAGGCTCCTTGTGCCCCACGATGATATAGGTGTCGTAGCGCTCGAGGAAGGAGAGTATGCCGCTTTCTGCTATGAGGTTTGTTATGGTCACAGGCTGTCCCATCTGGTGATTTCTGTTCGCTGAATAAACGAACGATTCCATGAACCATACAAGGCTCACGGAATCGTTCGATTATAGCGGATGGAGGCCGATACCGGCTAGAAGGCTGTCAGAATTCCAGTTTGAGCGTTTCTGCCTTGAACTTGTCACCCGCGTCACCTTCGAGGACGCCCCAGGTGGAGTCCCTCAGGTTACGGAGCACATACAGCTTGAGGTGGCTGAAACTGCCGTCGGCATTGTAGTAGGCGAACATGTAGGGATACTGCGGGCCTCTGCCATAGACGAGCATGGCCTTGCCGCCGGATGAGAACCAGCTGGTGGGTATATAGGCTTCCGCGAACGATGCGGCACCCTTGCGGTAGACAACCTTGTAGCCTTGGGCATGAATGAAAACCCGTGTTACATCGACTCGCACGGGATACTGCTCGGCCTCCATCCGTATCGAACCGGATTTGTCGAGTCCATTGCTGGTTTTCGTGCTGGCTGGCGTCCCTGTAGTCGTAGCCTGGGAATAAGCTGTCTGGGCAGTAGCTATCATGAGTACCGCGACAATGGCCATATACATTCTTTTCATGCGTTCCTCCGTGTCTGCGTTCCGGGGATCCTTCCCCGGGAGTCATACCAAAGCAGTATAGGCTGGCTCTCAAGTATCCGCAATGCGCTTTTTCTGAAGCCTTGGTCTAAACATCCAGCATACTTGAGGAAATCAGCCACCCGGTGCAATACTGCCATCATGGATACGCGATCAACTCCGAGTGCCCGCCTGATTTACGACACCCTCGTTCCTGTATGGCCCGATGCGGGATCAGCTCTCCGTTACGGCTCATGTTTCGAGCTGCTCGTAGCGGTCATACTTTCCGCCCAGTGCACTGACGAGCAAGTGAACAAGGTTACCCCGGCCCTGTTCGCGGCTTTTTCTACCCCCCTTGTGCTTTCCAGCGCACCTCAAGCCGAAATAGAGGCTCTCGTGCACACCACAGGCTTTTTCAGGGCCAAGGCAGCCAACATAATTGCCACCTCAAAGATGCTGATGGATGAGTTTTCCGGGATCGTCCCGGATTCAATAGAGCAGCTTATACGATTGCCTGGAGTCGGCAGGAAAACGGCAAATCTCGTTGTCAGCGTCTGCTACAGCAAGCCAGGGATCGTTGTTGACACCCATGTTTTGCGAACCGCCAGACGTTTGGGGTTGGCACCAACGGACGATCCAGCCAGAAGCGAGCGGATGATAGGCGCATCCCTGCCGGAATCGATGTGGACAGCCTTCTCGTATGCGCTGAACCGTCACGGCAAGCATGTGTGCAAGGCGAGGAAACCGCTCTGCGCTGCCTGCCCGCTGGGGACCGTATGCCCCTCCGCTGAAGACTACCTGGTCTCACGCTAAAATACGCTGCGCCTGTGAAAGCGCCGGTGCTCGCTCCAGCGTGGTACCGGCATGGACGAACTCGATCCCGTAACGGAATATGCCCGGGATGGCTTTGGCACCCAGTACCTCTATCCGTACCAGCGTCTGGTGGTAGCCAATGTCATGGATGCAATCGACTCTGAAAACACGGGCGAAGCTGTCAACCAGGTTGTGATACTGCCGACGGGAGCCGGCAAAAGCCTCTGCTTCCAGTTGCCGGCGGCGCTGTGTCCAGGTCCGACACTCGTGGTGTACCCGCTTCTGGGGCTGATGGCGGACCAGGAGCGCCGTCTGGCGTCCACGGGCATCGGGGTGGTTGTAATAAAGGGCGGAATGACGGCCACTGAACGAGACAAGGCTTTTCAGGCCATTTGTTCTGGATCAGCCCGCATCGTGATAGCGAATCCGGAAGTACTCGCCGTGCCGCGAGTACTCAAGGTGCTTGCCGGAGCGGGCGTGTTCCATTTCGTCATAGACGAAGCGCACTGCGTAGCCGAATGGGGTGACGGCTTCAGGCCGGCGTATCTTGGCCTTGGTGACGTTATTCAAGCCATCGCACCCCGGGTTGTCACCGCTTTTACCGCGACGGCATCACCGCCCATTCTGGAACGCGTAACCGAGGTGCTGTTCGGAGATCGGCCATACCGACTGATTGCCGGCGCGCCTGACCGGCCCAACATCCATTACGAGGTTCAGCCCGCACTGTCCATGCGGCGAGCCGTGAGAATGGCAGTGGCAACTCGCCCGAGGCCAATGATCATTTTCGCGGCATCAAGACCCGGGGTAGAAATACTTGCGGAAGATCTTCGTGCGATGCTCCCCGGAATAGACACACGGTTTTATCATGCCGGCCTGGAGAAAACCGAACGGACGGCCCTTGAGCACTGGTTCATGGCCTCGACAGAAGGGGTTCTATGTTCAACGTGCGCTTATGGTATGGGCATGGATAAACCGAACATAAGGACCGTGGTCCATTTTGGCCCGGCTTCTTCCGTGGAAGCCTACCTGCAGGAATCAGGCAGGGCAGGCAGGGATGGCCAGCCGAGCAACGCAATCATGCTCCGAAAGGCCGTTCCTGAAGATTATGGGGTACAGCCTGAAGAACCGCAAGCAAAATCCTGCATGGCTGGTGACAGGAAATCTCAGATCGCATGGGCTCGGGCTCATGCCATGAATACCTACGCGACAGGTGCGTATGGGTGTCGTAGAGCCTTCCTTCTGCATGCCCTGGGATCTGAAGAATCCGCTTCTCTCGCCTGCTCGGGCTGCGATACCTGCGACGGGAAACCAGAGTGGCCGGGTTTTGGGGCCAGAGAAGTTTTATCGGTGGCTATACGGCATGCAAGGCGTTTCAAGCCGCGGGAAATGGCAGCCTTCATGTCAGGAAAGCCTGGTTCAAGGCTGGCAGCGCTGCAGGGAATACTGACAGGCTGGAGGCTTGACGAGGTAGAAGAAGCCGTGACGAATGCGCTAGCAACGGGTCTGATAAAAAGCAGCGTCCGACATCCATGGAAAGGCAGGGTAACGCGCGGAAAAAAAATAGCCCCAGAGTTCAGTCGGGTAATTCGTCGTCATCGCTGAGTTCTTCAACTTCAGCCTTTGGCGTGGCTTTTCTGGCAGGCTTTGCAACACGACTCCTCTGAGCCCGCCCCGCATTGCGCCACGGGTCGGCTATATAGCTCATGAGCAGCCAGAGGATGATGAACGCTCCGAGGGTAACGAGCGTTTCCCATTGCGACATGACCTCTAAAGCCAACTTGATCCTTCCAATGATAGAAAAATCACCAACCATCATATGCTCCCATCAAAGTTCGAGCGTTGCCTCGTCGCATGAAAAGCGGCTGGAATCATCCGCGTACAGGGTTTTGCTCAACTCGAC
>CAXZAJ010000088.1:0-12582 GCA_964293355.1 uncultured bacterium
GAGCCGGTACCGGGTTTGCTGTCTACGGCTATGGTGCCGCCCATCAGCGTGGCGATGCGATTGCATATGGCCAGGCCGAGGCCCGTACCGCCGTAGAGCCTGGTAGTCGACTGGTCCTCCTGTGCATAGGGTTGGAACAGGGTAGCCAGGCTGGCGTGCTTGATGCCGATTCCAGTATCCACGATGCGGAACCGCAGCCGTACCCGGCCGTCTGTAAGGGGTTTCTCGTCTGCAAGATCGACGAGCAGGCGTACGCCACCCTTCTCCGTGAACTTGATGGCGTTTGCCAGCAAGTTGGAGACGATCTGGCCGAGCCGCAAGGGATCGCCCCGCAATAACTCCGGAACCTGCGAGGACACATTCGTCTCCAGGTTCAGCCCCTTGGCGGCTGCCTGCAACGAAAAGGTCGCCTCGAGCCTCTCGGTAAAGTCCCTGAGCCTGAACGGAATAGTCTCCATCTCCATCTTGTTTGCTTCGATTTTTGAAA
Source organism: uncultured bacterium (assembly GCA_964293355.1). Lineage (GTDB taxonomy): Bacteria > Spirochaetota > Spirochaetia > Treponematales > UBA12059 > SZUA-370. The sequence continues at coordinate 488 of CAXZAJ010000088.1, forward strand.
AATCAAGCACTCCATTGATGATGGAGAGCAGCGAATCGCCGCTTTTCTGTATTGTGGAGACGTACTCCACCTGCCGCTCGTCCAGCGCGGTGCGCGACAGGAGTTCCGCCATGCCCACGATGCCGTTCATGGGGGTGCGGAGTTCATGGCTGACCGTCGCCACGAACAGGCCCTTTGCCAGATTGGCGCGTTCGGCTTCCACCGCAAGGCGCCTGGCCTCGGCGCTGGTTGATTCCAGCGCGGACTGGGCTGAAGTAAGTTCCTTTACCTTGCCGGCGAGCTCTCGCCTGGAGCGCACCATGGCAATGCCGTAACCGGCCATCGCTATCGAAATAAGGTATATCATGATGGCTGGAATGCTCAGGAATGGTGACCCCGCGATCATGACGGGGAGGGCCGCGCCTTTCAGATTCCATATTTCGTCGTTGTTGGCCGCTCGTACACGGAATACGTACGAACCTCCTGGAAGGTTGGTGTATGTTGCAAAATTGCGCGATGAGGAATAGGTCCAGTCCTTGTCGAATCCTTCGAGCATGTAGGCAAACTGGTTGGCGCCCGGATCCCTGAAATCCAGTGCGGCAAACCGGAATTCAACGGAGTTTTCAAAGTATTTCAGCCGTATCGGCTCTCCGCCGGGAGCCTCCGCGACGGGTTCCAGCAGTTTTGGCTGATTGGCGGCATTGAGCCCCGTTATGAAGACCGGTGGTTCGTGATTGTTTTTTTCGTATTTTAATGGGTCGAACTTGGCCAGGATGCCGATGGACCCAAAATAGAGTTCTCCGTCGGGCCCCTCGCAGGATCCTGCGTTGTAGGAAGCATTTTCCAGTTCCTTGTAAAGTGATACCCGCTTGATGGCCCCGGTCTCACGGTCATAGAGCGCTATGCCGGTCTGCGTGACGAACCAGAGGTCGCCGGACCGGTCTTCAAGGATGTTGTAGCAGATATTGTTGGGCAATCCATCTGATTTCATGAAGTGGGTAAAGCTGTCGGTTTTAGCATCATAGCGGTTGACGCCGCCACCACGGGTCGTTATCCAGAGCGTACCTTTGGAGTCAATCTTGATACGCTGGATTGCGTTGCTGGAGAGGCCTGTCGGGGTGCCTGCATCGTAGTGGTAGCGAACGAAACGGCCATCCTCGAATCGGTTGAGTCCGTTGTTCGTGCCTATCCAGAGCCTGCCGTCTTCGTCGTAGCCGAGTGTATTGACCAGATTATCCGAGATGGAAGTCCTGTCGTCAGGATTGAACACGTATCGCGTAAACGTATTGGCCTTTCTGTCCCAATACACAAGACCTGCAGTATACGTGCCGACCCAGAAATTGCCTGCCGGATCTTCCTGCATGCTGTAGATTATCGAGTCCGGGAGGCTGTTCGGGTTGTCCTTTTCAGGCCGCATCGTCTTGAAGGTGCCGGTTTTGCGGTCCAGGAGCGAGAGCCCATTGTTGGTGCCGACCCAGAAATTTCCTTGGCTGTCCTCATAGAAGGTATTGCAGGTATCGTCGCCGATGCTCGCCGGATCATCATGGGCATACCGGTAGTGGCGCCAGATCTGTTGTTCCGAATCGTAACTGTGGATACCAGCACTGTAGATCGAAGTCCAGAGCACGCCCGTCGAGTCGACGAGGGTTGCTTTTCCCTTGTCGTTGGGCAACGCGCCAGGATCGCTGGCATCGGCGACATAGGCTGTAAAGCTGTACCGGGTGCGGTCCATCCTGGCGATGCCGCCGCCGTTGGTTCCTACCCACAGTTCCCCGGATGCGTCTTCCATCAATGAATACACAACGTCGTTGGGCAAAACCCCGACCGCTTTTGATGTGCGGAATGATTCTATCGTGCCATCACCGACACTCAGCACGTGCAGGCCACCGCCCCAGGTGCCTGCCCGTACAAGACCTTCTGTCTGGGTGTTGATGACATAGATGCGGTTGTCGGGCAACGGAAACACCGTTGAAGTTCCATCGACGGGATTGAACCTGACCAGTCCCGTGCCCCAGGCTGCCAGCCACAGGTCGCCGTTTTCGTCTTCACTTATATCCTGTGCGGAGATGCTGGCCGGTATGGCCGTTCCGGCGCGGGCAGGGCTGGTCCAGTTGTCAAAGCGGTCCTTCTCGTAATCGTAAGAACAGAGGCCTCCACCCGTCATGCCAACCCAAAGTCGGCCCCTGGAATCCAGGAACAGGGAGCGTATGGTGTTGTTCGGGATGGCATGGGGATCGGCTGGATCGGCAAAATATCGTTTGAACGTGCCGGTAGCTTCATCCAGCCTGTTGAGGCCGTTCAGGGTGCCTACCCAGAGCTTGCCGCGGGCGTCCCGGGATATGGTGATTACCAGGTCGTTGGACAGTGATGCTTGATCTGAATCTGCGAAGCGGTAATGGGTAAAGGACTCGGTAGCCCGGTCAAAACGGTTGAGACCCGAGTAGGTGCCGAGCCACAGGGTGTCTGTGCCGTCCAGATACATGGTCTGTATAAGGTCGCCGGAGATGCTTTTTTCGTTGAACGGTTCGTTCTCGTAGGATTTGAAGCCGGACCCGTCGTAGCGGCTGAGCCCTCCCTGCGTGGAGAGCCAGATGAAGCCCCGCTTGTCCTGGACTATTCCGGAGACGGAGGAGTTGGGCAGCCCGTCCTTGATGGATAGCACGGTAAAGGCTGCTTCATCATTGGTTTTTGCCGTGCGTGGCTGGGCCGCCAGCGGTGACGCGAGCGCCAGGAGCAACCCTGTCCATGCAAGGAATCTGAGTCGTTCCCTGAGGCACATGCTAGATCCAGTCATCGTTACCGTCCTGCCAGTCAATGATTTCTTCAGGCTTGAAAAACAGGTCTATCTCGCGCTCGGCGCTTGCGGGCGAATCGGAGGCGTGGATGATGTTGAGACCCGTGTGCATGGCATAGTCGCCGCGGATCGTGCCGGGAGCGGCATCCTCGGCCTTGGTGGAACCGCACAGTTTGCGGAGTAGCGATATGGCCGAATCGCCTTCAAGCACCATCGCGAACACGGGACCGCTGGTGATGTATGTAACCAGTTCGGTGAAGAATGGCTTGCCCGCGTGCTCGGCGTAGTGGGTCTCGGCGAGGCTTCTGGGTATGCGTACGAGTTTTGCAGCCTTGATGTCAAAGCCCTTGCGCTCGATGCGGGAGATGATCTCGCCCATGATCCTTCTGGACAGGATTCCCGGTTTCAGCATGGTGAATGTTCGCTCTATGGCCATGATCAGACTCCTCGTGGAGCCATGGTACCTCATGGATCATCAGTCCGCCATTAAAAAAAGCCGGACCTCGCAGGAGATCCGGTCGTAGCATATGATTGTCAGTTATTTTTCAGGATATCTGATAGACAAGTGCAGTTCATCAAGTTGCTTCTGGTCGACCTCGTTCGGACAATCATCCATGGGGGAGACCGCGAAGGAGTTCTTGGGGAAGGCTATGACTTCCTTGATGCTGGTTTCGCCGGCCATGAGCATGACGAGGCGGTCCAGTCCGGGGGCTATGCCGCCGTGGGGCGGGGCACCGTACTTGAACGCCTCGGTGAGGAAGCCGAACTTCTTTTCGCCTTCGGCCTCGTCAAAGCCGACAATCTTGAAGATGCGCTTCTGCAGGGCCGGGTCGTGGATGCGGATGGAGCCTGAGGCCAGCTCAAAGCCGTTGAGCACCAGGTCGTACAGGTCGCCCTTGACCGAGCCCGGGTCGCTCTCCAGGGTTGGGTGGTACTGTTCCTGGGGCCAGGTGAACATGTGGTGGGCGGTGTCCCACTTGTTCTCTTCTTCGTTGTACTCGAACATCGGAAAGTCGATGATCCAGGCAAACTCGAAACGTTTGGGATCGCAGAACCCGAGATCCTTGCCGAGCTTGGTGCGTACGGCGCCGAGTGCGATATTGGCCGTCCTGCGCTTCGAATCCGCCACGAGGAGGATGAGGTCTCCGACCTTGGCCCCGAGACCGGCGATAACCTCGCCAGCGGTTTCAGCGAAGAACTTTGCCGCACCGCCTTCGAGAGTCGGCTTGCCGTCTGCTCCGGCGGTCCCGCCTGTTCCGGCGGTAACTTTCATCCAGGCCATGCCCTTGGCGCGGTAGATCCTGGCAGCAGCTTCCAGCTCGTCGATCTGCTTGCGCGAATAGTCGGCCTTGCCTGGCACGACGAGCGCCTTGACGCCGCCGCCCTGCACGGTTACACCCTTTGCTGCGCTGGCTGCCTGTTCGGCAGCACCGGTCGCGAGTGCGTCCTTGAAGGCCTGAAAGGTGGATTTTTCCACATACGGGGCAAAATCCTGCATTTCCATGGCAAAGCGGAGGTCGGGCTTGTCGGAACCGTACAGCTCGAGCGCCTGGTCGTAGGCGAGCCTGCGGAACGTTACCGGCAGTTCCACGCCCAGAGTCTTCCTGAACACGTGGCCCATCAAGCCTTCAACCATCGTCAGAACGTCCTCGCGCGAGACGAACGACATCTCGATGTCGATCTGGGTGAATTCAGGCTGGCGGTCACCGCGGGCATCCTCGTCGCGGTAGCAGCGGGCAATCTGGAAGTATTTGTCAAAGCCGGAGACCATGAGGATCTGTTTGTACAGCTGCGGGCTCTGCGGTAGCGCGTAGAACTTGCCGGGGTAGAGGCGGCTTGGAACCAGGTAGTCGCGGGCGCCTTCCGGCGTGCTCTTGATGAAGGTCGGCGTCTCGATTTCATAGAAGCCGTTGCCTATCATGTGTTCGCGCACGGCGAAGGATACGTCATTGCGGAGTTTGATGCGTTTCTGCATGCCGCCTGAACGGAGATCCAGGTAGCGGTAATTCAGGCGCAGTTCTTCCTTGGCATCGGATTCATCTTCTATCTGGAAGGGCAGCACTTCGCATTTGGAGAGTATGACTATCGTGGTTGCGACGACTTCGATCTGGCCGGTGGCCATGTCAGGGTTGACCATCGTGTCCGGTCTGGCACGCACGGTGCCTTCAATGGCCAGGCAGAACTCGCTTTTCAGTTCGTTGGCTATGGCTTTGAGGGAGTCTGGCGCGTCGGAGTCCACCACGACCTGCGTGGTGCCGTAGCGGTCGCGCAGGTTCACGAACGATATGCCGCCGTGATCACGTTTGCGGTTGACCCAACCGTTGAGGATTACTTTTTTTCCAGCGTCAGCCTTGGTGAGGGCCCCACAGGTGACGGTACGCTTCATGTGTTCCATAAGTGGCGACTATACCGCGCAATGGATAAATCGTCCATACATTCAAACGTAAGACCCGAACCAGCGCTGCTATTCTCACGGAGGCTTGTAAGAAAGGCCTTACAGGAATTTGCATGGGGGCCCGCCTCGATAAAAACAGGCATGCTCCGCAGCCCCGTTTTTACCGGTCCCCCCATGCCCTTTTCTGGAGATGGCCTTGTTGAAACCTGGCTGAGGCAGCGCTGGTTCAGGCCTTGTTTGAGGCCTTGATAGGAGTTGGTTGCGCGGGATGGACGGCTTTTGCCAGGGGGAGGCAGCGCTGGTTCGGGCCTTGGTTGTAGGTTTATAAGAAGATGAGGCGCGGGATGGTCAACATTGGCGAGTGAGGAGGATTGTCTAGTACATCGAAGCTTGTGTTTTGAGCTTTTTTATACAATCGGTGGTGGTGTTACTACAGGAACAGTACCTCAGCAGGTATCGTTTTCGCTTGGCAACAAGCTTCGATGTACTACCTTCAATGTACTACACTAAAAAAACGCGACACCCGGGGGGTGCCGCGCTGTGAGTACATAAATCGGGAGACTAGGGCGCGGGGGTGAGGGTTTCGAGGCGCCAGTACCAGTCGCCGTTGTCGATGTCAACGTGGACGATCAGGCTGTTGGAGCCGTCCGTGCCTTCAAAGCTGGTGATCGTCGCTGTCTGGCCTACATAGGCGGCCATGTCTTCCGCCCAATTGCTGTCTTCATCGATATAGCGGTGTGCGCCGATGATCACGCGGTCACCGACTTTGTAACCATAACTGCCCTTTTCACCGCGGTTTTTCAGCGTCAGGTCACGTACGCGCCATACGAAACTGTTACCTTTGACCCGCACGCAAAGGAAACCCTGCCCGTCTTCACCCGGGAGTTCCGTGACAACGGCTTCCTTGCCTACGAACGCTTCCATCTCATCCGACCAGTTATCGCCACCGTTGATTTCTTCGTGCTGGCCCAGGATCACCGTGCTTCCTACTTTGATGAAGCCATAGGATTCAGTGCCCTCAATGAAATCGGGATCGTAGCCGTCATCGTAATCGCCATATTCATCGTAAGCATATTCATCACCGTAGTCGTAGTCGTCATAACCATAATCAGAGCTGCCGTAGGTGGTTTCAGGAGGCATGTACCACGCGATGTCTTCGTCTACCGTTTCGGAATAGTAGCCGTCTTCGATCGGATATTTTTTTGGCAAGGTCTTGGCCAGGTCTTTGAGTGGGGTGGCATTCTGATCGCCCACCAGTTCGACGATCGGCCACTCCACGTAATACACGAAGGGCATGAGTTCCTGCGGGAAACCTGCGGGCAGGTATTCTTCACTCGGCGTCGCCGCGAGGTTGCGCTCCCACACCACCGTTACCGGCAGGTCCTCGGGGCCGGAGCCGACGAAGTATCCGATATCACCTTTTGCAACTTTTTCATAACTTCTGGTCGCTACGACTTTCTCGCCGGGGCGGGCTGCCATGATGATGTATGCGGCATATTGATCCTGGGTCTGGAAGGCTGAACGCTTGAAGGCGGTTGCCGTAAATGACATCCTGGAACCTGGAATCCAGCCGGTTGCACCTTCAGAAGTCTTTACCTGGTACCAAAGGGTCGGTACCCCGTCCAGTACGATTTTTGCTGCCTGCGATCCGACGACCAAAAGCGGTTCTCCGGTGCTCAGCCGGGCTGCAACCCGCGTTTCACTGATGGTGGCCGTGCTATAGAGCGGGCTGTCGGTTGACAGCACCGCGACCGTCGGCTTCGTCTGGGCCCAGGCGCCAGTAATACCCAGCATCGTTACGAGAACCCAAGCCGCTACTTTGTGGAGTTTCATCACTTTCCTCTCCTGTAAGGCTCGGGAACGACCAACAGTGCTCGTTACAACCTTGCCACGTGACGTATCAAGGGAGCGGTTTTCTCTATGCGCAGAGGAAAATCCCCGGCTTCGAGCAACTCCGCCTCACCATCCATCTGAACTAATATACGGTCTGCGTAGCTGATTTCAAGGCTTTCAGCTGAAAATAGGCTGGCTTCAGGAAATTCACGAATCCTGCCGGAGGTCATGGGGTCCTTGAGCGCCAGTTTGCGCAGCAGCGGCATCTGCCTTACCGCGCATACGTTGTCCGCGTCGGGCAGTATTGGCTTGTTGGAGCCGTAGGTCCTGTTTCCGCTGATGCCCATGGCGACGAACAGGAACAGCCCTTCGTGCCGCGAGAGCTCAAGCCCGCGCGCATCGCGGGCATATACGGTCATGGGCTTGGGCGGATATATCCTGTCATAGAAAACCGATGCCAGATCGACCATGAGCTTGTACGAATCACCGGGCAGGGATGATTTGAGCTTGTTGGTCATGTGCGTAACAAATGCATCGATGCCGACACTGGCTATGTTGAATGACCGCCATTCTCCCCCGGGGGCGCGGTTTGCTGCCGGGCCGCCGGGAGCGGGCACGACCCGCAGTACCGGCTGCACCGCTACGACGCCCTTTCCGACCAGCCTGAACAGCGAGTCGGTCAGTTCCCTGCCGTCTGATCCGTCGTTGCCGGTACCCATGGGCAGGCGGAGCACGGTGAAACGGTTGCGCAGTTCGTCCGGGGCTCTGGAGAGCTCATCGAGGAATTCCAGACTGGTGCCATCACCGCAGGCGAGGATGATGAGCCAAGAACTTGCGGGTTTCATCGCGGATTCTTCTATATATAGAGCGGCCAGCCTGGAGGCGTGTTTTGATCCGGTGGTCTGCACGGTCCGCCATGACAGCCTGCCGTTGCGGTTCTCAAGTCTGGCGGCTTCGGAGACTACCATGGCCAGATCGCGCAAGGCTGCTGCCGCCCTGGCAGGCCTTGAAAAGCCGCCAGCGCGTGGATTTACCAGGAGGACGGTTTCCAGATCATCGGAACCGAAGAGGGGTGTCTTGTCGACCAGCCCGCGCAATCCATCAGCAAAACGGTTTAAATCCATGGTGCCGTAGTCTACTACGCTAAAACCGGGTTGAAAAGAGGTGTTGTGTCTTTGATGAATGCAGTGGAATGCACGTATCTCATTGCCTATAATTACCGGGAATCAGTTTGCCCCTGCACATTGTTTTTTGTTGACAGTTCGATAATCTGGTGTATTATTTTCACTGAGTAACTAAAGGCAATCAAGAGAATCACTGAATGGTGGTTACCCGAGCGCTGCCGCAAGGCAAACGGAAAGCCATAGGCTTCCGGATTCTTGGTTTTTTGGAAGGAAGGACACGATGAAGTTGAAGTTGCGTTCGTTTACTGTCGCTGTCTTGGCTGTAGCCGTATTGTCTGTATTCATTTCATGTGCACCTAAAAAAGAAGTGCCCAAAGTTATGGAGCCACGAACCATTAATGTGCTGCTCTGGGACGATCCGTATCCCAAGGCCCTGATGGCCATGCTCCCTGAATTCACTGCTGCCACCAACATCACGGTCAACATCGAGATGCTGCAGCCTCCCCAGGTACTTACCAAGACCGCCGTTGCTGTTACAGAAACAACGACAGATTACGATGTAGTAGGCATAGACGAGGGCAATGTGCCGGTATTCGCTTCACTCCTCCTGCCGTTTGACCAGTGGGGCAAGGGTATGGTGTATCCCAAGACGGATCCCGCCTCAATAACGCCGAAAATGTACAGCATCGGTACCTGGAATGGCGTGCAGCTTGGCGTGCCGATCAACGGCAACCTGTATGTCTGGATGACCCGCAAGGACCTCATCGAGAATCCAGCCTACAAAGACCAGTTCAAGGCCAAGTACGGCTATGAGCTAGCGGTACCCAAGACCTTCAAGGAACTCCTGGAGATGGGCACGTTCTTCCACGAGAACAACATCGCCGCAGGTTTTGGTCCCTTCAATGGTGGCCCCGCCGGCGTTCTTTCAGAAGCGGTGTTCATGTGGGAATCCCACGGCACCAAGTTCATCGACTACACCGGCGGTACCTTCAAGGTCGTCCTCGATGAAACCAAAGCAATTGAAGGCATGGAATTCTACAAGAAGCTAATGGCCATTTCTCCCAAGGGTGCCGAGACCATGGCTCACGTTGAACGCCAGGCCGCTTTTGCCGCCGACCCCAAGGGAGTGTTCTCCATGTTCATCTGGCCTGCCCAGATAGCAGCGTATGAAGATCCCACCAAGTCCCTGGTAGCAGGCAAGATTGCGTATTCAGCACCGCCCGCCGGTCCCGCTGGACAGGCTGCTATAACTGGCGCATGGGCCATCGCCATTCCCAAGGCTTCCAAGAACCAGGAAGCGGCCGCCGAGTTCATCTACTGGTGGTCCAGCAAAACCGTAGCGGACAAGCTCGTGCAGTCCAACACCATTCCGGCCCGTACCGAGACCCTCATGAACCCCGCCTATTCCACCGCCAAGCCCTGGCTGCCCGCCCTCGCCGAATCGATGAAGGTTGCCGCTTCCAGGCCGCGCTTCAAGGAAATCGGTCAGGTACAGGACGTGGTCAAGAAATACTGGGTCCAGGGAATCACCGGCGCTATGCCCACCAAGGATGCAGTCCAGAACATCGTCAAGGAAACCAATGACATCCTCAAGAAGGCCGGCTACTAGCCAAGCCAGGAGAGTCGCCTTGAAAGGGGCGGGGGGCCAAGGGTCCCCCGTTCCTTTTTTAGTGCCGGCGCTCCTGATCGTCTTTGCGGTACTCATATTCCCGATTGTCTTCTCGTTCGTGGTATCCCTGTACGACTGGCCCCTGTCGGCCGGTGGTGGAGAGCGACGCTTCGTGGGAGCGGGTAATTATGTGGATCTGGTACAGGAAAAGGAATTCTGGAACAGCCTCAAACTGCAACTCGGCTTCATATTCATAGCCATACCGCTGGAGTTGCTGCTAGGACTGTCCGCGGCCTTGTTGCTGAACAGGGAATTCATGGGCGGCAAAGTAGTGCGCGCCATGATATTGCTGCCCGTGTTCTTCCTGCCCGTCGTATCGGGCATGACCTGGCGCTTCATGCTCCAGCCACGTTTTGGCGCCCACAACAACTTTTTGCTGGCCATGGGAGCCCCTGAAATCACGTGGCTGGGCCATCCCAGCTTTGCCTATGCGGCCATAATCATCCAGGATATCTGGCGTATGTGGCCCTTCGTGTTCATGCTTCTGTACGCAGGCCTCGCGGGCATCCCTACCGATGTGCTCGAGGCGGCGGAGATTGACGGTGCCACGTTCTGGAAGCGCCTGTTCAGGGTCATCCTGCCGTTGATGTATCCAACCATCCTCACGGCGCTGCTCCTGCGCATCATCGATGCCTTGCGCATCTTCAGCGAGGTCTACGTGATGACCGAAGGTGGCCCGGGCATGGCAACGACGCTGTTCAGCCTCTTTACCCATCGGCAGGCCTTTGGCTACATGAAGGTGGGCATGTCAAGCGCCATGGCTGTGTTCCTGCTCGTCATATCCATCGTGTTCGCCGTTACCCTGGTACGAAAGAACATGAGCCTTGAAAAACTGGAAGACCAGGGAGGTAACCGATGACGATGGCCAATAAACGCAAGACCATCACCGGTGCCGTGATGTTCTTCGCCGTACTGCTGCTGATCGTTGAGCTGTACCCCATCTTCATCACCCTGCTCAACGGCTTCCGCCGGGACATCGTGATACTGTCGGGCCAGAAATTCGAGCTCAGCCAACTGACCACGGACAGCTACATGCTCGTGTTCAAGAACAGGCAGATGATGAAGGCGATGGGCAACTCCATAGTCGTCGGACTCCTGTCCACCATTCTGTCAGTTGGCGTAGGTGCCATGGCGGCCTACGGCATCTCTCGTTTCAAATTCAGGGGCCGCAACGCGCTGGCTTACAGCTTCCTCGTGTTCCGCATGTTGCCGCAGATGTCGCTCGTCGTGGCCCTGTACATGATGTTCAGGGTTGTTGGCCTCCGCGATACTATTTTCGGCATAACCCTGGCGCATTCAAGCTTCAACGTTCCGTACGTCATCTGGATGCTCATACCGTTCTTCACCGCAGTGGACAAGAGCTATGAAGAAGCTGCGATGGTAGACGGCTGTTCCCGCTTTACCCTGTTTCGCCTCGTGTTCCTGCCGCTTGTCGCGCCGGGCCTCGTCGTAGCCGCGGTGTTCGCGTTCATCAACAGCTGGAATGAGTTCCTGTACGCACTCATACTGACTGGCACCAAGGCCAGGACAGCTCCCGTGGCCATTTCCAGCCTCATAGGCGGCGACACGCTGACCTGGGGCCAGATGTGCGCCGCGAGTACCGTCATGCTGACGCCGGTGTTCGTATTCACGCTTGCCATGCAGCGCTTCCTCATCCGGGGCGTGGCCGCTGGCGGCGTCAAGGGCTGAGGCCCTTTTTCTGGTAGATCGAGCCCGTCCGGATACCATTCGGGCGGGCATTTTTTTGGAGGACCATCATGATTTCAGTCCAGTACGACGAGCGCGGCTTCTCTGTGTCCCTGAACGGAACTCGCCTGCTCGCACACACCAAAACCGAACCCAGCGTGTATGTAGGCCGTGCCGTGGAGCACGTGGACATGTACCGGGGCAATTTTGACATAAGCGACCGGATCGAAGAGCGGCTCGGACTGGGCGATTTTACCATCGATGAATCCGGCGGTTCCTCCCGTATCACCCTTTCGCGCAGCGGAGGTCCAAGCCTCACGCTTGAGCTTTCCGAAGAAGAAGGGCGGCTGGTTGTCCACCCCTCGCTGCTCGCGCCAGTCGCCATTTCCGGTGGCCAGGACGGCCCGCGCCCGCATGGCATCCCGGTTGCCGATTCTATGGCTGCACGTTCTGGTTCGACGCTAACGGCCGGTGGAGTGCCCTCCATACCAAACCGATTCTGGTTCAGGCTGCCGGCCGAACCCGGCGAATCGGTGTTTGGCGGTGGCGAACAGTTCAGCCACCTGGGCCTGCGCGGCCGGCGCGTTCCACTGTGGACCAGCGAGCAGGGCGTGG
>CAXZAJ010000089.1:0-12563 GCA_964293355.1 uncultured bacterium
GTATAGATACCGTTGGATGACTGCACAGCGAGTTCGCGGAGCCGCTGGATTATGTCCTGCGTCTCCTGGAGGTAGCCTTCCGTGCTCTGTATGAACGAAATGCCGTTGGCCGCGTTCTTTGAAGCCTGATTCAAGCCTCTGACCTGCGACCGCATCTTTTCAGACACAGCGAGTCCGGAAGCATCGTCGCCGGCGCGGTTGATCCGCATGCCCGACGCGAGCTTTTCCATGTTCTTCTCTACGCTACCGTTCGTGACCCCTAGAGAGCGATTGGCGAACATCGCACTAAGATTGTGATTGATAATCATAATCTGATCTCCTTTCCATAGAAGCGACGGCCGACGGCCGCCTCGGCATCCGTGCCGAAATGCATGTGTGATCTCTCCGGAACGCTTCCCCGGGCCGTACCCGTGAACGTGAACCGATAAGCACCACCGGGAAACGGCGCTCTGCGATCGCGCGTTCGCTTCGCATCCGTTTCCCTGTGATCCTACACTCATAGTAATCGGCGTTTGGCCATCGGGCTTTAGCGCAATTCATCATCATGCGTCGCCTTGCCCGCCCTGCCGGCCTGTGCTAGTATTCGGCGCGCGCCTTGGAGGCGCGCTGGAGGCATCAGGATGAAGGTTCGCGATATCGTGACCGAGCTCGACGGCGTTTTGCTGACCGGCGAGGATCTGCTCGACGTCGATATCCAGGCCGCGTGCGGAGCGGATCTGATGAGCGATGTTATGGCCTTCGTCAAGGAGAACGTCGTGCTCCTGACCGGACTCGTGAATCCGCAATCCATACGGACGGCCGACCTCATGGACATCCGGGTCGTGGTCTACGTCAGGGGCAAGACCGTGCCCAAGGACATGATCGCCGAAGCCGAACGCAATGGCATGGCAATAATCGCCACCAAGTTTTCAATGTTCCTGTCCTGCGGCCGCCTGTACGAGGCCGGCATCCGCCGTGGTGGAATCAGGGAACTGCGATAAGCCATGCAGCTTCGCTATGAGGTGTCGGGCGACGACCTGTCTCTGGCCGGCAAGGCAAGCACGGAGGTCAAGCGCGCCCTGGGCCGGCTTGGTGTAGATCCGGGAGCCATCAAGCGCACCGCCGTGTCGATGTACGTGGCCGAGATGATTATGGTCATCCATGGCGGCGGCGGCATCGCGACCGCGGAACTGAGCCCCGAGCGTATTGTCATCACTATGGAAGATACCGGCCCCGGCATACCCGATCTGGAACTGGCGATGCAGGAAGGCTACTCTACGGCACCTGACTGGATACGCGAGCTTGGTTTCGGCGCGGGCATGGGATTGCCCAACATGAAGCGCAACGCTGATGACCTGCACATCGAGTCTGCTGTCGGCAAGGGCACCAGGGTTACCATTACCATCAATTTCAGCGGTTCCGGGGGAGTTCCGGCTTGAACGGCGCCTCGTTCCACTCCGTTACGCTCGATCCGGCAAAATGCAAGGGATGCACCACCTGCGTGCGGTTCTGCCCGACCGAAGCGATACGGGTGCGCAAGGGCAGGGCGTTCATAATCGACGAGCGCTGCATCGATTGCGGCGAATGCATACGCACCTGCCCCAACAACGCAAAGAAGGCCGTATCCGATCCGCTGTCCGCGCTGGAAGGGTATGCCGTCCGCGTTGCCATTCCCGCACCTACGCTGTACGGGCAATTCGACGAGCGCTTCTCCGTGGACCGCATACTGGGCGGCCTCCTGGAACTCGGCTTTACCGACGTGTTCGAGGTGGCGCGTGCGGCTGAACTGGTAGCTGAAGCCACGGCTGCATGGATAGCCTCGGCCGGGCAGGCAGACGGCGGGGGGCCGTGGATCTCGTCGGCGTGCCCGGCGGTCGTCAAGCTGCTGCAGGTGCGCTTCCCGAGTCTCCTGGAACGGCTGGTACCCGTCATGTCGCCGATGGAAGCTGCCGCCAGGATAGTCAAGGAGCGGCTGTATCCGGGCCGGACCGATGTGGGCGTGTTCTTCATTTCGCCGTGCGCGGGCAAGGTTACCGTTTCAAGGTTTCCGCAGGGGCTGGCTGAATCGGCGGTGGATGGGGTCATTGCGATCAAGGACATCTACGTGCCGCTGCTCAACACGCTGCCTGGCGTCGTAGAACGGCCTCTGGGCCATGCGGGTGCACGCGGTGTGGCGTGGGCGCATATCGACGGGGAGAGCGATGCGGTAGGCGTGCCCAAGGCGATCAGCGTTTCTGGCATCGCCGACGTGATCGGTGTCTTTGAGGCGCTGGAAAACGGCAAGATGAAGCATGTGACGTTCATCGAGGCGCTGGCCTGTCCGGCTGGCTGCGTAGGCGGACCGTTGACCGTCGAGAATCCCTACATCGCGCGGGCACGCATCAGGGCGCTGGAACGCAGGGCGGACGGGCAGCCACCGCGGGAAGCACGCTTTGAGGGGGCTGCGATCAACCTCGGTTTTGAAGCGGCCGTTCCTGCTCGTTCGGGGCTCCGTCTGGCACCGGACAGGTTCAAGGCCATGATCATGCTCGAGGAGGCCGAGATCATCGGTGAATCGCTGCCGGGTCTGGACTGCGGGTCCTGCGGAGCGCCTACCTGCCGGGCCTTTGCCGAGGATGTGGCCAAGGGTGATGCGCTGATCACCGACTGCATCTTCAAGCTCAGGGAAAATGTTCGCAAACTGGCGGAGGAATTGATCAACATGGAGCGCTGGCAGCCGCCAGGACTGGACAAAGACTAGCCTGGCGGAAGGTTGCCCGGAGTCAGGCCTTGGCTCTGGCCAGTTCCTCGACGGCGGCCGCGATGGCCGGGCGTTCGCGGATGTAGCTGTACAGCAGGGTGTAGCCGTCCTTGATCTTGCGTTTGAATATCTGCCGGATTCTGGCATCCATCTGGGCGAGGGTGTCGAAGCCATAAATTTTATCGCGCTCGCGGCCTTCACCGGAGCGCCAGGCCACGGTCAGCGCATAGCGCGAGGTCAGCAACGGCTGGCGGTCGTGGATTGAGTAGTAACGTACGGAGCCATCGGCCCCCGGTTTGTACAGCGTTATGATCACAATCTAACTATCGACCGCAAGTCAGTTCCGCTCAAGGGCAAGCTCTGTCGGGTTTGGAATAATTTGACAAAATAGCTCACGGCGATTATATTCTATCTCTACCTCTTTTATCCTTTCTTTTGAAAAGACATGAAATGCTTGGCGTTTGTTGACCGGACGCGCAAAGGCTATATCGGGAGTTTCACTTTTGAACAAACGGGATTTTCCGCGGATACATTTCTACGACCAAGACTTCGTTGACATCTATGACCGAACCTGGGCGTGGATTGCGGATTATTGGACTAACTCCGGTACTGACAGCGGCATAGGCGGAGGCAAATTCTTCTTTTATCCACCAGAACGCAGGCTCGACCAGCTCGAACAATCGTTCGCATCGTTCTTCCTCGTCTATTCCAACCGGATCTACTCGGCTTCCAATGGCCTTGATGCACTGTATTCCAAGCAGGAAGAAAATGGCGCCATCAGGTGGATGTACGACATCGATTCAGGCGCGCCGATTTTTACCGAGGATAATCCAGACGGCGTGAGCCTGCCCCTGTTCGCTTGGGCCGAGTACAACCTGTACCACAAGAGCGCCAACAAGAAGCGGGTCAAGGAGATAATGCCAGGCCTCCAGCGCTACTACGCATGGCTCGAAGCCACCTTCAAGCGCCCGAACGGGCTCTTCGAGGTGCCGGTCGCGGCCACGGGCATGGCCAATTCCCCGCGGGACGGTGCCATGTACCACGTTGACTTCAATGCCGCGATGGCCGTCAACGCGCTGTACATGTCCGCGCTCGGGGACATACTCAACGACAAGGAAATAAGCTTCCAGTACAAGCGCAACTATTTCTCGCTCAAGACGCGCATCAACAACTTCATGTGCAATGCCGACGATGGCTTCTACTACGACGTGGATGCCACCGAGCGCCAGGTCCGGATCAAGACGATAGGCGGTTTCTGGCCCCTGCTCGCCGAGATTCCCAACGAGGAACGTGCCGAGGCCATGATAGCCCATCTCGCGGACCCCAAGACCTTTGGCACCGAGAACCCCTTTCCGTCTCTGGCCGTTGACAGCGAGTTCTACGACAAGCGCGGCATGGGCTACAACGGGGCCGTGTTGCCCCAGTTCACGTACATGGTCATCAAGGGGCTGGAAAAGTACAACCAGTGGGAACTTGCCCGCGATTGTGCCATCCGCCACCTGTACTTCATGCTGGATTCAGCCCACCAGAACGGCGAGCATAGGCAGACGCTCTGGGAGGCATACCAGCCCCAGAACGAAGGCAAGGCCATCTGGCCGGATCGCCCTGACTGGCCAAGGGCACAGTACCTGGGTTTCTCGGGCCTCGCGACCGTGGCGCTGATGATAGAGAACATCGTGGGGCTGTCGGTTTCTTTGCCACGCAAAACGGTGGACTGGATCATACCCAACCTGGAGATCATGGGCATAGAGAACCTGAGCCTCAAGCGCAACATGGTGACCATCCTGTCCAACAAGAGCGGACGCGGCTGGGAGATACACATGGAGTCGGAGAAGCTCTACTACTTTACCATCAACGTGATAAACAAGAAGAAGAAGACGCTGCCTATCCCTTCGGGCAAGTGCTCGATGCTGATAGACAAGATCTAGCCGCGGAAGTACCGCTGAAATTGAAAAGGCCGCCGTCAAGGGCGGCCTTTTTGAATTCTTTAACCTTGCTGGTTAACCGGTCAGTCCATGGCGCGGACGGTCACGGAGCCCATCATGGCAAAGCCAGAAATTTCCACCCAGGTGGCAGCCCCGTTTATCTGCTGGTTGACGTCACGGCCGGCCTGGCTCTCGCCCATGAAGGCAAACACGTTGAGCCGTACGGGCAGCCCCCGCGGTACGACGATCTTGGTTTCACCCATCAGGGTAAACGCTTCTATGTGCACCGGGCCTGGCGGTAGATCGACATCGCGCAGGTCCAGCTTGGTGGAACCCATGACGGTGAAGCTGGAGACCCGGTCACTGGAAAGCCAGTTGCCGGTGAGGTTGCGGTCGCCCATGACGCAGCCCGTGGTAAGCGGGGTAGAGCCCACGATCGATGCGTTGATGCTGTTCCTTGGTTCATGATGAACTGCCGGCTTGCGGGCGCCTTCGGGCGGCCTTTTTTGTACGGTAGGCAGGTCGAACGCGAGGCTCTCGAGTTGAGCGAGGCTCGTAGCCGCGTTGGCCGCTGTAGCCCTGCGCTCGTATTCGTCCATCGTGATGGAGTCGGAGGCGAAGGCGGCCGTGAGCCTGTCTATCGTCTGCTGGCGCATCGGTTCAATGCCACCTGACTGGTGTCCCTGTGAGTCGTTCTGGTATGTGGTCATGTCGTCCTCCATTGCAGGCCTCGGCGTGGACCCTGTCCGGCGTCCTTGTCCGTACCCGATCTGGCGTACGGATATCGATCCTATCGGTATAATATGCTTAAAAGAGCAATGTGCGACAACAAGAAAAAATATTAAATCAACATATATTAATATAGATATAAATAGCTTGACTAAATTTCATGGCGGAGATATCGTTTCCCGCGTTAGAATACCGCGGCCTGACACTTTTAACGCCGCACAGCAGGGCTGCGGTATTTTTCCATCATGAGGAGTGCTCCATGAGTGATGATTTGCATGGCTACTTTTTTGAAGAACTTGAAGCGGGCATGTCCGCTACCTTTGCCAAGACGGTGACTGAAGCCGATATCACCGCGTTTGCCGGGCTGTCCGGTGATTTCAACCCCGTTCACATCAACGAGGAATTCGCGAAAACGACCATGTTCAAGGGCCGCATAGCCCACGGCATGCTGTCCGCAACGTTCATCTCGACGGTGCTGGGCATGCGACTGCCTGGGCCTGGCTGCATTTATGTCGCTCAGGCACTCAAGTTCAAGGCGCCCGTGCGCATCGGCGACACGGTTACCGCGCGTGTCGAAGTACTGTCGACCGTCCCGGAAAAGAAATTCGTCGTGCTCAAGACCACCTGTTCGGTTGCGGACAAGCTGGTCATTGATGGAGAAGCGACGCTGATGGTTCCTTCTAAAGCATAATAGTGAGAGGTGATTCACTGATATGGTATCCCGTTTTTTGAAAACGGAGTATGCTGAGTTCCGTCCAGAAAAAGGAGGACGATAGTATGGGAAAAGCCATGATACGGTTGCGCATGGGCGCGCATGACGCTCATTACGGCGGCGAACTGGTGGACGGGGCCAAGATGCTCCAGCTGTTCGGTGACGTAGCTACGGAGTTGCTGATACTGAACGATGGTGACGAGGGGCTCTTCGCCGGCTACGAGAAGGTTGAGTTCCTGGCGCCGGTATTCGCCGGCGACTATATTGAAGCTACGGGCGAGATAGTCCACATCGGCAATTCGTCACGCAAGATGAGTTTTGAGGCAAAAAAGGTCATAGCGCCGCGCAAGGACCTGAACGATTCAGCCGCCGACGTGCTCGCGGAGCCGGTCGTGGTGTGCAGGGCTACCGGCACCTGCGTCGTGCCTAAGGACAAGCAGCGCAAAAAATAGTCTCTTAACGTTGAAGTGGATCGCCGCGTCCTTGGGGGGCGCGACGATCCGAAAACAAAACTTGAGTCCCAACGACTCGCTTTCAGAGGATAACCATGGATTTCCAGACTAGCAAGGAGCATTCGCTGCTCCTGGGCATGTACAGGGCCTTTGCGGAGGCTGAAGTCAAGCCTATCGCCAAGGAAGTTGACGAAGCGGAACGTTTCCCCGTGGAAACGGTACAGAAAATGGCACGCATCGGAATGCTCGGCATTCCGTTCCCCAAGGAATGGGGCGGAGCTGGCGGAGACAACCTGGGCTATGTCATGGCTGTCGAGGCCATGTCAAAGGTCTGCGGCACGACGGGTGTCATACTGTCGGCTCACACCTCGCTGTGCGCCGCGCCCATCTTTGAATACGGCACACCCGACCAGAAGCAGCGCTACCTGCCGGCTCTCGCCAGCGGCCAGAAGCTCGGCGCCTTCGGACTCACGGAGCCCAACGCCGGCACCGACGCGGCGGGCCAGCAGACGACGGCCGAGCTCAAGGGCGACCACTACCTGCTCAACGGTTCTAAAATTTTCATTACCAATGCGGGTTATGCGGATGTGTATATCATCTTCGCGATGACCGATCGGTCCAAAGGCACCCGAGGCATTTCCGCCTTCATCGTGGAGAAGGAAATGGCCGGATTCAGCATCGGCAAGAAGGAAGAGAAGATGGGCATCCGCGGCTCGTCCACCTGTGAGCTGATCTTCGAAAACGTCAAGGTTCCCGTGGCAAACCTGCTGGGCAAGGAAGGCGGCGGTTTCGGCATCGCGATGAAGACGCTCGACGGCGGCCGCATAGGCATCGCGGCGCAGGCTCTAGGGCTCGCGCAGGGCGCCATAGACGAGACGGTGGCCTACGTCAAGGAACGCAAGCAGTTTGGCAAGAGCCTGGCCGGGTTCCAGAACACGCAGTTCCAGCTGGCCGACATGCAGGCCAAGACCGACGCCGCGAGGCTCCTGGTATACAAGGCCGCCTGTTATAAAGACCAGAAGCTGCCCTACAGCGTGGAGGCAGCGACCGCCAAGCTGTTCGCTTCCGAGACTGCCATGGAGGTGACGACCAAGGCCGTGCAGCTCCACGGCGGCTACGGCTACACGCGCGAGTACCCGGTGGAGCGCATGATGCGTGACGCCAAGATCACCGAGATCTACGAGGGCACCTCCGAGGTGCAGAAGATGGTCATCTCCGCGACCATGCTCAAGTAAGCGGCTTTCAACCAGCAACAAGGAAACAACTCCATGAACATAGTAGTATGCATGAAGCAGGTGCCCGATACCACCGAGGTCAAGATAGACCCGGTAACCGGCACGCTGATACGGGAAGGCATCCCGAGCATCATCAATCCCGACGACAAGAGCGGCCTCGAAGCGGCGCTCGTACTGAAGGACGAGGTCGGAGCGAAGGTGACGGTGCTCTCCATGGGGCCGCCGCAGGCCGACGTGGCCTTGCGCGAGGCTCTGGCGATGGGCGCCGATGACGCGGTGCTGCTGTCCGACAGGGCTTTCGGCGGCGCCGACACCTGGGCCACGTCCACCACGCTGGCGGCCGCACTTTCCAGGCTCGGCTTTGACCTGATAATCTGCGGCCGCCAGGCCATAGACGGCGATACGGCACAGGTAGGGCCGCAGATAGCCGAGCACCTGGGCCTGCCGCAGGTGAGCTACGTCAGCGAACTAAAGCTTGATGGCGACTCCGTGGTCGTCAAGCGCATCTTCGAGGATGGCTACCAGCGCATCAAGGCAAAGATGCCCTGCCTGCTTACAACGCCCAAGGACATGAACACGCCGCGCTACATGTCGGTGGCAGGCATCTATGATGCCTACAAAAAGGAAATCAAGGTGTGGGGGCTCGCCGATATCGTGGTGGACCAGACCAACATCGGTCTCAAGGGCTCGCCCACGCGCGTCAAGAAATCCTTTACCAAAGGCACCAAGTCGGCTGGCAAGGTCTACGAGGTCGATGCCAAGGAAGGCGCCAGGATCATCGTCGAGGCGCTCAGGGAAAAGTACGTCATCTAGGCGTCGCGGAATAATGGAGTAAACGATATGAACATTTCAGAGTATAAGGGCGTCATGGTCTTTGCCGAGCAGCGCTCGGGCGTCGTACAGAAGATTGCATATGAACTTTTGGGAGTAGGGCGACGCATAGCGGATACCCTCGGCGAGCCCCTCGTCGCCCTGCTGGTCGGTTCGAAGATTACCGATGCGCAGGCAAAAGACCTGATAGCCCACGGCGCGGATACGGTGATACTTGCCGACGATCCGGCCTTCGCCGTGTACATGACCGAACCGTACGCCAAGGCGATGGCGCTCGCCATCGATAGCTACAAGCCGGGCATCGTGTTCACCGGTGCCACGACGATAGGCCGCGACCTCGCGCCTCGCGTGTCCGCCCGCATGAAGACCGGCCTCACCGCCGACTGCACCGGCCTTGAGGTCGAAGAAGAGACGCGCAACCTGTTGATGACCAGGCCCGCGTTCGGCGGCAACATCATGGCCACCATCATCTGCCCGGAACACCGCCCGCAGATGTCCACGGTCCGACCCGGCGTCATGCGCAAACTGGACCGCGACGAGAAGCGGACCGGCGAGATACGACGGCTTGCCGTGAACATCGGGGCAAGCGACCTGAATGTCGAAATTCTAGAGGTAGTCGTCGAGAAGACTGCGAAGAAGAACATCGAAGAAGCCAATGTGCTCGTCTCCGGCGGCCGCGGCCTGGGCACCGAGGACAACTTCAAGAAGCTCAACAGCGTTGCCGCCGAACTGGGCGGCCTCGTGTCAGCTTCCCGAGCCGTCGTCGATGCCGGCTGGGCAACCCAGGACCGGCAGGTGGGCCAGACCGGCAAGACGGTGCGGCCGGACGTCTACATAGCCTGCGGCATCTCCGGCATGATCCAGCATATCGCCGGCATGGAAGACTCCGAGTTCATCGTCGCAATAAACAAGAATTCCGGCGCGCCTATCTTCGAGTACGCCGACGTGGGCATCGTAACCGACGTCAACAAGTTGGTACCCGCCCTGGTGGAAGAACTCCGCACCATAAAAGCCGCCAGCTGAGTCGAAGAGAGGAATAAAGGATCAGGATTTTTTAGCACAGAGACACAGAGAAGACGAGGGGAGAAAAGAGATTTGGAAAGGAAAGAAATATAAAATCCCCTTATCTTCTTACTCTTTTCTTTCTTCCTCATCTTCTCTGTGTCTCTGTGCCAAATTTCCTGTCTTGTTTTCCTCTCGTTTTCTCTGTGCCCAGTTTCTATATAAGAGCGGGCTTAGCGCCAGACGGCCCAGACGAAGAGGCTGGAGGCGAGGGTCGTCAGGATAGTAAAGGGGCCGGCGACCTTTATCCAGTCGCTGAACTTGATGACGGTGCCGCGCTTCTTGAGCATGCCCACCGCGACGACGTTGGCCGAGGCACCGAAAGGCGTGAGGTTGCCGCCCAGGCAGGAGCCGATGAGGAGACCGAACATATACAGCTCTGGTCGCAGGCCGAGGCCGGCGGAAAGCTCCGCTGCCACCGGCAGCATCACGATGATGTACGGTACGTTGTCTATGAAGCCGGACAGGATGACCGAGACGAGGACGATGACGATGAAGCCGGCCGCGACGCTGTTGCCCACGAGGTTCGCGAGGAAGGCAGAGAGATCCCGGAGCAAACCTGTCTCGGCGACCGCTCCGACGACGACGAAGATGCCGATCAGGAAGAGGATGGTTTCCCAGTCGAGGGCTTTGACCAGGCGCAGGGCTTCCGAATGCGATTCCTTCATTACGAAAACGTACCAGAGGAGTCCGATGATGCCGAGCGCAAAGACGAAGCCGCCCGAGAGTATGGAGAAGCCTTCAAACAGGAATGATATGGTCGCGAGTCCCAGTACGAGTATGGTGAGCAGGATGGTCGGGAACCAGGTCTTGACGGTGGTGTCCGGCAGGTCTACCTTTTCGTTTTTCATGCCCTTGTAGAAAAAGTAGAAGAAGATAGCGCCAACGATCATACCCACCTGTACGGCGAAGAACACCGACAGTTTGCCGTCCTTGAAGAAGAAATCGTTGAACGAGTATCCGGCAAAACCAGCGAAAATCATCGAGGGGGGATCGCCGACGAGGGTTGCCGTGCCCTGGAGATTTGACATCACGGCGAGGCCCATCATGAAGTAGCGGGCGTCCACCTTCATCTTGTCGCTTAAGGCCAGCGCTATGGGAGCCATGACCAGCACGGTAGCCACGTTCTCAACGAAGGCCGAGAGGAGGCCGGTCATGATCAAGATGAACACGACGCCCCAGCCCAGGTTGGGAGCTTTTGCCACGATCCTGTCAGCGAGGTGCGAGGGTACGCGGGAATAGATGAAGAGGTCGGCGATGATGAGGCTCCCGACGTAGATGAGGAGCACGTTCCAGTTGATGAGCTCGCCGAAAATGGTTGCCGGCGACACGACGCCCATGACGCCGACGATGAGCGCAGCGCCGAGCGTGAACCAGGCCTTCTTGTGCGGAAAGGCGATGACGAGGCCGTACATGACGACGGCGAGACCCAATACGATAAGCTTCATTACAGGAACTCCTTTGCGCTGGAAAGGGCGGTAAACAACAAAGACCTTTCGCATGGGTCCGGTTGACGGGCGCATGCGAAAGGTCTTGTTTCTGCCATGGCCGATGAGCCGGACGATGCAACTACGCCCCTCTCGATACCGGCATGAAGATACGTGCGGAGCTGGCCGAGGTCAAGAGGACGGGAGGGCCGTGCGGTGGGCTACTGGCCTTCATTGCGGTCCGCGAAGGAGGTGCCGTCGAAGCCCTGAATGCGGGTATCGGCAGCCGCCAGCTCGAGGCGCCTGAGCGCGAGCGCGCAGTAGGCGGCGGACCGCTCGATGCCGCAAAAACGGCGGCTTAGTTTTTTTGCTGCGACGGCGGTGGTGCCCGAGCCGAGAAAGGGATCCAGCACGAGGTTGCCTGGTAAGGAGCTGGCGAGCAGGAGGCGCGCGACGAGCTTTTCGGGTTTCTGGGTGGGGTGGTCAGTATTCTCGGGCATCGACCAGAACGGTACGGTGAGGTCGTCCCAGAGATTGGACGCTCCGGTCAGGCGCCACCGGCCGGAAGCATCTTCTGTCCAGTCCTTGGGTACGCCGTCCTTCTGATACGGAGCCACGATTTTCTTGCGCAACTTTACCGCATCGGGATTGAACTGGTAGTCGTTGCCGACGGTGGCGAACCACACGTCTTCCGAGGCGTTCTTCCAGTTCGACGACGAGGAGCGTCCCTTGTCGCGTTTCCAGGTGATGCGGTTGCGCACGGTAAAGCGCTCGGCGAGGGCCAGGTGGACGGCTGACGAGGAACGCCAGTCGGAGCAGACATAGATCGAGGCTGTTGGCTTGAGCGACGCTTCCACGGCTCCAAGCCAGGCCCGGGTGTATTCCAGGTAGGCCTCATGGCCCATCGGGGCAAATCGCTCGCCGTCAAAATTCTTTGGCAGGTCGTAGGGCGGGTCCGCTATCAGCACATCCACCGACCCCGGGGGCAGCAGCGGCCCGATTTCAGCAACGTCGCCGAGGAACACGGCATCGGTGGCGTCTTCCAGTCTCAGCCGCCCGTCAGGCGCCGGTTGCATCGTCGACGGATCGCGGGCGAGCGCCGCATAGCGGGCTTCCTCCGCGGCCGAAAGCCTGAGCGTCCTGTTGTTTGACCCGCTTGGCTTGCGCGGCTTTGCAGGCTGGCCAGCCTCGTTGTCCATATCGTCCCAGAGTTCCATAACCGGCATCATGCGCGGGCTGACCGAGGGGCGTCAAGATCGGACGGGGTGCAGAATCTGCCGCGTGCGGGTTGCCCGCAGGCCTTGCCGGGCCGTACACTATACCGATGAACATACCACTCGAATCAATCGACACCAGGACTTCGGTGCGTTCCTATTCTGGTCAGGGACTCCATTCCAGCGACCGCAGGCTGCTGGAATCGGCCATGGCTTCATCGGGGCCTTGCCCCTCCGGCACCAGGCCGCGCTTTGCG
>CAXZAJ010000090.1:0-12491 GCA_964293355.1 uncultured bacterium
AACTCCTTCACCCCCGACGACCTGCAGCTGATCGAGAAGGTGCCCGAGCTCGTTGAGGCCGGCACCGACACGTTCAAGATAGAAGGCCGCATGAAGAGCTCCGAATACGTGGGCTCGGTCGTGGCGGCCTACCGCTACATGCTGGACAACTGGCGCTTCGACCGCGAGCGCGCGGCCGCCAAGGCTGCCTCGATGCTGCAGGGCGACTTTGCCCGGCACAAGACGACGTTCTGGTTCGACGGCACCGCCGCGCCGGAATTCATACGACCCGATCAGGCAGGCGGCACCGGCATTTCGCTGGGCAGGGTCAAGGTCGTCCGCGTTCGCGAGGAGAAGCCCGGGATGCTCGTGCGCAGCTGCGAGGGCATAGCCGAGGGCGACTCGATACGCATCCACAGCCACGGCGACGCCGGGCGATCCACCGCGCGCGTGCGCGGCGTGATGGAGAAGGCCGAGGGCCTGTTCCTGCAGGTGGACAACGAGTTTGGCCCCGAGGACGAGATTTACCTGGTGCAGACCAAGTCGATGGCGCGCCGCTACAAGAGCGTGCTGCCGTCCGCTCTGGCCAAGTACCACGCATTCCCCAGCTACGACCAGGCGCCGCGGGCCGAGTTCCCCGCCATACCCAAGGATCGGCTCGCGGTATTGCCCGACGGGCTGTACACGATGGTCAGCCGCGTGCAGGACCTGCATACCATCCTGACGGACAGGCCGGAGAAGGCCATCCTGAGGCTGTCGCGCAAGAGCGCCGAGCTGATGCGCCGCCACGAGAAGGAAACGCCGTTCAAGCGCGATTCTCTGGTGCTGTGGCTGGAGCCGTACTTTCCGCAGGGCGACGCTGCGTGGCTGGTGGAGGAACTGGACTACTGGATTGGCAAGGGCCAAAAGCTGTTCATTGCCAACAACCTGGGCCATCTTGCGCTCCTCAAAGGGCGCGACGTATCGGTGGTCGCGGGCCCCTGGCTCTACGCGTTCAACACGTACGCGGCCGCGTTCCTTCTGGGCAACGGCGCCGATTACCTGGTGCCCCCGCTGGAGATATCAAAGCAGAATTTCGCCAAGCTGACCGAGACGGTGCCGGCCAAGAGCCTGTTTCCCATCGTTTTCGCCTATCCGCAGCTGTTCACCATACGCGCCGACCTGGGCGAGCGCTTTGACCTGCGCTTCTTCCGCGACCGCGAGGGCGGGGAGTTCGAGCTGGTGTCGGGGCCGGATGGTTCGGTGGTCATACCGATCAAGCCGTTCTCCCTCGTGGACCGCATTCCGTTCATCAAGAAGGACGGGGCGACCAAATTCATACTGGATTTCAGCTTCATAGACCTCAAGAAGCAGATTTACAAGCGCGTGATGGCAGCTGCCCGCGACGGCATCGTGCTGGCGGACGCCGGGCGCTTCAACTGGAAGGACGGCTTCTGGAATCCCGATGAGGAGTTGCCTTCCGGCCGCGTGAACGACTCGGGCGAGCGGGCGGGCGGGGCAGGCGGCAGGCCCAGGCCGTTTGGCGACCGGCCCTTCAGCGACCGGCCCAAGCCGTACGGAGCCAGGCCCAAGCCAGCCGAGGGTGACGCGGGAACCGCGGCCGGCGCCAAGCCTGCTGGCTCGAAAAAAGCAGGCTCCAAGCCCGCGGGGGAAACGAAACGCGCTCGGATAGATCGTCCGGGGCGCGGCGGCCATCCGTGGAAAGTAGCGCTGGCCGAGCGGCATGCTGCCGGTGAAGACAAGCCCGGCGCCCGCGGCAAGCCAGCTGGCGCCAGGAATTCACGCGGCCCTGCTTCGCGCCCGGGTGCGCGGCAGTCGGACCGCACGAGCGCCAACGCGCCAGACCGCAAGCCGCGCGCCTCCGGACCGCGCGCTTCCGGGCCACGCCCGACCCGGCCCCGACGCGACAGCTGAGTTTCTGCATCAGGCCCGGACGCGCTCCACCACCACGGTGCAGGAGTGCGCGCCGGGTTCTGTTTCAATGAGGATCAGCGCATGGCCTGGCCGGTCCTCTATCGTGTGGGTGCCGCCGGTCACGCGCACCGAATACCCATGCGGATACTGCACATCCGGCACATACACCTCGGTAACCGCGCCCGCTTCATGAACGGCTGAAGTCCCGTTTCCGTTTTTCGTTGGTTCAAACGTGAAGCTGAACCGCCCGGAGCGCGTGTCAAAGCGCATGCTGACCGGCAGTCCTGCGGTCGCACGCGCGAAAGGCCGCACGAAGCCCACAAGCGCCCTGCCGCCGGAGTCTTCCGGCTCGCCGGTTTCACTGCGGCCGGCATCGTAATGGTCGCGGCACCGGATGGACAGGCCCTCGCCGTTCCAGCCGTCGCCGCGAGCATGCGTGTTGCTGGCCGAGTAGTTCCAGATGGTGGCCGATACGAGGTTTGCGTCCAGCGCGTCGTAATACGACGACAGCGCATCGATGTGCGGACGGTAGTCGCCCGTGCGGTAGGCCTTTGCGCCGTTCATGTCGAAGGGCAGGCCGAATTCGCCGATGAGCGTCGGCGCGCCTTCCATGTCCGCGAGCCCTTGCCGCTTGATGCGGCTGATGTGGTCCGCAAAGTACCGCCGCACAGCCCCGCCTCCAAGCACGAAGCGCTCCGTGTCCGTGTCCATGGCCACGCCGGGTATGCGCCGCTTCAGGTACAGCGTGAGGCCGTCGTACCAGTGGCCGGCGTTGACGGCTCCTGCGACGCCGCAGGCCGCCGTGTCCGCTGCGCTCCAGTGCGGATCAGCGGCGGTAGGCACGCTTTCAATGAAGAGCAGGAAGCGCTTGTCGCTCGAGGCTTTCGTTATGGCTTCGCCGACCCGCCTCGCGAAGGGCCGCAGGTAGTCTTTGGCAAAATGAGGAGCGGTGCCGCGCACAGCCGCGAAATGGTCTGGCTTACGTAAAACCGGCTTGCCGCAGGAAATGTCCCAGAGGCCTTCGCGCTGCCAGACGCACTCGGCACCGGATTTCCAGGCAGACACGCCATGCTCGCCGAGCGTCGTCCGGCCTATGGTTCTTTGCGCGAGCCCCCTGACGCCCTGGACGTCCACCTCCACGGGGTAGCCCGAGCCGGCCATCATCGCCTCGAAGGGGCTGGGCATGGCGCCGGACCTGGCCATGGCCCGCTGGAGCCTGGACAGGTCTGTCAAGCCGATGAAGCCTTCGCCGGGTTCGTTGAGCGTATCGATGCCTATGACAGAGTCGTAGCGCGCCAGCCTGCCGGCCAGCCGTGCTATGGCGGCTATGTAGTTGCCCTGCAAGAAGCTGCGGGAATCCTGTCCGTCGAGCCGGAGGCTCGGCGCAAAGTCATCGCCGGCAAAGAACAGCGTGAACATGGTCGCGCAGGCGAGCTTGGAGTAATTGGTGGGCCAGAGCATGCGCGGGTACGGGTCTCCGGCTTCCTCGTGCACGAAGGCCGCACCGGTCCGGTGCAGGTTGCGCAGGTCAAAGCCCACCGTGTCGAGCGTCCAGGCGGGCGCCCCGTCGCCGCCTGTCCATCTGCTCCAGACATCCTGGTGCGGATCCACGAAGACCTTGAGTCCGCGTTCCGAGGCGAGCGCGACGATGCGTTCTATATAGTCGAAGTAGTCCTCATCGTAGCGTCCGGGGCCTGATGGTTCCAGGCCTTCCCAGGTGACGAGGAGCCGCACCACGTTGAAGCCCCAGCGCGCAAGCCTGTCCAGGTGCTCCGCCGCCTCCGCCTCGGGCAGCGGCCTGCCCACGAAACTGGCGTGCTGAAAATCGTGGAACTCGGAGAGCGGCGGCAGCTCGTTCCTGCTTCGGTACGGAACCTTGCAGTCGCCGCCCAGGTTGCAGCCGCGCAGCAAAAGCCGTCGTCCGGCCTCGTCGACGAACCATCCATCCTCGCCTCGTACCATCGTTCCCTCCATTGTGCGTGTCCGCTATTCGCGCGGTGCGCAATGCCGTTCAAAGAAATCCAGAACGCGGGTCCATACCCGGTCGCGCTGGCTGTCGTACAGCACCAGATTATGTTGCATGTGCCCAAAACCGTCCATGTTGGCCACAAGTGCCTCGATGTCCCTCGAACCGAGCCCCTCCAGGATGATGCCGGCGTTCCTGAAATCCACCATGCGGTCGCCGCGCGCGTGGCAGACGAGGGTGGGGCAGGTTACCCTGCCGAGCCCGCGGGCCATGGCGGACAGGCCGACCTGCATCGTGTAGGTCTGCCGGGGGTAGATGCCCAGATAGCCCTTCCAGTCGCCGTCGCCGTCTTCGCCGGTACGGTCAGGATCGGGCAAGGCGGGGCCCAGCGACGGCATAATCGCACCCATCAGCCTCGCCAGGTAGATCAACGGGTTCATGACGAGCCCATGCCTGAGCCAGGCGTTGAGCACGGCCGGAGAACCCACGGTAGAGACGGCCGCAGGAGCGAGCGCCGGGGGTGCGCAGGTTTCCTGCGCAGCGCAGGTTTCCTGGGCAAGCGCCAGTGCGAGCGAGCCACCCATAGACGTGCCGAAGAGGCAGGCGGACTCGTAGCGGGGCCGGAGCCTGGCCCATTCGTCGCGTACCTTGGCAAGATACTGGCTCCATTCAGTGCCCCGCAGGTCTTTCGGGTCGGTGCCGCAGCCAGGCAACAGCGGGGCCGCCAGGTCCCAGCCGCGGGCGTCAGCGGCCGCGGACAGCTTGCGGAAGTCAGCCGGAGTGGAAGGAAAGCCGTGCACGCAGAAAATGAGTCGTTTGTGGGTGCCGGCCGGCTCGATCGGCATGGCTTCTGGCCAGCGTACGCGCTCGGGGCGGGTTGGCTCGTAACGGGGATCGGGGCGGAACAGGAACGGTGTCGTGTTCCAGAGTGCCAGCGCAAGGATGAAGAGTGCGCCCAGCCCTGCGATCGCGAAGAAAACCGGTCCGGGCGCCGCGCCGGCCCAGCCAAGCGCACCGGAGAACAGAACGGCGCAGCACGACCTGGCCATTCGTCCCCACATCGCCTTGGTGACCTTGTACGTGTCCATGCGGCTTGCCATCCTCTCGCCGCTTAGTGCGGATGGTATGAGTATATCCGGGTACTGGAGTCTGGTCAAAACCGGCTTTCCGCGTATACTATCCAAAGTACTCAGGATTCAATCGAGCCTTCCATGGAGTGTGTATGATAGAAGAAAAGGATACCAGCGGTACCATCCTCTATGACGATGGCGACCATCGCTTCATCTGGCTTGGCACCGACACCCATGGCAAGAAGGGCGTCGTCCAGACCATGCAGTACCTGATAGTAGACAAGGGCCGCGGCGTCCTCCTCGATCCGGGCGGAGTGCACCTCTTCCCCCGCGTCGTCGCCGCCGCCAGCCGCTACATCTCCATAGACCGCATCGACACCATATTCTTCTCGCACCAGGATCCGGACGTCTCCAGCGGCATAGCCCTGTGGCTCGGCGTCACCTCCGCGAAGATTTACATCGCCGAGCTATGGGTGCGCTTCATACCCCACTTCGGCATCGTGGACCAGGCCCGCATCGCTCCCATAGAAGCGGCCGGAAAAAGCCTCAAGCTGGGGTCGGGGTCGGAACTCGTCTTCGTACCCACCCACTACATGCATTCGCCAGCGGCCTTCTCGCTGTTCGACAAGCGCGCCGGCATCATCTTTACGGGCGATGTCGGAGGAGCCGTATTCCCTGAAGGTGACGAAACGATGTATGCCGACGACTTCAAGGCGCACGTCAAATACATAGAAGGCTTCCACAAGCGCCTCATCGTCTCAAACGCGGTGGCAAAACGCTGGGTGGAAAACGTCCGCCGGCTCGCACCCACGATGATCGCGCCGCAGCATGGTTCGATATACCGGGGCGACTCCGTGGGCGCTTACCTGGACTGGCTGGCTGCCCTGCGCTGTGGCACCGATGACCTCGACGCCCTGTACAGGATGTAGCCGTGGCCAGCGAGATTGAAACCAACTACGTCGATGCCATAGACCGCTTTACCGTCGGGTACAACAAGGGCATCGTGCTGTCCTCGGTAACGCGCCACTCCCTTGAGATCCTTGACGATTCGATGAACCGTATCGAAGCGGGCCTGTCCACCGTCGTTACCGCCTTCGAGGAGATCAGGGCGACCAGCACCTCCACCGCGGCCAACGCCGAGCGCATCGATTCGATGATGGCGGACGCGCTTGGCGGCAACGAGGGGCTCAATTCCGGCATCCGCGCGCGCATGGGTGACGTCGAGCGGGGCGTCGCTGTAGCCACGGACCTCGGTGCTATGTTCACCGGCCTCAAGGCCAAGACCAGCGGAGTGGCCAGCATCACCGGCGCCATCCAGGACGTTTCTGACCGTACCAACATACTCGCCATCAACGCGTCGATAGAGGCGGCAAGGGCGGGTTCAGTAGGCAAGGGTTTCCGCATCATAGCCAACGAGGTGCGCACGCTCGCGGGCCAGACCGGCGACTTTGCCAAGCAGATCGAGACCAGCATCGGCGAACTGACCAGTTCGGTTGGTGCGATAGCCGGGCGCATGGACGAATTCGTGGAACTGTTCACCCGGTTCCGCGAATCCTTCGGCGAGGTCAAGGCCAATTCCAGCGAGAACGCCGATTCGGTGCGGCAGGCCGGGCAGTTCCTGCTGCAGATATCCGCCGCGATCAAGGAAGAGACCCAGGCGCTCGGTGATGGCCTGCACTCCCTGGAATCGATATCCCGGAACGCCAAGGACACGCATGCCGTCTTTGGAGCCCTGCGCTCGAGCCACGATTTCCTCGATACCCTGCTGGACAAGAAATCCTGATGTCCGAAAAATTGCTCGCCGTCATAACCGATGACCGTTTTGGCTCCGTGGCCGAAGAACGCGCCGTTCTTGAACCGCTCGGCGTGGAGTTGCGCGTAGCCTCCTGCCACAGCGCGGCCGATGTCGCACTGGCCTGCGCCGACGCCGACGCCGTGCTCGCCAACGCGGCGCCGATAGACGCCGAGGCGGTGGCCGGCATGAAAAAATGCCGCATCGTTTCACGCTACGGCATCGGACTGGACAGCGTCGACCTGACAGCCTGCGCCGCCCGCGGCATAACCGTGGCCAACGTGCCCGGCTACTGCGACTCCGAAGTCGGCGAACACGCGCTCGGACTCCTCCTGTCGCTCGCCCGTGGTATTCCTGAACGCGATTCGGCAGTCCGTGCTGGTGGCTGGAACGTGCCGAGGGCCCAGCACGCCATCACCGGCTCTACCGTTGGCCTGGCGGGTTTCGGCGGCTCCGGCATGTCCTTTGCCCGTGTCGTGCTGGGCTTGCGGCCGGCAAGGATACTGGTCTGGAGCCCGCACATCAGCCAGCACCGCGTCGAGGCGGCCCTCGGCCCTGCTGCCGCCGTGTTCGGTGTTGAACTCAAGGCCGTCGGCTTTGACGACATGCTCGCCGAGTCTGATTTCCTGTCGTTGCATCTGCGCCTCACCAATGATGATGCGGGCCTCTTCAATGAAGACGTTTTCTCGCGCATGAAGAGCGGCGCCTGTTTCATCAACACGGCCCGCGGCGGCCTCGTGGACCCCGCCGCGCTTGCGCGCGCCCTGGAGTCGGGTCATCTGGCAGGAGCCGGACTCGACGTCATCGGCTCGGAGCCGCCGCCCGCCGGGCACCCCCTGCCGTCTGCTCCCAACGTCATCCTGACCGACCACTCCGCGTACCGCTCTGTCCGCTCCGTTGCTGAACTCAAGCGCCGCTGCGCCGAGAATGCCGCCCGCGGCCTGGGGCTGCTACCGTAACACAGATCAACGATTCAACACTTTCCACCAAGAATTTGACAGGATGTACAGGATGAAATAAAGGAGATGTACAAGATAAGAGAAGAATTTCAAAGCTTTGAAATCTCTTATCTTGTTCATCTATTTCTTATCATGTAAATCCTGTATCTATTTTAAATACACTTCTCTTCCTTGTTTCTTCTCTTCGGGCCGGAGGCTTGCCGTATTTTAAACCGAGGTTTATACTCAGTTTCAACATCGCGCGTCGTCGCGATAAAGAACCACGGTTAGCACGCGCGCCCATCGACCGCGGCGCGCATCCACGAGCGGCCCTGTTCGACAGGCCGTCAAAACCGGCACGGTTAACTTCCAGAGCACCAATGCCTCTATCAGGGAGTTACGCCATGAATCCAGGACTTGCCGTCATTACCGACCGGACCCTTACCTACCAGCAGAAAGTAGCCGGACTCGCCCGCGTCGGCGAAGCCACCGAGAGCCCCCTCGCCATCAGCGCCGAAATCCAGCGGTACCGCGAGCTCGGCGCCATCTGCGACCTCTACGAAGGCGCCGCGCCGTACCGCCCGCGCTACATCGTACCCAACTATGAACTGTTCATGCGCCAGGGCTCCGAATTCCTGGGCATCAAACCCCCGCGCGACATATGGGAGGCCACCGCCAGCCTCCTCATCCTGTACCGCCATGTGCCGAGCATCACCACGTTTCCCGTGTACATCGGTGACCTCGACGCCCTCCTGCAACCTTTCGTACAGGACGAGGCCGAAGCGCGCAAGGCCATCGGGCTGTTCCTCCTGTCCATCGACCGCACCATCAACGACTCGTTCTGCCACGCCGACATCGGCCCGGACGAGACGGTCGCCGGCCGGCTCATCTTGGAGCTTACCCGCGAGCAGAAGAACGCGGTGCCCAACCTCACCCTCAAGTACGACCCCGACCGCACCCCCGACTCCTTCGCCACGCTGGCCGCCTCGGTCGCGCTCGACGTGGCCAAGCCCAGCTTTGCCAACCACCGCATGTTCAGGCGCGAATTCGAAGGCATGGGCTTTCCTGACTACGCCGTCGCGTCCTGCTACAACGGCCTGCCCAAGGGCGGCGGCGCCTGTACCCTCGTGCGCGTCAACCTCGCGCGCGTGGCACCGCTGGCCAAAAATCTGGATGATTTCAGGAACCGCGTCCTGCCCGACGTCGTGGCCCGCCAGCTCGAATACATGGACGAGCGCGTGCGCTTCCTCGTCAAGGAATCCGGCTTCTTTGAGTCCAGTTTCCTGGTCAAGGAAGGCCTCGTGCAGGCGGACCAGTTCAGCGCCATGTTCGGCCTCGTGGGCCTCGCCGAGGCGGTCAACACGTTTGCCGGCGGCAAGCGTTTCGGTAAGAATGACGAAGCTGACGCCCTCGGCCTTTCCATCATCGCCAGCATCGACGCGATGGTGGCCGCCCACAGGACGCCACTTCTGGCTGCCAACGGCGGAAAATACATAATGCACGCGCAGGTGGGCATAGACGACGACCAGGGCGTCAGCCCCGGCTGCCGCATACCCATCGGCGACGAGCCGGAACTCCCCGAGCACATACTCCGCGCCGCGCCGTTCCACAAATATTTTCCCAGCGGCATAGGCGACGTGTTCTCGTTCGAGCCCACAGCCAAGGCCAACCCGCGCCACCTCCTGGACATCGCCCGCGGCGCCCTTGCCAGCGGCCTCCGCTATTTCAGCGCCTACGCCAACGACGCCGACGTGGTGCGCATCACCGGCTACCTGGTCAAGCGCTCGGAGATAGCCAAGCTGAACCGCGGCGAGGCCTCCCTGCAGGGCACCACGGTGTTCGGCCGCAACGCCGTAAACAACCTCGGCGTCCTCGACCGCCGCCTCCGCCCGGGGCCCCCGCCGCCGTGCGCGGGGGGGGGGTGGGCGGCACCCGCGCGCGCGGCTCCGCCGCGGACACATGACCGTTCAGCGCCGTCGGCGGCCCCCGCCACCGGGCCGTCGTGGTCCTGCAGGGCTGCGACTTTGACTGCCGCTACTGCCACAACCCTGAAACCCGCGCAGCCTGCATCCACTGCGGCATCTGCGTGGCGGTCTGCCCGGCCGGCGCGCTCTCCTCGGCGCCGGTAACGGACCAGGCGGCCGCGCCGGCCTTTCCGTACGGCATCCGGGTGGACTGGGACCCGACCAGGTGCACCGCCTGCGGAGCGTGCATAGCGGCATGCCCGCATGATTCGTCGCCAAAAACGGTGGACATGAGCCCGGCCGAGGTCCTCGCGGCCATCGAGCGCTACAGACCTTTCCTGAGCGGCATCACGGTGTCAGGTGGCGAGTGCGGCCTGCAGCCGGATTTTCTGGAGGCACTGCTGGCGGCATCGCGAGCCGCCGGGCTGCCCGGCCTCGTTGACACCAACGGCTCCACCGACTTTGCTCTGCTGCCCGCCCTTGTGCAGGCCGCGGAAGGTTTCATGCTCGACGTAAAGGCCTGGGACGAAGCCGAACACCGGGTCTTGACCGGTGCCGGCAACAAGGCTGTCATCCAGAACCTGCGTTTCCTGGCAGGCGCGGGCAAGCTCTACGAAGTGCGCACCGTCGTAGCCCCGGGCCAGTTCGACGCGCCTTTGACGGTTCGCAACGTTTCCGCCATCCTCGCTTCTTCAGGCTCGGCCGCGCGCTACAAGCTCATCCGCTTCCGGCCGCAGGGCGTCCGCGCGGCCTGGCGCGACCTGCCGCAGCCTTCAGACTCCCTGATGGAGGAGCTGGCAGCGATTGCTCGCGGCGCCGGCGTCAAAGAAGTCCTCGTCGTATGATCCAGCCGGGCCGCGTGCGCTTGTATCGGGGCCGCCGCTCCGGTATCCTGTGGCCGTGAAGAATACGCAACGCCGAGAGCTCGCCATATGCGGGCTGGAATCGGTCCGGGCGCTCGCCGCAAAACGCCCGGACTCTGTCAAACGCTTCTTTTATACAGAAGAACGCGCCCGTGAATTCGGCAAGCTCTGCGCCCGGCTCTCCGTGCTCAGGCGGCCGTACAAGCGGGTAAGTCCAGAGGAGCTCGAGAAGCTGTCGGGCACCGCGCACCACCAGGGCGTCGTCGCCATGATGGACGACGAACTGCCCCCGCACGTAACCGATGAACTCGTGGATACCTGGGCCAAAACAGGGGCCAGAATCGTTGCGCTGGATCGCGTCGGTGATGACCACAACCTCGGCTCCATAGCCCGCTCCGCCGCGTTCTTCGGCTGGCAGGCCCTCGTGCTGGGCCGTGACGACGGCGGCGCGCGCCTTACCACCAGCGCCTACCGCGTGGCCCGCGGCGCCCTCGAACACCTTCCTGTGTACACCGATGAAACCGCTGCCCGATTCCTCGCCCGCTGTGCCGCCTCGCCGGCCCGCTGCGGCTCCCCGATTCCGACCCTGGGCGCTGACCACCGCGGCCCGCGCACCATCCGGGAAACCCGGCCACAGTTTGCGTCATCTTCGGCTGCAGCCGCGCTCGTGCTCGGCAACGAGGAAACCGGCTTGTCCTCCGCCGTCCGCGAGGCCTGCAAGCAGCTGGTCCGCATAGACGGCTCGGGTGCAGTGGAAAGCCTCAATGTCTCGCAGGCTGCCGCGGTGTTCCTCTACGAGCTGGCGCCGCCGCGTGCGTAGTTCTTTGCCTGGTTTTTTTCTTCCACTATCCATAAGAAGGTTTATACTTACCCGATCGACGGCCCGCGGGAGCCGGGATCGGGGGACCCATGAGTTCTTTCTATCTCGAGCTCAACGCGCTGATCGGCTGTCGTGATCACCTGCGGCAGTTGGCTGCCTCGAACAATTTCATCTATACGTCGTATTGGGCAATTATTGAAGAGCTTGTAAATTTGAACGAAGATAATTACTGGATGATCAGGAAGCTGTTCCGCGCCCTCGATGATTCAGGTTTGTTCATAGACTGGACCGATAATTTTACCATTGTATTGAACGCGTTCATGATCGCCTTCGATTGTAAAATGCCAGGCGAGCTCGTCAAAGACGCTTTTTTCGATATCATAGCAACGAAGAGCTATTCCGCGCTTTCAACCGAAAGGGTCGGACAGATAAAAAAGCATGTTTGCATCAGGCGGCAAGCCGAAGAGGACAGGCGCTCCTTGAATGTCTATGACTACATCAAGTTTCGAGCGGCGCATCAGTACGAACCAAACAGGCACGGCCTCTTCATGCTTGAAGGTATCATCCAGAAGCTGCTGCCTTTTTTTGAGTTATCAAGAGATGAAATGCTGTCGCGGTATGATCATACGCTCGACCGGTTTTTCCTGGCAGAAGGAAAATTCATGTTCGAGAAGCGGTTGGTGGAACGTAACGACTCTATTGACCTCGAGTACTTCAAGTACCTTCAGAACGATGCGACGTATATGGTCAGCAACGACAGGCTGATGCATCACCTGGATTTCAAGAAGGTCTATACCAACGAGGAACTGCTCCAGCGGGAGCACCTGCTGTGATCTCCGGGCGATCCATGAGGGTCATGCTCGACACCAACATCTTTGACCGTCTTGCACAGGATGACGAGGTGGTTTCCGAGCTTGAAAACCGCCGCGATATCAGGCTGATCATTTCAGAAATCCAGCAGCAGCAACTCTCGGCCATCCCCGATGAAGACCGGCGGGCTCGCTACCTCGAGCTTGCCTCCAGACTCTGCGCCACCGTTTCAGCCGCGGCCAATAAGTCGGGTCTATCAATTCCGGCCCTCGCCCGCCACGAGCCCGACCGGTTGATTGCCGCCGCCGCCTTGGCCCGTTGCGACCTGCTCGTCACCGATGGCAAGGGCTTGCTCGGGTACGCCGGTGCCGCGGG
>CAXZAJ010000091.1:0-12436 GCA_964293355.1 uncultured bacterium
GGGCCACTCGGTACCCACGCACAGCTTCCCGATCGGCGTTGAAGCTGTCCTGGATGCCGACGCGGGGACGCTGGATATTGTGGAAGCGGCGCTCAGGTAACGGCCTCGGCTAGCAGTCGATTGATGATCGTGATAAAATTACGCAACGATGGATACGTGGAGAGGTAACCAGACTATGGCACACTTACAGTTTGATGGATGCGACGCGGTACTGCTCGCAAGGGAATACGGAACGCCGCTGTATGTCGTCTCGGAGCGGTTGATACGGGAGCGTCTGCGCGAGATTCGCAAGGATTTTCTGGATCGCTACCCCAACACCGGCGCTCTCTATGCCAGCAAGGCTTTGCAGACCCTGGACATCTGCCGCATCGTCGCCTCCGAGGGCATAGGCCTCGACGTGGTGTCCGGCGGAGAACTGTTCGCCGCCGCCAAGGCAGGCTTTCCCATGGACAGGATATATTTCCACGGCAACTCCAAAACGGAGGCCGAAATCCGCATGGCCGTCGAGTACGGTGTCGGCCGGGTCGTGGTGGACAATCTGCACGAACTCGCCGTCCTCGACGAAGCGGCCCGCGCGTTGCACCGACGGGTAAAGATATTGTTCCGGGTGACGCCCGGCGTCGACAGCCATACCCACGATTTCATCTCCACAGGCAAGCTCGACTCAAAGTTCGGTATCCCGCTGGACCAGCGCGTTCGCGACCAGTACGTTGGCGCGGCGCTCAAGATGGACGGCGTCGATTTAATGGGCTTTCACTTCCACGTCGGCTCCCAGCTGTTGTCGAATGAATCCCACCTCAAGGCCATAGGCATCATCACGAAGCTCATGGCGGAGGTCCGCGATGCGTATTGCATGGAGACGCGCGAACTGAACCTCGGCGGAGGCTACGGCGTGCATTACAGCGGCGACGAAAAGGCCAGGCCGCTCTCGTACTTCGTCGATGCGATGATGGCCGACGTCAAGTCCGCCTGCGCGGCTGCGGCCCTGCCGATACCGCGCGTCGTCATAGAACCCGGCCGCTGGATAGTAGGGGAGGCCGGCATCACCCTGTACACCGTAGGCTCGCGCAAGATCATTCCCGATGTCAGGACGTACGTGGGCGTTGATGGAGGCTTGCCGGACAACCCGCGGCCTGCCCTGTATGGCGCTGTCTACGAAGCCACCGTGGCTGACCGCGACGATGCCCCGCGCGGCGAGATTGTCACCGTGGCAGGCAAGTGCTGCGAGACCGGCGACATCCTGATCCGCGACGTGGCGCTACAGTCTCCGATGCCCGGAGATACCCTCGCGGTGTTCACGACCGGCGCGTACAACCATTCCATGGCCAGCAACTACAACCGCCTTGCTCGTCCAGCGATGGTGCTGACCAATGCCGGCGAGCACCGCCTGTCGGTACGGCGCGAGACCTTCGAGGACCTCGTAGCGCGGGAACTCTAGGATGAACCCTGAAGCCAGAAAGCTGCACGAGAGCCTCATCGTCATAGACGGGCACTGCGATTCAGCCATACCCGCCGCAGGCTACGATTTCAAGAGCCAGCCTATCGAGCCCATCGACCTCTGCGCCCGCAACGATACCTGGCAGGTGGATTTTCCGCGCCTCAAGGAAGGCGGAATAACCGCCCAGTTTTTTGCGCTGTTCACCGATACGGTGTTCATCGAGAACGCCCGGGAGCACACGCGGAAATTGCTTTCGGTAATGGAATCGGCGATAGACCGAAGTGCTGGTCGCGCACGACTGGCTACCAGCGCGGCTGACGTGCTGGCCGCCAAGAAGGACGGCACGCTCGCGGCATTTCTGGCAATCGAAGG
Organism: uncultured bacterium; assembly: GCA_964293355.1. GTDB lineage: Bacteria > Spirochaetota > Spirochaetia > Treponematales > UBA12059 > SZUA-370. The sequence goes on from CAXZAJ010000091.1 coordinate 1,811, forward strand.
TGGCGAGGCAATCGGCGAGAGCCTTGACGAGCTGCGAAGCTTCTATGCTCGTGGCGTGCGCCTGATGACCCTGACCTGGAACCGCGTCAACGCCATTGGCCGCGGCGCCGAGCATCCCGGCCCGGACGGGCTTACATCATTCGGGCTCTCGGTGATCGCTGAAATGGAAAGACTCGGCATGATCGTTGATGCTTCGCACCTGTGCGACCAGGCGCTGGACGAATTGCTCGCCGTGGCGCAGCGGCCTGTCGTCGCATCGCACTCCAATGCGCGGGCCGTCCTTGACCATCGCCGCAACCTGACCGATGCCCAGGCTGAACGCATCGCGGCGACCGGCGGCCTCGTGGCCGTAACCTTCGCCGGCGTCTTCGTCGACTCCGACCCGACCAAGGTGACCATATCCCGGGTTGTGGACCACATCGACCATCTGGTTTCCGTCGTCGGTTCCGGCCATGTGGGCCTGGGCACCGATTTTGACGGCTTTACCGCACCCTACGGCCTCGTGATGCCAGACTGCGCCGGCATGGGCAACCTGACGGCCGCCTTGCTCGACCGCGGCTATTCACCGGCGAACATCGGCAGCATCATGGGGGGCAACTGGCTGCGCGTCATCGGAAACGTCGTGGGGTAAAAAGAAAACCGGCCGTCGTCCGGCCGGTTTCTTGCGTAGATACGTTGTTCTGTTTACTTGGCGATGAGCCCGGAGATCATGCCGCCGGTTACTTCGATGCAGGTGGCGTTGACGGCGTCGTTCTTGACTACCCAGGCCATGGTGTCAGCGATTTCTTCCGGTTCGATGAGGCGGCCGAGGTGAACGCCGGCCACGATCTTTGCCAGGGCTCCCTGATCCATGCCCTTGACCATCGGCGTGCCCACGTAGCCGGGAGCTATGGAAACCACGCGGATCCCGAGTATGCCCTTCATCTGGAATTCACCTACGAGGATCTTTGGCCAGAGCGCCATGGCGGCCTTGGTTGAAGAGTAGTTGAGCTGGCCAACGCCGCCTTCCTTCTGTATCGACGAGATGGTGAACATGACGCCTTTCCAGCCATTGTTGACCATGCGGATCGAGGCTTCGCGCATCGTTATGAACGGTCCAACCAGGTTGACGTCGATGACAGCGCGGAAATCGGCAGTGCTCATCGATCGCTTGACCTTGCCGGTTTCCTTGTCAGGGGATACGAACATGGCGTCACGGATGATGCCGGCGCAGGGTGCTACGATATTGATTGAACCGAACTGGGCTATGGCAAAATCCATGAAAGCCGCGGTGGAGGCGTCATCGGTAACGTTGAGGAGCGTCCCGGCCGCCTTGCCGCCGGATTTGCGGATGTCGGCTACCACCCTGTCCAGGCCTTCCTGGTTCATGTCGCCGAGTACAACCGCCGCGCCTTCAGCCGCGAGCCTGCGTGCTACTGTTTCACCTATACCGCTGGCTCCGCCTGTAATTACCGCTACCAATCCTTTTATGTCCATATCGTCCTCCATATTAGATGACCGCGGTCAATGACCGTGTATATTGAATCAGGGCATTCTATACCTGTGCAAACATTATGTCAAAATAGAATTGCCGTCAGCTTTGTTTGTTTCAAGTGCACTGGCTTTTATCAGTGACGTGCCCGAAGTGTTGACGAGGGCCGGAATGAGGAAGAGTTCGCAGTAGCGCAGGCCTGCCGTAACCAGATCCCAGTCATTATCGGATATTGCCCAGTCGAGGAAGACTGCACGCATGGAGCGATTCACGAGGAGCGTCAACTCATCCGCACCTGCATCGGTGCGGAACTCGCCATTCTCCTGGCCATATATGATGATTTCCTTGATCAAGGCATGGAGGAAACGATGGGGGTTGATGAGGAATTTTTCTGCCAGAGGATCGCTGATGCTCGTGGAGTAGAGGATCTTCAGTATTGCTACACCGACGCTGTCACGAACATGCTTCGTCTGGGCCCTGATGAAAGCGGTAAGCCTCGCGCGCGCTGTTCCATAACGCTTCAGATTGTGCTGGTACTTCAGGTAGAAGTCATCGATAGCCTTGAACTCTTCTATGATAATGTCGCTTTTTGTCCTGAAGTAGGTGTAAAAGCTCCCCTTTGCGGTTCCGGCCCGTGTCGTTATTTCTTCCACGGTTACCGAATCAAAACCCTTTTCGCGAAACAGGGCGACCGCATTCTCGAACAAGCTGCGGCGTGTTTCCTGTGCCTGCTCTTGTCTTTTCGTCATAGTGGTTACCCTTGCAGCGCATGCATTTTGTAAAAGATAAAATAGCATGAATCTGGAATGCTCGGCAATGGTTTGCTGCCTGCGGGGAAACAGTGTTTCCAGTAGACGGGCATACCAAGAAAGTAATTAATAAATCACATTGTGACTCTCTGAATTGCATTCTCGGTAGTATGGAGGACTTGCGTCAGCCGATGACATGGACAAAGCCTTGAAGCTGGGCAATAAACCGGTCAGGGCTTCTTCATGTACCCGTAGCCGGAGCAGCGGTCAGGCTCCAGTCCGCGCCTTCATCTTCACCGAGCGCGCGCATCAGCCAGGGCAGCAGCTCGTCAAGCATCTCCCTGAGCTGCCAGGGCGGATTGAGCACGACCAGGCCCGAACCAGACATGCCTCGTTCTCCGGGCAGGCTCGAGCGGACGCGCAGTTTAATGTCCAGCGATTTGTCAGCCAGCTGGACGAGGCGTGCGGGCAGATGCCGCGCCTCGTCCCGTTCCAGCAACGGATACCACACCACGTAGACACCGTTGGAAAAACGGCGGAGCGCTTCACCGACGGCCGTGACGACGCGGTCATAGTCTGCGGCGAGTTCGTATGACGGGTCAATGAACACGAGACCGCGGCGCGACACAGGTGGCAGGAGTCCACGAAGCCCGGCAAAGCCGTCGGAATTCTTGACCTGGACGCGGTTGTCGTCAGCGAACAAGGTCGAGAGCGGCTCGAAATCGCTCGGGTGCAGCTCGAACAGCGTCAGGCGGTCCTGCCGTCGCAGCAACCTGGCTGCAAGCAACGGCGAACCGGGGTAGGCTGGCGCGCAGCCACGGACCAGCGCCAGATATGCCGCGATGGCCTCCGGCATGGTACTGGTCGAATTTCCTGACCCGGCAAAGCTGGACAGCCGATCGATACCGCCCGCCCACTCCTCGTTCATCGCGGCATAGCCCTCGCGGAGCAGATACGAACCTGCGCCCGCGTGCGTATCCACATACAAAAGCGGCACGTCTTTTTTTATGAGCCTCTGGATGCAGTCCATGAGCACGATATGCTTGAGGACATCCGCATGGTTGCCGGCATGAAAGCCGTGCCTGTAACTCAGCACCGAAAATCTCCCCCGTGAACCCGCTCGAAATTAACTGATCGATATGCTACTATATTTGCCTGTCTATGATAAGGAGATTCAATGAAGCGAATTGTAACAATCGTTCTGTTGTGCGTCGTGCTTGCCGCTCCCGCGTTAGCCGCGCCTGCCAAGAGCAAAGCCAAGAAAACAGAAACGACCATAACCATACCCAGCAAGCCGGCCAACGGCCCCACGGGAATTGGCGTGTTTTTTGGACAGCCTACCGGCATAGACTTCCAGATGGACCTGTCGCGGACCTCATGGGCTGACTTCAAGGCAGCCTGGAACCTCGCCGGCGGCAATAACGGCTTCTCCATACTGCTGCAAGGCAACTACGAGTATGCGTTCCCCGGCATGATCGTCATCGAGTCAGCCAGCTTTACGCCGTTCGTCGGATTCGGGGCTATAGCCAATGTATATGACGGCGGCGCGCAATTCGGCGCCAGGGTGCCTGCGGGCATTTCGTACCGCTTCAAAAGCATCCCCATCGAGCTGTTCGTCGAGCTTGGGCTGGACCTGTACCTGTTCCCCACCCTTACCCCTGGTGGGTCCGGTGGTCTGGGAGTGCGGTACAGGTTCTGAACCACGCAGGCTATTCAAGCCCTTTGGCTTCTTTCAAGAGCGCGTCCCAAGTTTCTGGCGGGTATCCGGAATCGAGCATTTTTTGGAATGTCCGGTACGCGTCAGATTTTGATCTGTACGCACGAAGTGTGTCATCATCGTTTATCCAAGCATAGACAATTATATGACTGGGCGAGTGAAACCTGAAAAACAGACGGTACTGTTGAAAGAATTTGGCCCTGAACCAGTGTTTTCTGGTTGGGCCAAGTGTATCTCCCTGTCGGTATTCTGGTCGTTCAGGATCTGAAGGAATGATTTCCAGAATCAGTTTTCTGATTGCGGCAAGTTTCTTCGTAGCTCTTTTGTGCATATACAGGTTTGGTTCTTTTTCTCTGAGTATTTCAACCTGTTCAGCAAGTACCGTCAATTGGTCGATGAAGCACGGATGTGCATAGAGTTTCCAGCCATTAACAACCTTGGTACCGGCTGTGTTATCAGTCATCATCATTCAAAACGGATTCAAGGTTCACGGTAACACCAGCGGTCAAGGAATCGATGTGATCGAGAAGATTCGCATCAAGACGAACAATGCCCTCCGGGTGCCGAGTGATATCGGTTTCCAGAAAATCAAGAAATTTGAGCATCGCGGTATCGACATCATCCTGGTCCATGCGTGCAATCAGAACTGACCCGTCATCATTGATTCTATATTGAATAGTATCGCGCTTTGAAAGCCCTAACGCGTGTCTGACAAATGACGGGATGGTGGTCTGATATCGGTCAGTCAGAGTTGATTCTGCAGTGTTTGAACGATTCATGGTATTTGCCTCCATATAACCGAGGGTAATGCAAATGCATTGTCGAGTCAATATGTGTTCCGATTACACCCGCGTCAGGCCAGTTTGCTTATGAACATGATCGGGGAAGGTACGGGCTACATCCGGATCGATAACGATGAGATTGCTGCCACTCTTCATTCTGTCGACGTATGTACCCCGAACCGCTGCTGAAAAGTCGTACTCGTCCAGCATTTCATCTTCATCGATGTTCGGCATGGTAGCGTGCTTCCTTGTCATGTGCTCTACACGAAGCGCCTGTAGTCCGTGCCAAAGGCGGTAGCGAGTTTCTTCGCAGTGGCCTTGCCGATGGGGCGACGGTCGTTTTCCATGCCGGAGAGGTGGGGGATGGGGATGCCGGTTTTCTCGGAAAGCTGAGCCTGGGTCCAGCCAGCGTTGTCGCGATAGACGCGGAGGGAGGTGCCGGGAGTCACTTCGGCAGCGAGGGCGGTGAACCAGTCTGAGCCTTCGACGGGCTCGTACGCATCGTCGTCGGAAACCTCGAGGGTGGGCAGGGCGCGACGGAGGATACCGAGGACGGAATCAGCCCCGGGACCGCGGATCTCCACTTCAATATGGCGCGCTTTCTCGACTACCAGCATAGTACACCTCCACAAGCAGATTGCCGCCCTCGTGCCTCCAGCAGGCCACCCATTTGTCCGCGAGGTGGCAGTGATGGGTCACGTCGCCTCATAGCTCATGAAACAGTGTTACCATATTATGGTAACTCGTCAAAGGGAGCATCGAAATACCTGGTGAGTCGTATCGATCAAAGCCCTTTTTCATGGGCCATGATCCATAGGTCATCTACCGAGACCCTGTCCCAAAGATGCTCCCGTCATTCGGTATAATCGAAACGATCCTTGGAAAGCAGGGAGATGAAACGTTCCGTGTCGACGGGTCCAAGCCCTTGGTTCAACAGCTTCATCGCTTCCACCCGTAATTGCGTTTTCGTCATGGGAAGGCCTCCAGAATCCAGTCCACGGGATTGATGACCCGGATCGTCTGGCAGGATCGCGCCGCTTTCATGAATCCGAGATCCGTCGTGATGAGGTACTCGGCTCTCGCGTGAATGGCGCAGGTCAGGTGAGCCGCATCGGCTGATTTCAGACCGAAACGGGCGACCAAGTCCAGGGCTCGAGAGTCAGCATGAAACTCCAGACGAGCCTCAATACCTTGCTTCGAACCAAATCCTGGATAGACAGCTTTGCCTCCGTCTCGAGCCTGATGCGAGTCTGGTCCTGATCATCGAAGGGCCTGTTGAAACAACAGTTATCAAGGTATATGAGCTGGTTCACGGGTCCATGATAATAGAAAAAGAGAAAATGCGCCATCCGGCGATGTTGCCCGCCCCTAATCTAAGGGGTTATCGGGAGGGCGGGCAACGCCTGAACTTTTAATCCTCAACAGATGATGAGCCGCGGCAAGAGAAATCGGATTCAGTACCAATGCCATAGTAGTCGTATGTCTGCAGCGAGTTTATTAAAGGGTAGTGCTGGCGAACTCGTGAGAGAAGTGAATGGACTGGATACGCCGATAGGCGGAGCGGAAGTACCACTGTATAAATGGACAATATGCTTGATGGTCCACCCCGCGCCGGTGAAGGCCGCAATATAGGCATTATGGTCTGGGTAAGTAATTCCCCTAGAATTACATTCCCGCGGCCAAAGAGCAATCAGAACTGCTTGAACAGGTTTTGCAGCTATCTTTGAAATGAAGGCTGCAGGGGCGATGGGTGTTTCCTGCAAAGACATGTTCTCAGTCCATAACTGGAAATTCGGTCCACTGAGGGGCATCATCAACCTTTGTCCAGCCCCGCGGAGGCCGGTCAAGGCACGAATTACTGATGATTTCCCTACGCGCTGACGGCCAATAATGATATATGCATCCATTATTAGGGCTCCTACTGTGAGACGATATTGGCCGCGTAGACGCTCCAGCCTGATGCCGCTTTATATGCCGCAACGGAGGCCGCGGGAACTTTGATCTGGAAGCCGGCGGGAAGGCCATCGAAAGCATTAGCCCCGCAAACAGGTGGGATAGTGGGCATCATGGTTACGCTTGCGAGCGAGGAGCAACCGTCAAATGCGTACCGTCCAATAAAAGAAACTGTAAATGGGATTGTCAGTGAAGCCAGACTCGAGCAAGAAGAAAAACACCCTGGACCAATCAAGGTGAGCTGGTCAGATAAGGTTACGTTCAGCAGACTGGAACATCCCGAGAGGGAATTGGCGCTCATAATAGTCAAGCTTGGGGGCAGGACGATGCTGGTTATAGCGGTAGCACTATTGAAAGCCCCCCATGCTCCATCTGTACCGATCGCCGTTACTCCGGGGGGGATAATCAACGTACCGCTAAAAAAAATATCGATATGAGTAAGAATGATGGAGTTACCAGCGCTTGCAAATCGTAAAGAATCCTGCACCCACACCGCAAACAACGTCACATTCTCCATCCCCATCGCGAAGAGCGCTCCCGGCGCATAGCTCGTCCCCGTTCCATCGACTTCGGTCATCCAGCCGGCGAGGTTATAGCCGGCCTTGACCAGGCTGCCCTGGCCACTCGTGACGGTGACGGCGTCGTACTGGTTGTAGGTGCCTGAGTCGACCGGGACGACTCCCGAGTTTGCTCCATTACCGTCATAGATCACGGTAATGGGAAGCCCGGGATCACAGGCGAGGAGCAGGCACAGGGTAATGAGCGTTGCGCTGGTGGTGAGGCGAAGTTGTTTCATGGTTTTTTCTCCTGAAGGATGTGGGTGACAAATTTAGCGAAAATGGACTTTTTGATGATCATACAGACAATTTTACACTGTTTTTTTTTTGTCAAATTCAAACTGGAGAGGAGTTGCGGAATTTCATGTCTGCTCCGTGGCAGAACCTTTTTTAATGTGGAAATGCTGAAAGCGCCAGTGCTCCCCGCTGCGTGCCTGTCTTGGCAAGACTGACAGGAGGACTCGCATGCAGTATATTAGTGATATGGGATTGCGCCTGGTAAACGATTATGTATTCCTTTACGTCTTCGGACGGGAAGAAACCAAGGACATCCTCAAGGATCTGGTCAATGCGGTGCTGGTCGATGCAGGGTGCCCGCCTGTGCTCTCCTTGGAACTGAAGAATCCGGTAAGCCTCCGGGACGCATTCTGGGCAAAGGAATCGGTGCTGGACATCTGCGCCACGGGTGAAGACCATCGGCAGTTCGATATCGAGATGCAGATGAACAACCAGCGCGGTTTCATAAACCGTACCTTGTATTACTGGGCGCAGCAATATTCGCAGCAGCTGGAAAAAGGCAACGACTACGGAGTCCTTCACCCCGTAGTCGGCATTAACCTGCTGGATTTTGTCCTGTTCAAGAATACCCAGGAAAACCATCACCGTTTCATGATAACCGACGTACACAACCCGGATACCGTGCTGACTGAAGATATGCAGATACATTATGTTGAGCTGACCAAGGTAGCTCCGCGTGATACAAAGCTGAAGCAGTGGATAACGTTGCTGGAGAACGCCGGCAAGGAGGGGTGGGACATGAAAACAGTATTTTCTGAAAACAAGATGATATCAGAGGCCTATGAACAATTCGAACGCTGTACCCAGGATGAAAGCATGCGTCACATGGCTCTAGCCCGGGAGAAATTCCAGAGGGATGTAGCCAGCAGGCTGGAGTCCGCTAAGCTGGATGGCCTGGAGGAGGGCATGGAGGCCGCCAGGCTTGAGGATGCCAGGAAGCTCAAATTGCTGGGTGTATCTGAGGATATAATTGCCAAGGCTACAGGGCTGTCCTGCGAGGTTGTTGAAAAACTCTAGGAGTCCATCGGTTCAGGATTGCAAGAAACGTTGAATAAACAGCAAGGCAGTGGCTGGCTACCGGTAACTCCGCCTTCAGGTTAGATGATTCCCAGCACCACCAGTACGAGCGTGACGACGGCTCCGGCAGCCAGGACGGCGGCGATGATGCTCAGCACCTTTGACCCGGTTTTGGCCGATGACAGGAGCTGCTCTTCACTCTTCATGGTGATGATGAATCTGCCGCCCTTGGCAGCGGGTTTCGCGATGCGGAGCGAACCGCCCTCGTCTCTGGCTTTGCCGAGCACATAGACGCGGGCGCCGAGGGGCAGTGCCCACTCTTCGATTTTATAGCCTATCGTGCGCCTGCCACCGCCTAGTGCGCCGAGTGAGAGCCTGAATCCGCCGATTGACAGGGCCGGGCCGACTTCGCCCTGCTCGAACCTGGAGAGCACCCGCTCGCCGTCTACCGGCCCGCCTTCGGGATCAACCTCGGTGGTGCCTGTGGCGTCGCGTACCATGAACCGGGTGCGGCGCTCGTTGGTGGAAACGGTTTCCGAGCCGCGCCGCGTGCCGGATCTTGTGCGGCCGTCGGAGTCGCGCTCGGTGTAGCTTTCTTCGTATTCGCGTACGACCGTGGAGCGGTACCACACGCAATCGACGCCCGACATTTCCGCCTTGAGCGGCGTGCCGCATTCCACCGTTCCCTTGATCTCCGCCACCTTGGTGAACGAGCCGGAGCCGATTTCCTTGGCTACATCGGCTGCTTCCTGCGCAATGCCTGCGGCAGTCGCCGTCTCGGTTGAAGCTATGTCGAACGCCTTTTTGCCCTGGCTTCTGCCTGTAAAAAAGAGGATGAGGGCTACGGCCGCGAGTCCGATCGGCAGGAATATCATGGTTGCTCCTTGTCTGATGCACGTTCCTGCAATTCTCGCGCGACTCTTCAAAAACCGCAAGCGCCACGGTTCGCCCCCGCGTACTTGCCGTATGGTACAAGCCTTGACAGCATCGCGGGGCGGGGCGGATACTCGCCGACCTATGGCAACGCGATCAGCATCCTTCGAAGCGATCATACTGCGCTCCAAAGAAGTGCCTTCAGGTGCCCGCGTGGCTACGCTGCTGTCCGCGGAAGAAGGCATCGTGGAAGCCTTCGTGTTCGGCGGAGGCAAGAGCAAGCTACGCTCCCTCGCGTCGCCCTGGCACTATGGCAGGGCCTGGATCTACCGCGACACCGCCAAGGGCCTCATAAAGCTCACCGATTTTGACCCGCTGCGTGAATACCAGGGCATCCGGGGTAACCTTGACGCCATAGCCGCCGCCTCGTTCGCAAGCGAGTTCATCATCGCGACGAGCGCGCTCGGCGGCGACTGGGCAGGCGCGCTCGCGCTCGTCTCGGATGCGCTTGCAACACTCGATGAAGCCGCCGTGAAGGCTGCGTCAAGAGCGACTACGCAGGCGGATCCACATACCGTGGACAGGGCCGTTGCGCTGTTCACCGTGCGCGCGCTGGAAGCCATGGGCATGATGCCTGATCCCGACGAGTGCTCCTCCTGCGCTGGCGCAATACGCCGCGATACGGTACACTCATACTCCCGCCGGACCGGTGGTTTCGTTTGCCCGCACTGTCTGGATCCGGGGCAGGACGCCATACTCGTGCCGCCGGGCGCGCTGGCCTGGCTCGAGGCCGCGGGCCGCAAACCGTTTCTGGAAGCTGCCCGGGTGGGGTTGGGTGACGAGGCTACGGCCGCGTTCAAGGCCTTTGCCCTCGACCTGGCGCGCAAGGCGGCCGATACGCCGCTCAAGACCCTGAACTCAGGTTTACTGTAAGGAGGCCGACATGAGGGCCGTAGACATCATAATGAAGAAACGCGACGGCGGAGAGTTGTCTCGCGAGGAATTGGCCACCATCGTCAACGGCTACGTCTCCGGCGAGGTGCCCGAATACCAGGTGAGCGCGTGGCTCATGTCGGTGTTCTTCCGCGGCATGAGCTTCCGCGAGACCGCCGACCTGACCGACCTGATGCTCCGCTCCGGTTCCACCATGAACCTGGCTGGCATCAAGGGGCCGTTCGTGGACAAGCATTCCACCGGCCGGGTGGGTGGC
>CAXZAJ010000092.1:0-12404 GCA_964293355.1 uncultured bacterium
GATCCGGCCGCCACCAGTGCCCAGCCGCCTGGCACGTTTTCCCCGGGGGTGCCGTCTGCCATGGCCACCGCGATGCTGGCCGCTATGGCCTGGGCGGCCCAGATGCCGTCATTGTCGTGGCTGACGGTGGCGCCCGCCGCCGCGAGCCGTGCGGCACCGGCGGGATCCCCGGCGCGGAATATGCCGTGGGGGCTGGCGCGCATGGCGGCGCCGTCGTCTATGTTCATCACGTTGTGCCTGCCGGATAGCGGCGGCTCGATGCCGCGCGCCAGGTTGGCCAGCGCGCCGTAGAGCGGCCTGCCGGCGCGCTTCTTGGCGCCGCCGCGGTCCAGCACGTACTTCCGCCAGGCGCCCGCCGTCAGTCCCGGCGCCAGCTCGCCGCCGCAATCCAGCAAGGCCAGCGCCGTGACCACGCCGAATTCGGTGTCGTCGGTGCTCTTGGCTTCCGGATACATGTTCGTGACGATGCCGTAGCGGGCGCGGTGGTCCTGGCTCCGGCCTATGTCGCCCATCGCGTCGCCTATCGCGAGCCCGATGAGCGCTCCGCCCGCCTTTGATTCGTAGCGTGCCCTGTCAGCGAGTGTTTCGATTCTAGTCTTCATGGTGCATGCCTTTCCGTTACGCTGCCGCGTATAATGAGTTCTCCGGGGTAGAGTCGTTTTTCAGAGGGTCGGTCCGGGTCGCCTATGCGCGCCAGCAGCAGTTCCGCGGCGGCCGCGCCGATCAAGGTCCGTGGCTTGCGCACGGTAGTCAGCGCGGGCCTGGTGTTGGCTGCGGCCGGTATGTCGTCGAGGCCCACGAGCGAGATGTCCTTGCCGGTTTCGACGCCAGCCTCGCGCAGTGCATCCATAGCGGCTATAGCCAGTATGTCGTTGCCGCAGAAAATGGCGTCCACGCGGCTACGCCAGTGCTCCAGCGCCAGCAAGCGGCGCGCGAGGTCCCTGCCGCCTTCGTCTGACAGCTTTACCGAGAAGACGATGCCAGGATCCGGCGCGACGCCCTTTTCCGCGAGGAAGCCTTCGTAGGTGCGCCGCCTGAGCGACAGGAACCGCTCGCTGCCGTGCTCGCTCGTCGCTATGCCGATGCGGCGGTGCCCGGTCTTCCATAGGTATTCCAGCGCCAGCCTCGTCGCCATGACGGTATCGGTACCTACGGTATCGATGTCCTGCGCCTCCGCCCGCTCGCCCACCAGCACGACGGGAACGCCCATGCCGTGGATCATCGCGATATCGTCGGTGACGCTGTTGATCACCATGCCGTCGAAGCGTCCCGAGCGGGCCAGGTCGAAGTAGCGCGCCTCCCTCGACTCCAGCCAGTCGGTGTTTCCCACCACGACCGAGAACCCTTCGGCTTCAAGCCGGTCCTGTGCCGCGCGCGCGATCTCCGACCAGTACGGGTTGGCGATGTCCGGCACCATGACGAGGATCATCCAGGTCTTCTGCGACCTAAGCCCCGCGGCCAGCGTGTTCTTCGTGTATCCGAGGTCCTTGATGGCCGCGAGTACTTTTTCGAGCGCGCGGGGACTCACCGATCCGCCGGAATCGGCGATGACGCGTGACACGGTACTCTTGGAGACTCCCGCGTGGCGGGCGACCTCTATGATGCTTATCTTTGGTTTCATAGTGTTGGGAACGTTCCCATAAATGGTATACCACGAGTTTCTGAAACGCGCAAGCGAAAAATGGGAACGTTCCCGGAAGATGCTCAATATCTGCGTAGTTTCACCAGTTCACGACTAAAACAGTTGCATTGCATTCAGTTACCAGGCTGATGCATACTTCTCCCACGGGGAACTAGTCTCGTCAGGGAAGGGCGGTAAATGGATAGCAGGGACTGGCGGTTGCTGATAATGATTGAGGTAGAAAAAAGTCTCACGAAGACTGCGCAACGCCTGTATATATCCCAGCCCGCGTTGTCCTATAGACTTAAGAAACTCGAAGATGAATTCGGAGCCGTCCTGTTGAACCGGTCGCCCAGCGGCGTGACGTTTACTCCGGACGGTGAGCATCTGCTTGCCTACGCAAAAGAAATGACGGAACGTATGGAAGTGCTGAAAGACCATTTCCGCATATCCGCCACTCCCGTTACTGGAACTGTGCGTGTCGGTGTCAGTACCGCGTTTGCAAAATACGGGTTTGCCCCTCTTCTCAAAGACTTCTCCATTAGGTTCCCCGAAGTCGATATCGAGATGACAACCGGTTCAAGCACGCTTGAACTACCGGATATGCTAGCTTCCAACAAAGTAGACGTCATAATTAAGCGAGGGGACATGCCGTGGAGTGGGATGCGTCACATTCTCGCAGAAGAGCCTCGCGGAATCATTGCCTCAAAGGAAATCGTACTCGAACGATTACTGGCGGACCCCTTGATCCAAGATCGCTCGTCGGTCATTACAGGGGCAGACAAGTTGTTCTCGGCGTGGTGGTCTGAGCGTTTCGGTACCCCTCCTGAACCCAAAATCCTTTCCGTCAACTCGGTCGAGGCTTGCCTGGACATGGTGACTCGCGGGATAGGGTGGACTTTCCTGCCCAAAATTCATGTGAGGGACAGAGCTCAATTGTACTTTTACCCCTTGGCATGGAACAGCGGAAAACCAATTCTGATTCAGACCGTCATGCTTTATAACGAAGAATCCGCCTTGAAGCCCGCGGTGGGAAGATTCATCGAGTACACCCTGTTTCATCGCGCGGATGTCTGATCTCAACCTTTAGGTTAGCATCGACCAAAGCCTTGTATTGAGTCATAAAAAAAATTAATGGGCTGGTATAGATAATCAGTATTTCTTGGCATCTGCGCCCCTATGCTACCATCGGTTCAAGAGCGGGAACGTTCAAACAATTCCGGGAGGCTAAGTCATGGGCACGAGCAGCAGTCAGAAAAAAAAGCTATTCAAGGTACCTCATTCCTTCATCATCATCCTGTTCATCATCCTGTTCGCCGTTGGGCTGACGTGGGTCGTACCAGCGGGAAAATTCAAGCGCGTCAAGAACGAGCAAGGCATTAGCGTCGTCAATCCGGCTAGCTTTGCCCTTGCAGACCGGACTCCGGTAAATCCGTTCGAGATTCCCAATTTCATCGTTCAAGGTTTCATGAAATCCACTGATCTGTTCTTCCTTATCCTGCTGGCTGGCGGAGCCTTCCATATCATCGTCTCCAGCGGCGCGCTGCAATCTGTCATTGGAAAAGCCGCACGCAAATTTTCAAACAGGGAAGCAGTTTTCATACCTATCCTGACGCTCGTTTTTGGCTTGATCGCCACGACGCAAGGTGTCAACATGTTCATCGGTTTCGCGCCGGTCATGGTGATGATTGCCCGGGCGATGGGGTTCGATTCCATAGTCGGAGCGGCTATCATCCTCCTCGGTGGCGCGGTTGGCTTCTCCACTGGTACCTTGAATCCGAATACGACCATCATCGCCCAGAAACTCGCCGACCTGCCGCTCTATTCGGGTATCGAGTACCGGGCGATAAGCTTTGTCGTGTACATGATCATCACTGACATATTTCTCGTACGGTACGCCAAGTCTGTCCGCAAGAACCCAAAACTCAGCCCCATGTATGCAATGGACCTTGCCGATACCGATACCAAGAACAGCGACCTCGACTCGTTTGAACCGATGAATACTCGTAAATGGCTTGTGATTGCATCATTGGTTGGTGCGCTTGGCATCATCGTCTACGGTGGAATCAAGCTTGATTGGGGCTTGCCGGAAAGTTCTGCGGCTTTCCTCTGGCTCGGTATTGTGGCTGGTATCGCCGCGGGATTTGGCCCGAGCAAAATCGCCTTGGGTTTCATCGATGGATCAAAGAGGATGGTCTCTGCCGCAATGATAATAGGTTTAGCCCGCGCCGTTCCCGAGGTGCTCGCCAAGGGAACCATCATCGACACCATAGTCTTTGGTCTTGGAAACACCTTGAACAGCGTCCCGAGATTAGCGCAGGGTATCGCGATGTATCTGGTCGACAATGTCATCAATGTTTTCATCACGTCCGGTAGCGGGCAGGCCGCGGCCACCATGCCCATACTCATTCCCCTTTCCGATATGGTAGGAATCTCGCGCCAGACCACCATCCTCGCATACAATTTCGGAGATGGTTTCAGCAACTACATCCTGCCGACTTCGACAGCGCTCATGGGCATATTGGGTGCTGCAAACATTCCGTACGATCGCTGGATGAAGTTCATGTGGAAGATGTTTCTCATCTGGTTTGCCACAGGTTCCGTGCTCGTTCTCATAGCGCAGATCATTCACCTGGGACCAATGTAAAACGGAGCATGGACGCGATGAAAGAGAAGTTGTACGAAGCAATTGAGCGGGAGGCGGGCGTAATACTTCCCATGGCCGATTTTATTTTCGATCATCCAGAACTTGCATTCGAAGAGTGGGAAGCGCACCGCGTCCTGACCGCCTTCCTTGCAGGCGAAGGATTTGCGGTTGAACGGGGACTCGGCGCCCTGCCAACAGCATTTCGAGCCATATTCCGTCAGGGCTCCGGCGGACCGGTCATAGGCTTGCTTTGTGAATACGATGCCCTTGAAAAGCTCGGTCATGCGTGCGGCCATCATTTGCAGGGGCCGGCTGTCCTGGCAGCGGTCAAGGCCATCAAAGACCTCCAGCTTGAAGAGTCGTTCACGCTGGTTGTTTACGGAACACCCGGTGAGGAGGGGGGCGGTGGCAAGATACGGATGCTCGATGAGAATTACCTTACCGATATCGATCTTGCCTTGATGATGCATGGAGGTCCTGCGACCCAGACCGACGTCAAGTCCCTCGCTGCTGCAACCGTTGACGTTACATTCCATGGCAAAAGTGCTCATGCGGCCTTGAAACCCGAGTCCGGCCGCAGTGCGCTTGATGCTCTGCTCCTGACATTCCATGCAGTAGAGTTCCTGCGCGAGCACGTCCCTGAAGACGCCAGGATGCATTATACCGTTCTAGACGCCGGCGGCCCGGCAAATGTTGTTCCCGCCAAAGCCGTCGGCACATTCAGCCTGAGGTCCTACAATTCGTACCACCTCGATGATATCATGCGCCGTTTCGAGAAAATTGTTCAGGGAGCCGCGCTCATGACGGAGACTGTCGGTACCCTTGAAGTCAAAAAACGTCTTGAGGGCAAGATTCCTGTCGCTGCGCTCAATGACCTGCTCATGAAGAATGCAGCGGATATCGGCGCTCCGTGTATTCGGCCTCCGCGAGAGCGGACCGGATCAACCGATTTCGGCAACGTGATGCGCCGCATCCCCGGCGCTTGCATTCGAGTAGCCTTTGTCGACGAGGGCGTCGCTGCACATTCAGAGGGATATCTTATGGAAGGCAAGACGGAGCGGGGGCATGCCGCGATTATTTATGCGGCAAAGATATTGGCTGGGACAGTGTACGACCTGATCACTGATCCAACTTTGATTACCGGCATTCAAGAAGAGTTCGCGATGCGAGTCAGGGAGATGTCCAGGCTTGCATGAGAAAATGAAAAAATGTTGTGGATCAAGGGATTGACTCTTGATCCACATCCGCCTCCCCGTTGCCGCTCCCGGCCCGCCGGGCCTATACTCGGCGCATGGAGCTACTGACAACTTCCGCGCATGATCTGGAACGGGCAGCCGAGGCCATAAGGGCTGGACTGCTCGTCGCCATTCCCACCGAGACCGTCTACGGGCTCGGCGCGGACACCTGGAACCGGGGGGCGCGGGCGCGCGTCTTGGAGGCCAGCCGCCGCCGGACCTCCGCCCCGCTCACCGTGCACGTGGCGGAGCCGGACGCGCCCGCCGAGGTGGCCGACATCACCGTGCCGTATGCAAGGCTACTGTCGGAAAGGTTCTGGCCCGGTCCCCTGACCATGGTCCTGCCAAAAGTCGCGCGCGTGCCGGACCTGGCCACGAGCGGCCTTCCCACGGTGGCTGTCCGCTGCCCGGCCAATGCGGTGGCCCGGGAGATCATCCGCCGCTCGGGCGTTCCCGTCGCCGCGCCCAGCGCCAATCCCTTCGGCTACTTGTCTCCTACCCGCGCGGAGCATGTCGTCGCCCAGCTCGGCGACCGCGTGGACTTCATCGTGGACGGCGGCCGCTGCCCGGTGGGCGTGGAGAGCACCGTGCTCGACCTGAGTTCCGACCCGCCCCTGATACTCAGGCCCGGCGGACTCCCCGTGGAACTGATAGCAGAAGTCGTGCCGAGGGTGCAGATATTCGACCGCGCCACCACGAGCCCGCGCGCACCCGGACAGCTGCCCAGCCACTACGCACCAACGCGGCCTTTGTACCTCGTAGCCTTCGGCAGCGTCGCGGGCATAGAACCCCGCGGCCGGGCCGCCGCGATATGCTTCGGTGTCGAATCCGCGCGTGCCGCCCACCGCTCCGGCCACTGGTCCCGCATCGTCGATCTGTCGCCAACGGAAAATCCCGTAGAAGCCGCTGCGGCTCTTTTCGACATACTGCACGAACTCGATGCCGCGGGTTTTGACGAATTGTGGGCCGAGCGCCTGCCCGACCTGGGGCTCGGGCTGGCAGTCAACGACCGGTTGTTCAAGGCTTCGGTCAAATAGGGGCATCAAGCCCCGGCCCCAACAAGAAATACTCATAATCCTCCGCGCCATTCCGATATATAGAATAGAACGTCGGACCAGAATGTGGAGTGGACTATGGATGTACGTATATCGAATCAACTACCGTTGTCGTATGCCTACAGCGCTGGAACGAGCGGCAAGGTCTCGGTGCCGGTGTCTCCGGCCCAACTCCTGTATTCCAACTTCAAGAACGTAGCCGGCACTCCGAGCGCCGGAGCCTCGGCCTATTCCCTGGACAAGCTCAAGATCCTGGACACGCTCATCGAGCGGCTCCGGACGGTAAAGAGCCAGCCCCGCATCGAGCGGGAATCCAAGGGGCTGTCCGACGAACGCATCGACGCCCTCATCCAGCAGTACGGCGACCAGTTGCACTCCGCCATGGTCGCCAGCACCCCCTACAACAAGCCCGCCGGCGTCGTCCCCGGCATTTTAATTTCCCTGGCTGCATAGCCCTCGCCCAGAATCAGGCCTAGCCCAAGACGCGCGGCAAGCCGCGACGAGGGAAGCCGCGGTGCGGAACGTACGTTGGTACGTGAGCACCAAGGCGACCGAGCGACGCCGGGATCGGCCTGATTATGGGCGAGGACCTTCTCCGATCAACCATGAGAAATAGGCCCTCAGATCTCCCTCGCCGTAGAGCGCGGCATAGGCGAGGGCGGCGGTCGTGACGTTGCGGCCGTACTGGCGCGTTTCTTCGTAGGACAGGGCTTCGAGCAGCAGGTCCAGCGGCAGCTTGCCGTATTCGGCTTCCCAGCGCCTGAAGCGGGTAGGGCCGCCGTTGTACGAGAACACCGCCGGCATCACCCGTCCATCCACGCCCGCGAGTACCCGGGCAAAGTAGGCCGAGCCGATGGTCACGTTGTCCGCTGGATCGGTCAGGTCATACTCCGTCATGCGGAGCCGACCGGCCATTTCCGCGGCGGTTGCCGGCATCAGCTGCGTCAGCCCGACTGCGCCAGATTTTGACACCACGACGCGGTCGAACGCGCTTTCCGAGCGCGCGAGGCCGTAGAGGAGGAACTCGTCAAGCCCGGTAGCCTGGGCGGCCGTGGTGAATGCCTCGCGGTAGGGGCGCGGCCAGTAGAGCTCGGCGTCCCGTCGGGTCGGCACAAAATCTGCCTTCCAGAATTGCGTGGCTATGAGGCGGTACGCCTGGTCATGGCGGTCAGCGCTCCACAGCGCCTCGGCCACCTGCCTGACCGTATCCGGTGCCAGCAAGGCAAATTCGGTGCCCAGTTCTTTCCGGATCAAGTGCCCCAGCCCGAATCTTGCCAGGCCGAGCGCATACTCGTCAGGTCCGACTACAGTTACTTCTTTCGTCGCGGCAGGCGCAACAGGCGCAACTGTCTCAGTTGCGGTGGTCGTCTCGGGGGACGCAAGCAGTGCGAACAGGGGCTCGCCCAGCCGGTACGCGGCGGCCAGGCGGTACCATTCGTCGGATTTCTGGTTGTAGGCGGCCCGCAGGCGCGATTCTGCATACGCACTGGCACTTCCGTACGTGCCGCCCAATGCTGCGGCAACCTGCGCGTCCGTGATGATGCCGCTCTGGGCCGCCCGTGCGCACAGGTACGCCAGCCGCGCGGCGTCCCTGCCGCTGGCCCGCGAGGAGATTGCGGCATCGAGTGCTGCGAGCGCCTTGCCGTCCCTGGCCACCAGTGCCTCTCGGGAGAGCGGCTCTATCAAGTCCGAGTAGTAGCCTGGATTGCGGCTCGTAGCCAGTGCTTTTCCGAGGGCTGGTATCGCCGCTGTCCTGGATTGCTTGAGGCTGGATTCGACGGCGTACCAGGCGGCCGCGTCGCGTTCGGTAGCTGTCGCGGCAAGTTCCGCTGCCTTCCAGAACCAGGTTCCGGCATCCTGCCAGGACTCCGCGTCCCGCAGGAAGCGGGCATGCCAGTATGCGTCGAAATAAGCCCTGGACGGATCCGCGCCGCGGTCCAGCGTCGTCTGCACGATAGACCGGAAGCCGCCAGCGCCTTCTTCCTTTGAAGCCGCGATGAATGCCCTGGCCGCGTCGGAGGCGGCAGCGCGGGGCAGCATGAGGAACAGGCTTGCGGCCATTTTGGACGTGAGCGGTACGGCTGCATAGTCCGGTACTGTGACGGCGGATTCCTGCCCGCCGGAAGCAATGGGCTGATTATGTATGCGTTCAGCGATGGATTCAGGGCTTTCGGTACCGGCGGTATAGCGCCTGAACGCTACGACTGCGGGGCCATACTCGCGGGCGCCGGAAAGCGCGCGCGCCTGGGCCAGCTGGAAGGTGCCCGGACCCACGGCGCGTATGGCCGTAGCAGCGTCATTCAGGTTCGATGATCCGACGAGGCCGACGATGGTGGACAGGGCAGCATAGACCTTGGTCGAGCCATCCATGGCCGTTATGGCGGAAAATTCGTCTACCCAGCGTCCCCGCCCGCCGCGGAATCCAGCTTCGAGAGCAATGGCGGCGAGTTCAGGGGCGTCCCGGCCTGCTTCTGCGGGATATGCGGCCCTCATAGCGTCTATCGTCGCCAGCGCCTGACTGTACAAGGAAGAGAAGAAGAGTCCGCTGGCTTCCAGATAATAGCGCCGGTAGGGTTGCAGTTCTTTGCCTGCGTCGGATTGGCACAGCTCGACCAGTCCGGGGCCGTCTTTCGCGGCAAGCAGGGCGTCGCCCAGCAGTGTCACGGCGCGCGTCCGGTACCTGCCCGTTTCCCTGCGGACCGCCTCTGAAAACAGGGTCGCCGCCAGCGCGTCATCCCTATCCACCTGCGCGCGCAGGCCTACGAACAGGATGGCCCCGGGGCCGAGCCTGGCTATCGCTTCGTAATCGATTTTTTCACCGGTTCTGATCGGCAGGCTCTCGCCTCTGGCCAGCAATTCGAACCACGCCGCCTCGTCCAGCCCGTGAATGGTTGATCCCACGCAGGACGGGGTAGAGAGCGCGAGGGAGACGATGACGGTGAGTGCGAATGAGCGCATACAGGTTCCTTGATGGCGTGGATTACTGTTCACATTCCAACTATAGCACGGACCGGACGCACATCGCGCCGGGATCAAAAAAACGGCGGCCGCCTTGAGCGTCCGCCGTTCTGAGTCCGAGTAGCCACAATTATCGCGGCGGTATGAAAATCCAGGTGCCTGAGATGATGCGGTCCGGGTTGCGTATCTTGTTGGCGGTGGCTATGGTGCGGTACAGCCAGGGAGTCCGGTAGTAGGCTATGGACAGGTCCCAGAGCGTGTCGCCCCAGCGGATCTTGTACCAGGTGCCCTTCTTGGCCGGTTCAGCAGGTTTTGCTGGCGCAGGAGCCGCGGCTGCGGGGGCCGGGGCAGGAGTTGCCGGAGCCGGGGCGGCCGCGACGGGAGCCGGTGCGGCCGGTTCGGGAGTCGCGGCCACGGGTGCGGGAGCTGCCGGGGCCGTGGCGGGTGGCGTCGCGATCGGTGCCACGGGCGGCGTGGGCTGCTTGTCCATGGTCGCGCGGTAGATGAAGAACGCAATGACCAGGATGGCTACCGTTCCCAAGGCGGCCAGAATGCCGATGAGGACGGGGGACGCCCGCTTTTTCTCTTCGCGCTGAACCAGTTCCGGCGGGGGGGACGGTTCTCCGAAATCGGGTATGTCGTCAAAGGACGTATCTTCCGAGTCCATACTCATATCCGAGTCGGCCGGGGTGCCCGCGGTGGATTCAAAGGGTGTCATCTCAGGCAGGTCATCCGTGGAAAGGTCGAAGTCTTCGTCTTCCTGGAAGTCGAAGTCGGGGATTTCGTACTTTTCTTCCTCGGCCAGCGACTTGAGTGACACGGACAGCGCCTGGTGCTCGCCGGTGGCTTCCTCGCGCGCCAGGGCGCTCAGGTTGCCGTCGTCGTCCAGCCCCAGGTCCAGCTCGATGTCGGGTTCTCCGGCGGGCCGCGGCGGGATGTTTTCTATGACGAGGCTGCCTATGTAGTCCTCGGAGGCCTCGGTAGA
Source organism: uncultured bacterium (assembly GCA_964293355.1). Classification (GTDB taxonomy): domain Bacteria; phylum Spirochaetota; class Spirochaetia; order Treponematales; family UBA12059; genus SZUA-370. The sequence goes on from CAXZAJ010000092.1 coordinate 10,502, forward strand.
GCGGTACACGTCAATCTGGACGCTCGGCTGATCGTCCTTGACCGTTGTGACGACGAGGCGTTTTTTAGCCGCCGCGCCTTCCGCGAGGATGGGATAGAACTTACCGTCAGCAAGGCGTATACCGATCTTGGCCATGGCTTCTTCCGTTCAGACAAGGATTTAGAAAAAGGACTATTCCCGTATAATATCGGCCAGTTCCGTGTAAAAATCGAGGGTCAATCCGCAGGAGTCCGTGCGACGGCGACGAGGCGCTCCGCTTTCTGGTCGTACGGCGCTCCTGCCCAGGTGCCGTACAGGTCCACGGAGGCGAATCCGGCTCCCAGCAACGCGTCGCGTAGCTCGGTGCCGGCGTAGAGCCGCTGTACCCAGGAACGGTCCACGCGGCGGTTGCCGTCCACGATGATCCAGCGGTTGCGCAGGCCCTCCCACGCGCCTTCCACCTGGAACTCGGTCAGCACGAGCTTGCCGTCGCGCTCGAACCATTCGCCCTCGATGAAGTCGCGTGCGGCGGTTTCCTTGCCCACGAGGTCCATCACGAGCGCGCCGCCGGGAACCAGGCTCTCGGCCAGGCGGGCCAGCATGGCCCGGTCCTCGGCCCGCGTCTCAAAGTAGCCAAAGCTGGTGAACAGGTTGACGGCCAGCGCAAAGGCGCCCGGCCGGCTCCAGCGCCGCGCGTCGGCATGGATGAACTCGGCGGCAAGGCCCATGGATGCTGCGCTGTCCCTGGCTGCCGCGAGGTAGGGCTCGGTAATGTCCACTCCGACCACCGGGTGTCCCCTGGAGGCGAATTCCAGCGCGTGCCGGCCCGGTCCGCAGCAGAGGTCCAGCACCGGCGCGTGCGCGGGTGTGCCGGAGAGCGCCAGTATGGCATCCACGACGGCGGGAGCCTCGGCCCAGCGCTCCCCGCCGAACAGCAGCGGCGCGTAGTCGGTCCAGAACCCGTCGTCGGCAAACCACCCGGTGTCCGGTTCGCCTGAGGGGCTGGGCTGGTTAGAGGGCACCGTGTTCCAGCGCCTGGCCCAGCACGTAGGTCAGCGTATCAACGTCTATCTCGCCTGAATCTATGGTTATCAGTTCCCTGATTTCTTCCCAGTCGGCTTTTGAGAACGGCGTGCCGTCGTAATCAGCCATCAGCAGCGATCCGACCCCCGACAGCCAGTCCATGGCGCTGGCTGCTTCCTCCGTGCTGCCCGAACCGTAGCGCGACAGGAACGTGGTGAACAGCCCCGCCAGCGTATCGTCGGGCACCTTGGGTACCGAGCGCGCGAACGTTGACCTGAGCGCATCGAACTCGCGGTTGCCCGGCGCCCGCCCTGAACGGCGGACCCAGTCGTCCATATCTGATTTCAGCTTGTCTATTGCTTGCATCCTTCAATGATACTGGTTCCGCCGCGGTTTGTTAATACGCCTTCGGCGCCGGTACTCCGGCGAGTTGTCAGCCAAGGAGGCCGAACACGGCGAGCAGCACGCCAAAATCGTAGGCGGCGTGGGCCAGGGCCAGCGCGTGCAGCCTGCAGCCCCTGGCCGCCGCGGCACCCAGCGCCGCCCCGACGAGCAGCGCCGAGATTATGCCGGGCAGGCCCTGCCAGCTGTGCCCGGCGGCGAATGCCAGGGTAGAGACCAGTACCGCCGCCACTGCGCCGGCGCCACGTTTCCGGAGCGATCCTATGAGATACAGGCGGTAAAAGAGTTCCTCGCGATAGGCTACCGCCAGGGCGAACAGCGCCGACAGCGTAACGGTGAGGGCCGGCGGGGTGTTTGTTGGCTGGGGTAGGAGAGGCGCGACGCCGGCCGTGCCGAAGCCGGCAAGGGCCGCGAGCGCCGCCGCAAGCCTTGAGAGCAGCAGGACGCCGCCGCACAGGGCGGCCGCCTGCAGGAAGTCCGGGGCGCGGGGCCGCCGTAC
>CAXZAJ010000093.1:0-12360 GCA_964293355.1 uncultured bacterium
CGCCACGTACCTGCCCAAGTATGCCTGCTGAAGGAGACACAAGGTTCGATGTACTGATTTTTTCTTGACAGAATGAGGAATCAGCCCTTTGATGGTATATTAAATATCTCTATAATCAATGAAAAATATAAACGCTTAGAGCCAGCAATGGCAGGAGAAATAATGCCAAAACAAAACAACAAAACATTGCTTCTGGTTGAAGACGAGCCCCTCATCGCCCTGACGGAGAAGCGGTCCCTTGAAAAATACGGGTATGCGGTGATCCATGTCAGTTCCGGCGAGGCCGCGGTGGCAACCATGGAATCTGGATCTCAGGTGGACCTGATACTCATGGACATCAATCTTGGCCCAGGCATCGATGGAACGGAGGCCGCTGAGACTATTCTTGCTGAACACGCGGTGCCCATCGTCTTCGTTTCAAGCCACAGCGAGCGGGAGATAGTCGAGAAGACTGAACGGATTACCTCATATGGGTACGTGGTGAAGAATTCGTCCATCACGGTGCTCGATGCTTCCATCAAGATGGCCTTCAAGCTTTTTGAAGAGAAGCGATGCAGGCAGGACATAGCTGAACGCCTGTCCTTTGCCTGCGGGGCCGGGGGCATCGGCATCTGGGAATTTGATGTTGCAGATAGCTGCCTGCGCTGGGACGAGCAGGTCTATCAATTGTTTGGAACCAGGCCAGAGTTGCATGCGAGTGCCCTGGAGACCTGGGCTGCCCTGGCTCATCCTGAGGACAGGGAGCGCAGCGAGCGCAACCTTGCCCTGTGCCTGCAGATGGAACACGACTACGATGATGTGTTCAGGATAGTCTGGGCGGACGGTTCCATCCACGATATTCATTCCATCGCAAAAATCCAGCGTGATGAACATGGCGCTGTGAGGAGTTTTATAGGCATCAACTACGATATGACCGACAGCAAGATGAAAGAACGGCAACTTCAGGCCAAAAACGAAGAGCTTGAAATCGTCAATGAGGAGTTGCGGTCCACGACCGAGGAACTCAAAAGGCAAAATGAAGAACTGCTGGCGGTCAAGGACAAGCTTCAGAAGAGCGAGGCGATCTACCGGTCCGTCATTACCGCGTCACCCGATGCGGTCGTCATAACGGATCTTGAAGCACGGGTCGTGTTTGTTTCTCCGTTGACCCTGACCTTGCTGCAATGCAGGGAATCAGACCTTGTCGGAAAATCAATCATTGACTTCCTGATTCCTGAAGAACGCAGCCGCGCGGCGGCCAATATGGTACATATGTTCCAGCACGGGAGTGACGGGCTTGGTGAGTATCATGCCATCAGGAGCGATGGCAGCATCGTCGATGTGGAGGTCAATGCCGAGTTCATCCGGGATTCCGCCGGCAACCCCGACAAGATACTCTACATGGCACGGGTCATCACCGACCGCAAGCGGAATGAAAGCATCCTGCAAGAAAGCGAGCAGCGCCTGGAATTTGTCCTGGAGGGGGCACGGCTGGGCTACTGGGACTGGGACCTCAGGACGAACCGTATCCTCCGCAACGAGCAGTGGGCTGCCATGCTGGGCTATTCGCTTGCGGAGTTGGAGGCCACGTTCAATCAAGGTGTCTCGTTGCAGCATCCGGATGATCGTGAAGCCGCCTGGAAATCCATCCAGGATCACCTGGAGGGCCGCACCGATTCGTACCGCATTACCTACAGGCTCAGGACGAAGGATGGATCCTACAAGTGGATCCTGGATTGCGGCACGGTGATGGAGCGTGATGTACAGGGAAAACCGGTCCGCCTCTGTGGAACCCATTCAGACATTGACGAGCAGATGAAGGCCGATGAAAAGATACGGCACCTGCTCGCTGAAAAGGAGATCGTGCTCAAGGAAGTTCATCACCGCATCAAGAACAACATGAGCACCATGAGGAGCCTCTTGACACTGCAGGCTGGAAACAACAAAGATCCTATCGCTCGGGAGGCTCTTGACGATGCCGGCAAACGCATGCGCAGCATGGAATGCCTGTACGACAAGCTCTACCGGGCCGACAATTTCTCCCTGCTTTCTACGACGGCGTATCTGCCACATTTAATTGACGATATCATAGGAAATTTTCCTGACAGCCGTTTGGTCAACGTTGAAAAATGCATACAGGATTTTGAACTCGATGCAAAGCGGCTTCAGCCGCTCGGCATCGTACTCAATGAGCTGCTCACCAACTGCATGAAGTATGCGTTTGCCGGGCGTGACTCGGGCGTGGTAACGGTGACGGTCGGGCTTAGCGAGGGGCTCGTTTCTATCAGCGTCAAGGACAACGGTATTGGCATACCCGAGTCCATCGCGCTGGACGATGCAACGGGATTCGGCTTTCAACTTGTGCAAGCGCTCGCATACCAGCTCCAGGGTACGGTGCGCCTGGAACGCGGCAACGGCACGAACATCGTGCTTGAGTTCAGGAAGTAAGAGGGGCAGGAGAATAGCGTGACACAACCGCGAAAGAAAATCATGCTCGTGGAGGATGAAGCCCTCATCGCGATGCATGAGAAGCTGGTGCTGGAGCGCTTTGGCTACGATGTGCTGCTTGCACTGTCCGGGGAGAAGGCAATAACGGCGTTCAATGCTGACCCTTCAATAGACCTCGTGCTGATGGACATAAATCTTGGCAAGGGCATAGACGGCACCGAGACGGCACGCACCCTGCTTCAGGCCCGGGACGTGCCGGTCGTTTTCCTCTCAAGCCATACTGAACCGGAAATCGTCGAGAAGACCGAGGTCATCACCTCGTACGGATACATCGCAAAGAATTCCAACAGTACCGTATTGCAGGCTTCCATCAAGATGGCCTTCAAGCTGTTTGACGCCAAGACGAAGCTTCTTGAATCGAACAAGAAACTTGAGGCTACGCTTGAAGCTCTGCCCGACCTCTACTTTGAAGTGGGGCTGGACGGTCGCTACCATGATGTCCATTGCCCGAATCCGGAAGCCCTGTTCCGCCCGATTGACCAGTTGCTTGGAGAGACCGTATCCAGCCGTTTGCCTCCGCAAGTCGCCGACACGATCATGGCCTCGATCAAGGATGCGCATGTGTTCGGGATATCCAGGGGACGCCGGTATTGCCTCGACGTGCCATCAGGCCAGAGGACGTTCGAGATTTCAGTGTCCAAGATAGCCAGTTCGCTGGAGGAACCGCATTTTATACTGATTTGTCGCGATATAACCGAGCAGGTCCGTATCGATGAGGACCTGCAGGAGAGCAAGCGCCATGCCGAGAGCCTCCTCAATGTATCGGCAGAGATCATCATGGCTACGGACAGGGACGGCGTCATTACCCTGCTCAACGACAACGGGCACCGGCTCTTCGGTTACGAGCCGGGTGAGCTGCCAGGCAGAAAATGGGCCGAGGTCGGGCTTGTGGGCGAGGCCCGTACCGAGGTCGTCGATTTCCTCGACGACCTCTTGCAGCGTGGCAACGAAACGCTGGTGGCTCACGAGAATCTTGTGCGCCTTAAATCCGGCGAGTTGCGCTCCATCCTGTGGCACAATAGCGTACTCAGGGACAGGAACGGCGTACCCACGGGCATACTGAGTTCCGGCGAGGACATCAGCGAGTACAAGGAACTTGAGGAACGTTACCGGACCATCATTGGGGTGTCTCCTGACGTCATCGCGGTGACCGACCTGCATGGGCGTATAACGATGTGCTCGCCCAAGGCCGTGGCCATGTTCGGTTACGACTCGCTGGACGATGCGCTGGGGCGTCCCGTCACCGATTTCATGGTCCCAGAGGATACGCCCAAAGCGCTTGGCAACCTGCAGCGCATGGCGTCGGGTGAGGTGATCGGTGTCGAGGAGTACCGCGGATTGCGCAAGGACGGTACTACCTTTGACGTGGAGATCAACGGGGAGTTCATCCGGGATGCGGACGGCAATCCCGAGGAAATACTGTTCGTCATACGCGACACCACCGCCAGGAAACGACTGCAGAGCAATTACAAGCTGCTCTTCGATCTGTCACCGGTGGGCATCGGGCTTTTTGACCACGCCAGGGGGACGTTCCTGGACGCTAATCCCGCGTTTATCGAGATGCTCGGGTATGACAAGGATGAGCTCCTGGGGCTGGGTTTTGCGGACCTGACCCCGCCGGAGTACCTGCAGGTAACCACCGATCATATTGGTAGCCTGGTGGAATTCGGGCCTGTGGAGACGTATAAAAAGGAATACATCCGCAAGGATGGATCTCGGTTTCCCGTAGCCATCAGGGCTGTCGTTTTTCAGGATGACAAAAAAAGGAAAGTGGTGCTGGGCCTGATCGAGGACATCACCGAGCGGCTGGTAGCCGAAAAAAAGGTGTCCACCCTGCTGGAGGAGAAGGATCTTATCCTGAAGGAAGTGCATCACCGGATCAAAAACAATTTTGCGGTTATCAGGAGCATCCTGCGGCTCCAGGCTCTGGATGCACCCGATGCGGTTTCTGCCGGGGCCTTCAAGGCTACCGAGAGCAGGGTGCAGAGCATGACGGTGCTCTATCAAAAACTGTATGAATCCGCTGGCTTCCTCGAGGCCTCACTGCGCGACTACCTGCCGGCGTTGACCCGGGATATCATAGCCAATTTTCCCCAAGCCTCGACGATAGGAACTGTTTTTGACATCGAAGATGTCAGGCTTGACGCCAAAAGGCTGCAATCACTTGGCATACTCCTCAATGAACTGGTGACGAACAGCATGAAGTACGCGTTCGAGGGGCGCGGATCCGGGGCCATCTTCGTCTCGGCGGAGCGGATCGATGGCCGCATGGTCGTATCCATAGGGGACGATGGCATCGGCTTGCCTGAGGGCGTTGAACCCGGCGCGTCGTCGGGCTTCGGGTTGACCCTGGTCTCGGTTCTCGCACAGCAACTGCAGGGGACGCTCCGGATGGAGCGGGGCAATGGTACCAGAGCGGTGCTGGATTTTGAGTTCTAGCACGGCGAGCCACTTGGGCTGTATAGTGCTCGTAACCTGTATTTTCGGGAGTTGTCGTTGCGGAATTCAATGAAGATTGCCCATCGCCTCGCGTTCTTGCTTGCCCTGCCCATAGCGGGCATGCTGGCATTTGCCGGTATTGCGGTAGCATCGTCCCTCGCCACCAGAAACGCCGCCCTGGCTGCGCACTCGTATGCGCGGGTAGAGGTGGCCGTGAGCGGTCTCATCCATGAACTGCAGAAGGAGCGCGGGATGAGCGCCGGATATATTGGATCCAAGGGTACCAAATTCGCGGCCGAAATGCCGGGCCAGCGTAGCCTTACCGATACAGCCCGCGCGCAGCTTGCCGGGGTTCTGGCCTCAACCGAAAAGGCTGCCCGCGATATCAGCGCCGTGCTTGCCCAGGCGGAGTCCGGGATCGAGCGCCTGGAATCGGTCAGGACCGCCGTCACGTCGCGCAGCATCGTGGCAAACGACTCGTTCAATTTCTACAGCAAGGCGATCGCAGGCTATCTGGATGTCGCATCGACCATCGCGTCCCGGTCCGACGATGCCGCCCTGATGCGCGGGGCCGTTACGTACTATGCGTTCCTGAACTACAAGGAGCAGGCCGGCAAGGAACGAGCCACCCTCAATGAGGTGCTCAGCGCCGGCGCGTATACCGATGACTCGTACAAGCGCTTCATCGGCATCATCTCGGCCCAGGCCGAGTACCTGGCCATGTTCTCGCGGTTCGCCGATCCGTCCGATATGGACGTACTCTCTGAAAAAATGAGCTCGGAGCCGTCGAAACGGGCGGACCAGCTCAGGCTGGTGGCCCTGTCCACCAGATCGGATTTTGGCGTGGAAGCTACCGAATGGTTCGAGGTGATGACCGGCAAGATCGACGCCATGAAAGAGGTTGAAGACCATGTGTCCGGCCGGCTGATGATTCTCACCGATGGGCTTGTAGCCGGAGCCAACAGGGTATTGCTGCTCAGCCTGGGAGGGCTCGCCGTCCTGCTCCTGGTAACGTCAATCGTGAGTTTTTTCCTGTTCCAATCGATTACGCGCCCCCTGGCCGTGGCGGTGTCCGCGCTCAAGAACATTTCCCAGGGTGACGGCGACCTGACCAAGCGCCTCGATGAACGGTCGGCAGGTGAAATAGGCCATCTGGCACGGTATTTCAACGAGACCATGACCAAGATCAGCGGTGTGATAGCTTCAATCAAAGCAGAAACCCGTTCGATGATGGACGTGGGCAGCAGGCTCGCCTCCAACATGACCGAGACCGCCGCGGCGGTCAACGAGATCAGCGCTACCATCGTCGGGGTGAACAACCAGGTGATGAACCAGTCCGCGAGCGTTACCCAGACGCACGCGACCATCACCGAGATCGTCAGGAACATAGAAAGCCTGAACGCAGGCATAGAGGGTCAGGCGCAGGACGTTGCCAGCTCCGCTGATGCGGTCAACGAGATGGTGGGCAACATCGGGTCGGTCTCCGCCCTGCTCAACCGCAACGGCGCGTCGGTGGACCAGCTCGAGGCTGCCTCTGAACGCGGTGCCCAGGACATGGATCAGGTGTCGGCGCTGGTCAAGACCATCGCGGAGGCTTCCGAAGGGCTTGCCGAAGCCAGTTCGGTGATAAAGAACATTGCCTCGCAGACAAACCTGCTGGCCATGAACGCCGCCATCGAGGCCGCGCATGCCGGCGAGTACGGCAAGGGTTTTGCCGTCGTGGCCGATGAAATACGCAAACTGTCCGAGGGTTCGCGCTCTGAAGCCAGTTCCATCGCAAAGGTGCTTGGTAGCCTCAAGACGATGATAGACAGCGTTGACCAGGCATCCCGCGAGGCCCAGGAACGCTTCAGGGCCGTCTACGAGCTGAGCGTTACCGTCAGGCAGCAGGAAGCTGCCATGCGCAACGCTATGGACGAGCAGAATACCGGGAGCGCCACGGTACTCAAGGCGATAGGCCGCATAGAAGAGGTTACTGCCCGTGTGCGCGATGGTGCCGGTGTCATGCTTACAGGCAGCCGGGAAATCCTCGACGAGATGGCCCGGCTTTCACGCGTGACACAGGAGATAACCGATGGCATGCGGGAGATGGCCATCGGCACCAGGGAAATTGATACCGCCGTCAATGACGTCAACGAGATAAGTTTTGAAAACCGTGACAGCATAGGCCGTCTTTCTGCCGAGGTGGACAGGTTTACCGTCTGACGATCTTGCCTGATTTCCTGTCCCGATTCTTCCGCATGCTATATACTCTCGCATCGACCGAGCTATGGCCCTTCCGGCCTGCAGAAAGAAGTGGCACATGCAACGGGAATACCTGATGGAGAACGAGGCGGAGATCCGGCGCCTGGAGATGAAGACCGAGGCCTCGGTCGTAGAGGCCTTTGCGACGCGGGCCGGCCTGGCGCCGGGCATGCGGGTCGTGGATGTGGCCTGCGGAGCCGGCGTGACGACGTCGATACTGGCCGGGCTCACAGGCGAATCGGGGGCGGCGGTCGGGGTGGATGCCTCGCGGGAGCGCATCCAGTATGCCCGGGAGCGCTACGGAAATTCGAATACGAGCTTTGCTGTCCGGGATTTTCTCCAGCCCGTCGAGGAGCTCGGCAGTTTCGATTTTGCCTGGGTCCGGTTTGCTTTGGAGTATTTCAGGGCCGAGAGCTTTGACATCGTGCGGACGGTTTCCTCGCTATTGTCAGAGGGCGGCATCCTGTGCCTCGTAGACCTTGACCACAACTGCCTGAACCATTGGGGCATGAGCGCACGGCTCGAGACCGCCCTGGCCGCGGCAATGAAGTTCCTTGAAGATCATGCCAATTTTGATCCGTACGCGGGCAGGAAGCTCTACTCGCACCTGTACAAGCTGGGATATTCGGAAATCAAGGTGGAGCTCGGTGCGCACCACCTGATTTACGGCGAACTGCAGTCTGTTGACGAGTACAACTGGATACGGAAGATAGAAGTGCTCTCAGGAAAACTGGACGCCAGGTTGCCTGGTTACGCCGACGCCGATGAGTTCCTGGATGATTTCAGGACTTTCTTCCAGGATCCCGGGCGCTTTACCTATACGCCCGTCATCTCAGCCTGGGGGCGCAAGCAGACATAGTCTGACGGCCATGGAAGGCTGGGGCCGGCTCTGGGCACCCGTATCGTTCCTTCACGCAACGCCACCAGCAGGGCCTCGATGACCGTTTCATCCATGTGGCGTTCACCCTCGTTTCTGAGTGTCCGTATGGCCTCGTCCAAGGACAGCGGCTCGTGGTAGTGGCGCTTGGCCGTAATGGCTTCGAAGAAATCCGCTACGGCTATGATCCTGGCGCCAAGGGGGATCTGGTTTCCCCTGAGCCCTTGTGGATAGCCCGTACCGTCCAGGCGCTCGTGGTGTGAGCCCGCGATGAACGGAACCTGCCGGTACATGCCGGTAAAGCTTATCTGTTCCAGGATGTTCCTGGTCTTTACGACATGGGTCTTGATTTCCTCGCGCTCATGTACGGTCAGGGGGCCGCTTTTCTTGAGTATGGAGTCCTGGATGCCTATCTTTCCGTAGTCGTGGAGCTGGGACGCGACGCGGATTACCTCGGTGAGATCCGCGGGAATGCCCATCTGGCTGCAAATCGCCATGGAGTACTCGGTAACTCGTTCTGAATGGCCCGCGGTGAGGTTGTCACGCGCGTCGATACTGGCCGCCAGGGTCCGCAGGATGGAGCGGAACTGGAGTTCGCGCTCCTCGGTCATGAGCGCGTTGTGGACGCTGATGCCTATCTCGGGGGCTATGCCCATGAGGAGGTTGATGTCGCTCTCGACCAGGGGGCGCTTGCTTGAGACGTTGTCGACGGCCAGGATGCCCAGGCATTCGTCTTCATAGAGTATGGGGCAGCAAATGAAGGATTTTGAGCCTATCTTCTTGAGGAACTTGAGGCTGTGCCTTGAGAGGTTGTTTTCAATGTCCGTTATGTCATTGACGAGGAAGCTTCGTTTTTCGCGGTGGCAGCGCACGAAGACGCCCTGTGAAGCGGGATTGTCCAGATGAAAGACGGTCTGCCGCATTTCCGTGACCATGGCCTGGCCATACCCGAAACCCGAGCGGAATTCAAGGTTCTTGCCGTCATCGCTGACCAGCATGATGAGGCCGCGGTCATATTCCAGCCGTTTATTGAGCAGATCAGTCACCTGCGCGAGCAAGGCATCGGTCTGGTTGTATTTGCTGATGATGTGCCCCATCTCGTTGATCATCAGGGCGTTGGTGTAGGTGCGGTTGGCATTGCGAAGGAATTCTTCCGAGGTGGAGCGCAGGTTTTCTATGGCCGAGCTCAGTTCGCGCTTCTCCAGGCGTTCGCAAACCAGAGACAGCGTGAGGATGACCAGGACGGAAGCGACAGCCAGGAGCGGTACGAGCCCGGATGACAGGCCCGCGGCAACCGTCGTGCCGATTACCGCGGTTCCCGTGGCGATGAGGCGGATGCGCTTCCAGAGTTCCACCCCTGATTCCCGCCACGAGATGGAGTAGGTGCAGGATTTTCCGCCCTTGAAGATGCATTCATCGTGGACGATGTGGGGCATGCGGTAATCGAATCCCGCGACGATAGCCTCAAAATAGCCCATCCGGTTTTCGCATTGATAGGGCTTCTCGGCGACTCCGTCCAGCGGAACTACTGTCAGTTCTATCTCGGTTTTGCTGATCCTGCGGGATGCGTAGCTGGTAGAGCGCGTCAGGTTGCCGGCGATGGTGCCGATGGTCTCAAAGACTTTTGCAGGTCCCGCGAGCCCGAGCACATAACGCGTCAGGAGGCCGAGGCCTTCAGGGGAGGCGCTGTAGCGGCCCGCCTCGCGCGCGATAGCGGGATTGTGGGTGGCCCGTACCAGGGTTTCGTGGAAACTGTCTACCTGCTCCTGGGTAAACCAGTGGCCTTCGTCCTCGACCTGGTACTGTTCCATGCCCGAGCGGGCGAGCAGGTCCGGGATGTTGACATGGCTGTAACGGCTCCGGATGAGCTTGAGGAACGAGGTGATGATCGCGCTGCTGTAGAGGGGCGTTGATTCACTCATTGCCGCGAAGCCTGTCGTCTCCGTCGTGGCACGACTTCTTGAAGGTCGTGCGGATGGAAGCAAAGTACCCGTCGGAACGGTCGGTGTCCAGAATCCACAGCGTATATTTCTTCTCGGTGGGCAAGGTGTTCCTTTCAGCGTAGTCAGCCGGATATACGAGCACGGGCAGGTCCTCGGCCTTGTAGTGATGCAAGAGCGCGCGCAGGCCCGCCATCAGCACCGCTGCGCTGGTCTCCTCGTCGTCAACGACGAAGGCGTGCACGCAGTTGGTGAGGTTTGAGAGGTTCAGCCCCAGTTCCGAGAGGGTGAGCGACAGTACCGCCTTGAGCTTGCCGTCCTGCCGCAGGCTGAACAGGTGGCGTTCCCTCCTGAAACCCTGCCGGACATATTCCGTATCCAGATCACTGTCGCAGTCGGTTCCCGTGACGAGATCCAGCGCGTCGAGCATGAGACCGCCTGAACGGTCCGCGTAGAAACGCCCGAGCTCAGCCAGATCCGTATCACCCGCGGGGAAAAGCTGGCAGGAAGGTTCGCCCGCGGCGCTGTCGGCCGCGGGGAGGTGCAGGTACGCAAACACATCCAGAGAAGAGCCCTTGGGGTCCGCGATGTCCCTGGCTACCCCGCTGAACACCCTGCACGGGAACCTGTTCTCTTCGCGGAAGTAGCACATGAGGTAATCCATGTGCGCCGACGGCTGGCGGTGCACGGCATTGGTGTAGCGGCCCACCTGGTCCAGCACTTCGACGCCGGCCATCCCGTAGCCGTCACGCGAGGCGGCGTGGTGGTGGATTATCCAGGCGTTGGAGTAGAAGTGCACCATGGACATGTGGCCAAAAATCTGACCCTTGTCTTCATATATGAAGTGCCGCGCTATGGAGGGGCTGCCCAGGTAGAGCTTTTCGTAGGTGCGCTTGAACTCGGCCTTGCGCGCTTCTATTGACAGGTACTTTGCGGGGTAGATGAAACCCGTCTCGAAGAAGAAACGCCACAGTTCTTCCATGTCGAGGCTGCCGCAGACGCGCAGCCTGTCGTTTGAGGCGTTGTGGAGGAAGGCCGAGAGCCTGGCCTGGTCCTTCGTCTCCATGTCGAGTATGACGATGCCGCAGCGGACGGTACCCGAGCGGCCTTCAGCCTGCACGACGTTCCGGTAGAGTACCTGTGCCCGGCACTGCATCACGGACTGGTTTGCGATTTCAATCGAGAGTTCCGGAATGATCAGGCCCGGCAGCAGCACCGAGCGCTCGAAGAATTCCTCGACGCAGATTCCCGTCCCGGAGATGTCCTTGACCTGGAGGTACATCCGTTTGCCTGTGAGGGGATGGATGAAGTAGGCTGCGGGAGCGGGTGCGAGTACCTGCCTGGCGTTACGGAATTCCTGCGGACGGTACCGGCGTATGTTGTTGAAATTCGGTACGAGCACGAGTCCGCGCCTGGCGCTGGCCTTGTCGGTACGAGCCGCGAGACACTCTCCCGAATACAGCAATTCGCCATCGCGCGATAGCATGACCATGACGGGGTCAGCGGGATTGATCCAGCGGCGCGAACCGCAAAGCCCCGTTTCGAATTCAACCCTGAAGGACAGGGCGTTGAAGTCCGCCAGCGTTCCGTCAAAGCCGATTCCTGACTGGACGAGCCGTGCCTGTATGCCCTCGCAGTCGTGGCGGTCTATCTTCCTGATGCTTTTCTCGTAGCCTGAACCTGTTATCCTGAACCTGACGTTCTCAGCGTCGAGTTTGACTACGTCGACCTTGGCAGTCACGTGGCTGTGCCCGTCGCTGACCAGGATGCCGTCGCAGCCGTAGCCCTTGAGCTGTTCGGGGGAGAGGCCCGGCGGCATCCAGCGGCAGTCCAGCATTTCGTCGTCGCAGGGGAGCGGAAAGGCCTGGCAGGAGAGCAAGTCGCCGTGCTCCAGGTGCCTGAATGTGGCAAATATGGTGGCTTCACTGGAAATGTTGGAAATGAGGCGGGTCATGAGGTCGCTGCGTTTCAGCCGCCTGCCTGATTCAGGGGCGGGGTCGGGGGAGCGCTCTATACAGTCTGTCACCGGCTGGATCCGGCTTATGGTCCCTACCTCTTCCCTCATGCTACATATCTCGGCAGAAAGTGATGCAACGGATATACTCTGAATTGCATAAGACAAGGAGTACCTCGATGTCTGCAAACCTCAATCTGTGCCGCATACCGGAAACCGGACGCGACATAGCGCTGGACCTTTCCATGGCCAGCCGCCATGGGCTCGTGACGGGCGCTACGGGCACCGGAAAGACGGTTACCCTGCAGGCACTGGCGGAAGGCTTTTCCCGCGCGGGCGTGCCTGTACTCTGCTGCGACGGCAAGGGCGACCTCTCCGGGCTCGCGGCGGCGGGGGGCGCCAACACGAAAAGAGCGGCC
>CAXZAJ010000094.1:0-12350 GCA_964293355.1 uncultured bacterium
GTAGGCAGGGGCCAGCCGCTCCTCCTTGGGATTGGCCTCCATCTCGCCGACATCTATTTCTTCGAGAACGACGCCCTGGGCGAGGGCATCAACATCGCCAGCCGCCTGCAGTCCTTTGCCCGCCCCGGCTGCATCTGCTTCTCCCAGGACGTCTACAACCAGGTGCTCAACAAGATAGACTTCAGGGCGGACAAGCTCGGCAAGGTGTCGCTCAAGAACATCACCAAAGAAATCCATGGCTACGAAATAGCCAGCCCCAATGTGGAATTCGACCCCGACAAGGACAAGCCCCGACCCGGCTTCAAGCCGGCCGTAGCCGAAGAAGCGATACCGGAACCCGTTGCGGCTCCCCTGCCCGGCATGGCCTCTCCCGCAGCCCGCGGCTACACCCCCGAGGCCGCCCGCGAGGTGCTCGATGACATCCGCAAGGCCATCCTGGAAGACACCAGGCGCATGGGCCGCAGGCTCACCGTTGACGAAGCCCTGGCGCGCTACGGCGAGTACGGCGTAGAGGCCAAGGAAGTCATAGCGACGATGACCGAGAAGGGCCTGATCCAGAAGCGGCCCGCCCCCGGCAGCTCCCGGGACTCGGCCCCCGAGCCGGAATTCGGTGCGGGTGGATATTCCGATGGTTGCGCTACAGCACATGCCGGAAATACCGGCACCGGCGGCACCAGCGACCTGGCCGCGGACATAGGCAAGGCCGTGGAAGGCATAGCCCGTGCCATAGAACAGAGCGTAGGAGACTGGCAGAAAGCCGGCGGACACGGATCATCCCGTCGCGATGCCCACCACGATGACATCGGCAGGCGCGTTGGAAACAAGACAGAGCACGTCATACACAAACTGGAACAGGCCGCCAACAAGATCGATTTTGCTTTTGATGAAAAACTCGCGCTCAAGGCCGAGTACAAGCGCCACGAGGCCGAAGTTGGCACCGGCAAGTGGGACAAGGAACTGCGCGGCTCGGAGCACTTCAAGCCGGGCACCGAGGAGCTCGAGACCGATTTTGACCGCTACCGTGACAAGATAGACGCAAAAGCGCACAAATCGACGAGCGGCTTCGTGGGCAACCTCCTGTCGTTCCTCGGCGTCAACGCCTTCCTGTGGTACATCAACCTCAACGTAGCGCCGGGCTTCATGTGGGCCGCCATCGTCAGCGCGGCCTGGGGCACCGGCATAGTCTCAGGCTTCTTTGCCATGCTGCGCGGCAAGGCCAAGGCCGCCGAACTGGACAGGATGCCCCAGCTTCAACCCCAGGCACTCGACGTATACAAAAAAATACACCGCGTGCGCGACGGCATGGCCATGCATTTCGCCAGCGTAATCTCGGTACCGCCGCTCCTCTTTACCATAAACCTGTTGACCAGCCCCGGCTTCCTGTGGGCAGCCATTCCGTCAGGCATCATGGCGCTCAGCTTCCTCGGGCACCTCATATCCTACCCCGGCACCCTGCGCGGACTTGAAAAAAAGCTGTGCCGAATGCTCGGCGTGGATTCGTGGCGTGAACTCTTCAGGCTGGGCAAGGGCCGCAAGGCCGGCGCCGCCGCTGGCCCGTACGCGTCCATCTATGCTGAAGTGGCTACCATCCGCGACGAGATCGTGCGCGACCTCAAGGCCGGCAAGGGATCGGACGAGTTCGGCAAGGACATGATCCCCACCCTGGACAAGTACGTGGAGCAGGTCAAACTGCTTTCGCATTCAGTCAACGAAATAGACAGCATCGTCTCCACCATACCCATGGACGCCCTCAAGCGCGACCGCGAGGCGCTGGAATCCAAGAGAACCGGCGCCGGAAGCCAGGCGCTCAAGGACGAGTACACCCGTTCCATCGCGGAAATAGCCCGGCAGGAAAAGGCTTGCACCGATCTGGAAGACCAGCGCGAACTCCTTCGCCTCAGGCTCGGCTCGTCCGCAAACGCGCTCAAGCAGCTCAAGATCGACATGGCCAGGATGAAGGCCCTGCCCGAGGCCGGCGAGCGCCAGGCCCTAGAGGACATACGGAAGAAAGCCAGCGAACTCTCAGGCTACCTGGCGGACCTGAAGACCGGATACGAGGAGACCTCCGCCGATCCCTACGCCGAGCTCGAACGCCTCGCCGCCGAGTCCGCCGCACGGGCAAAACTCGAAGCGTCAACCGGCGGAACCACGCCCTCCGAAGGCAACCCGGCTCCCTCCGGTCGTTGACAGGCCAGCCCGCTTCAATCTAGTATCGCGTGTCGGTCTGGTAGCTCAGTTGGATAGAGCGATTGCCTCCTAAGCAATAGGTCGTGGGTTCGATTCCCGCCCAGATCATTTTTGATCAGTGCTGTTGCCACCCCTAGCCCTGTATACGTTGACAGTGGCAAATCATGCACGGATAATGAATCCGTGAACCTGCCCATCTCCATAGAAGACCTGCTGAATGCCCGCGCTGTAGAATCTGACCGCCTTGAGTTCAAGGAAGGCTGGAATCCAGACAAAATCTACCAAAGCATCTGCGCCTTCGCAAACGACATAGAAAACATCGGGGGCGGTTACATCCTCATTGGTGTAGCAGAAAATAAAGGCAGAGCGGCCAGACCTGTGCCGGGATTGCCTCCCGAATCGATAGCTTCCATCCAGAAGGAAATGATCGGACTCAACAACCTTATCCGTCCGAAGTATGCTCCAAGGCTCGGAATAGTACGTGTTGACGGCAAGGAAATCATTGCCATCTGGATACCTGGCGGTGATGACCGCCCCTACGAGGTACCGGAATCCATCAAATCCAGACAAAAAATCTGGAAACACTATATACGACGGTACGCGAGCACTATCGAAGCAAAGGGCAACGACAAGGATGATCTGCTCGCGTTGTCAAACCGGACGCCTTTTGACGACAGACCCAATGCTCAAGCTAAACAGGGTGACATTGACATAGTCCTGATCCGGGACTTTCTCCGCAAGGCGGAGAGCCTGCTGGCTGAAGACATATCGAACCTGAGTCTGGAAGCCGTGCTCATGCGTATGAACCTTCTTGTAGGGCCTCCCGAGCACCAGAAACTGCGAAACGTCGCACTGATGCTTTTCAATGAAACGCCGGAACGATTCTTCCCCTATTCCTACATCGACATCGTGGATTTCAGGCATGGAGAGGGTAGCAGAACCTTCTCGGAAAAGCGCTGCTACGGATCCATGCAGAACCAGATCAGGCAAGCACTCGACTACTTCCAGTCTTCGGTGGTTCTGGAACGAGTCATAAAGGTGCCGGACCAGGCAGAAGCCATCAGGGTCTGGAGCTACCCGTACAGGGTGCTCGAGGAAATCCTCGTCAACGCGGTCTACCACCGTGACTACCAGGAGCACGAACCAATCACCATACGAATCGAGCCAGACAAGATTCGCATATACAACTTGGGAGGTCTGGACAGGTCAATCGATCTTGAAGACCTCCTGTCCGGCAAGGCTGTACCCCGACGCTACCGAACCCGCCGTCTCGGAGACTTTCTCAAAGAGATGAAACTCGCCGAGGGGCGACTCACTGGAATCCAGCTCATAAAATCGACACTTGAACATAACGGCTCCCCTGCTCCGCTTTTCGAAACCGACGTTGAACGGACCTGGTTCAGCGTCATGTTATACTTGCATCCAGCTTTTTCGTATGCGTCCACCCTTGATGAAACTGCTGAGGCTACAGCGACATCAGACTCGTTGATGGAACTTCTGCGCAGAGCATTGACATCGACCAATCACCATGACGAGCACCATGACGAGCACCATGACGAGCACCATGACGAGCACCATGATGAAGCTGCCATCGAAGTGATGATGGCGATGGTGAGATTCTGTTCGGAGCAGCCACGATCCAAAGAAGAGCTATTCGCCCTCGTCGGCCTGAAACCGGATACCCGATCAAAGCGACGCTACATCGAGCCTCTGGAAAGAATGCGCTGGTTTGAGAAAACACTGCCGGAAAAACCGACGAGCCGGAACCAGCAGTATCGCCTTGGCAAGGCCGCGCGTGATGCTCTGGCCCGGTCTGGTAGCTCAGTTTGATGGAGCGATTGCCTCCTAGGCAATAGGTCACAGCATGCATTGTATCCAGACAGATTCACCGGCAATAGTACAGGATGCCATCATCAAACCCGTCATCGACAGGCTTCGCAAACACAGGCCGGTTCTGCTGCTCGTCTCCGGCGGCTCCACCGCGGGCATCGCCATCGCAGCCATCCGCAGGGTGTGCGATCTATCCGCGGCTCGAGGGTCTGATCCCCGGGACTTGCTGTCAGTATCCTTGATAGACGAACGGTTCGGTCCGGTCGGCCACAAGCACTCGAACTGGCAACAGTTGCTGGACGGTGGCCTTCCGGTGGAATCGATTCGAGCAATGCCGTTGCTCCTGGAATCACGGGACGATGATGAAGCCTTCCATTCGGCGGTCCGCAGATTCGACGACTTCCTGTCCGATGCCGCCCGCAGGCAAGCCCGCGGCGAATTGCTCATCACAGGACTCCTGGGTATCGGTGCCGATGGGCATACCGCTGGCATACTGCCCGGAAGCCCGGCCTGCTTCGAATTTGGTGCAGACGCTCCGCTGGCCATGGGTTACAGATCGGACATGCATACGCGCATCACCATCACGCCGGCTTTTTTTCAGTACTTTGACAGAGCGATAGCTTATGCTGCTGGTGCGGAGAAAAGGAAGGCGCTGGCCGGCCTGCTCCAAGCGAGGCCCGTGTGCGAACATCCGGCGCAACTGCTCAAGCGGGCGCATGAATCCCTGGTATTCTGCGACAGCATACCGTCTGAAGGCTGAGAAAGGTTGTATGAAAAAACTTGACAGCACCGTACTCGTCATATTCGGCATCACCGGCGATCTTTCCAGACGGAAACTTCTGCCCGCGCTGCTCCACCTCGCCGAGGTCGGGATGCTCCCGGAAGAATTCCATGTCGTGGGCATTTCCCGCAAGGGAACGACGGTATCCGATATCATGGGCTTCATGCGGCAGGGTGCCGCGCAGGAAAACTCGGCATCGGATGGGCTGTATTTCAGGATGCGCTCAATGATCACCATGGTCGACATGAACATGGGCGACCCTGCAGATTACACGAACCTCGCCGCTGAACTGGACAGACTGGATCGTGTAGCGGGGCGGGCGCTTCACCGCATGGCGTATCTGGCCATTCCCGCTACACTCTTCAACACCGTCACCGCCCGTCTCGCCGAACCCGACATAAACATGCGCCGCGATGGAGGCCGCCCGCTCGACCTCCTCATCGAGAAACCATTCGGCTTCAATCTCGAGTCAGCCAGGGATCTGGTAAGACGGCTCGGCGAACGGTTTGACGAATCGCAGATATATCGCATCGACCATTACCTGGCAAAGGAAACCGCGCAGAATATCCTTGCCTTCAGGTTCGAGAACCCGCTCTTCTGCCATACCTGGAACCGCAACCACATCAGCCATATCATGATCACCGCGGTAGAATCGATAGGCATCGAAGGGCGGGCGGCATTCTACGAAAGCATGGGAGCGATGCGCGACCTGGTGCAGAGCCATCTCCTGCAACTCTTGGCCCTGGTGACTATGAACCAGCCTGAGTCCATGAGTTCTGAAGCCATCCATCGGGAGAAGGAACATATCCTCAAGCACGTTTTGCCTCCCGCGCCCGAACGGATGGAACATGATGCGATCCGGGGCCAGTATGACACGTACCGCTCTGAAACGGCAAATCCGCTGTCCATGACCGAGACCTACGCCGCGGTTCGTCTGGCCATCGACACCGACGAGTGGCGGGGCGTGCCGGTATTCATCAGGACCGGCAAGGCCCTGCGTGAAAAGATCACCGAGATCACGCTGGTGTTCTCCAACCCGGACAAGCCCGGAAAGCGCAACTACCTGACCATCAGGATACAGCCCAATGAAGGCATCGTCATCGACCTGCATATCAAGAAACCCGGGTTCGATCATGCGATAGAACAGGTACAGCTCGATTTCTGCTACACCGACAAGCTGGGCATCGGCCATCCCGACGCTTACGAGCGCGTGCTGGTCGATGCGATGCGCGGGGACAGTAGTCTCTTTGCCTCAAGCGAAGAAGTGCTCTCCTGCTGGCGCGTCAGCGACCCGATCCTGGCCGCCTGGGCCAGCCCCGGTTTCCCGCTGCACCGCTACGACACCAATTCGTGGGGCCCCCAGGCTGCCGACGCCATGATAGCCGAAACCGGCGTGGCGTGGCTTTCAGATACGCACACGGTCTGCTCAGTACCGCGAATCATTCCTATCGTGTGAAATACTGTCAGTACGTCAAGGCAACTTTAATCCAAGTACTGAACCAGTATCACCTTCATGAAAAAAGCCCGTCCCCCGGGCGGGGAACGGGCTGGTAGCCTAAATCAGATTTCGCTATTCACATGCCATCACTCAACTTTTGTAATCCATAGTCGGCAAGTACCAGCAGAATAATAAGGATCAAGAATAATAGTTATCACTTGTGGAGCAGAAACACTGATGGTTTGCGGATATCCTGGAGAATATCCACTATCTTCATCAAAGAAATAATATCCATCTAGTGCTCCAGTTGCACTCACAGTAATATCACCGCTATATGACGGATTTTGATATGGATCGAAATTGTCTTCCCAATGAATCATGTACTGGCCTGCTATGTCGGGTGTAAAGTACCTATATTCAATCTCGGATACTAATACATTGTCCCATTCAATCAGTACTGGACCATATGTAATTTCTTCAACAACTGAGTTTGAGTTAAAATCACTTGTATCTACAAAGCTGTATGAAGTAATGCTTGCGACCATATCGATGCCAGCACTTTGCGGCTGGACATAGCTAAGATCTACCCACTCTTCATATGAGTCTGTCGTGAAAGCAAATGCCGCGGGTTCCGTAGTAGATGCGTAAGGATCATACTCGTAGATAAAATGCTCATCTGAATCCTCATCTACCCAAACGAGCACTTTGTACATTGAGGCCATCCATGTGGTGAAGGTGACCGTGGTCGAAGAATCTCTGCCATCGGAATCATCTTCAAAGTCAGCCTGACTTAGTGTCTCGCGGATTATTCCTGACGAATAGACCGAAATACCGCTATTATTACTCTGGTTGAATGGAATCAATGCAACCATTATTTTTCCACCTGCAACCATGTAACCCGAGAGTTCACTTGCATAGTTGATAGATACAGCCACCGAGTAATCAGCATCACCACTTACTGATTTGTCAGTATAGGTATCGTATGGAAAGAATGCTTCAAGGAGCTGATCGCAGCCGCCGAGGACGAAGAGCGACAGGACGATGATAAAGGCGAATGTTAGTCTTTTCATTTTGCGTCCTCCTTTCAAAGGTGCAGGTTGATCGAGATGACGGGGTAGAGTTTGGACAAAAGGTCATCTATGACAATGTCTCGCATATTGTCGTCGCCAAGGCCTTCCAATGAGGAAATCATGGAATCAAAGTTATTGAATACTACAGTACCGGACGCCATCACGCTGAGCATTTTACCGAATTTGAAGCCAAGACCTGCCCGCAAATTAACACCGAGATCAGGCTGGAATTCAGTATTGGCCTCAAGTGATTCCTGATCGTAAATGTACAAATTATTCAATCCGGTGGACACCATGATGATGACCGGACCTATCCTGGGGCGGAAGCCAACGTCTATGAGGCTCAGGATACCAGGACGATATATACCAGATTGTACTATGTCCAACTCGTAATCAGAAACCCGTGTCAGGTTTGATACGGAAGCCGGTGGCAACATCAAGGCATCGTAGGAAGCATAGAAGAGCCAGGCAAAGGAGTAGCCTACGTGCAGCACGGCGGTGTTGTCGTAGAAGAAGCCCTTGCTGGGTCCTTGCATGGCTTCCTGGTTGAGCGGTGGAGCGATGCCAAAGCCCAGCTCCAGTTCGTCGGTGAATGCCGTTCCTGCCAGCGCAAGGATCAGGAATGTGGCCAGCATCAGTTTCTTGGTCATGATGTAACCTCCTCGTGGATATATCTCAAAACGTTTCCGCGCTAATGTAAATCCTGCAAGCCAGGATATAGCTATTGTATCCATTTTCTCTCAATTATCAATAAAATTCGGTATGTATCTATGAGTAAAAACCGAAGTATTTATGAATACTATCACTGATTTGTTCAAATTGCTTGATAATAATTCAGCTGAAGGGATTGGCCGCCTTGATTAGGGGCGACATGCGTTGCCTTGACGGCGCATTTCCGCTCAGGTATGCTCCCGCCATGAAGATTTGGCTCAAGTACCTCATAGCGACGATAGTGGGCGTGGCGGCCGGCCTGATAATACCGATGGGCGACGGGAGCATCCTGGACACGGTCGCTGACATCTCCATGAACATAGCCCGCTACGCGCTCCTGCCGCTGGTGTTCTTCTCGGTGGCGGTGGCGGGTTTTGAGCTGCACGAAGAAAAACGGTTGTTCCGCGTGTGGATCAAGACCGTGCTGTACTCGGTTGCCACGGTGTTCATCCTTGCGCTGGTAGGGTTGGCCGGCGCGTTCGTGTTTACGCCTGGCCGCATTCCCCTGTCCACGGACACCGCTTCCAGCGTCGGGGCCATACCGGCAATCTTCAGCATACTTGCCGCCGTCGTCTCGGTGGATGCGCTCTCCACGCTGCGGTTGTTCGACTTCCTGCTGCCGGCCGCTTCGTTTGCGCTGATACTCGGGCTGGGTTTTGCGTTCGACAAGGCCGCTACCAAGCCTGTCGTCGCGTTGTTCGATTCGCTGTCCAGAATACTGTGGCAGATCAACAGCTTTTTCGTGGAGATACTGCCCCTGCCGCTGATCGTTGCCGCGGCGGCACGAACGGCGACGATGGGCCGCACGCCACGGCTGGCGGTCTTCAAGCCGCTCTTCATCGCCATTGGCATAGAAACGGCGTTCGTGGTGCTGGTGCTGGTGCCGCTGGTGATGTGGCTGGTGGACCGCAAGCGGAACCCGTACAAGACGCTCTTTGCGCTCGTGGCACCGGCCATCGCGGCGCTGGTCTCGGGGAACACGTACGTGCAGGCAGGCGTTGCCGCAAAGCACCTCAAGGAAAGCCTGGGTGTCAGGCGCAGGTCTGGTTCGGTTTCCATGCCGCTGTCGCTCGCATTCGGCCGGGCAGGCACGGCGATGGTCACCGCCACGGCGTTTGTGGCCATTCTCAATTCATACTCGAATCTGGGCCTTGGTTCTACTGCGATTGTCTGGATGATGCTGGCGGTACCCGCCTCGGCATTGCTGCTGGGAGCGGCTCCGGGTGCCGGGCCTATCATCGCGCTGGCCGCCCTCTGCGCGTCGTACGGCCGAGGCTTTGAGTCGGGCTACATCCTGCTGGTTCCGGCTGCCTTGCCGCTGGCGATGATCGGCGCGTTCGTGGACAGCGTCTGCATGGCATGCGTCATTGAGGCTGTGGCGACACGGGAAGGCTACACGATTACCAAGGGCCTCAGGCACTACATCTAGGGCACCGGGTTTTCATGCTCAATTGACTTTTAGGTCTACCGGCCTTACTATCGGCCCATGAGTTTAAGCACCATCCTCACCGAGGAAACCGTAACCACCGGGTTGCGGTCTACGGATAAGCACGGAATCATCAACGAGATGCTCGATCTGCTGCTCAAGGCGGGTTCCATCAGCGACAAGGGCGCCGCCCTGAAGGCCGTTCTGGAGCGCGAGCAGAAGATGTCCACGGGCATGAAGTACGGCATCGCGATTCCACACGGCAAGTCCGTGTCGGTTCCTTCGCTCGTGGCCTGCGTAGGCATATCAAAAGAACCTGTTCCCTTTGTCTCTTTGGACGAGAAGCCGGCGCGCATCCTCATCATGACGCTGTCGCCACCGGAGAAGACCGGCCCCCACCTGCAGTTCCTGGCTGAAGTGAGCCAGCTCTTCAAGAGCGAAGAGAAACGTGCCGCAGCGATAGCCGCATCCACCCCCGCTGAACTGCTCGCCGTAATCACCAGCAAGCTCTGATCAGCTCAGCATCCACACCCTGTACGTAGCTTCTGGTTACGAAAAAGGCCACCCCCGTCGGAATTGGCTTTCTGGTTCCCTCTAGGGGTTGCTGTTTTTCGTGGTTCTGTTACTCGAGGATGGCGAGGATGTCGGAGAACTTGACGATCAGGTGGTCGGTACCATCAATCTTGATCTGGGTTCCGGCATACTTGTCGTACATGACCTTGTCGTTCTTCTTGACCTTGATGACGTCGGTATCGGTACCGATGGCGATGACGAGGCCGGTCTGGGTCTTTTCCTGGGCAGTCTGCGGAATGATGATTCCGCCGGCGGTCTTGGTGTCGCCTTCCTGGACCTTGATGAGTACGCGATCGCCTAACGGGCTTACTTTCATGTGGTATTCCTCCTGGAACATGTATGAGTTGGAGTTTCGATGACGGTGGAAATGTACTAAAAAGTAGTGAACGCGGTCAAGGAAGATCAGTAGTTGTTTTGATCCAGCGGCATGTATTCATGGAATTTCAGGGCCATGAATCGATAATGACAGGACAGAACCGCCAAATCATCGATCAAAGGTGGCCGAAACGTCGTCGGTATTCGTACATTATAAAGCGGAGGATACGATGCCCCGCAAGACTGATTCATGGAACTCCCGTAAACCTAAAAAACCTGTAAAAGGAAGCCCCATTCCACCGATGGAAGGATGGAAATACTCGCTTGGCTATGTCGTCATAGCTCTGGTATCGATAAGCCTGTTCAACTGGTTCATCGTAGCTTCCGACAGCTCGGTCGTTCCATACAGTGAATTCAAGGCGCTCATCGCTTCCGGGCAGATTGAACGCATTGAAATGGATTCCAACTATTATACCGGACACGCAGTCGCCGCGCGCCAGGACGGACGTACTACGCCCAGCGGACAAAGCCGAATCTACAAGACGGTACCGGTCTACGACGCTGATTTCACCAAATTGCTCGACCAGAAAGGCATTACCTACTCGGCGGTATCGCGTGAAGGCAACGCGGTGCTCAGTTTCGTGCTCAACTGGGTGCTGCCGTTCGGGCTGATGTTCTTCCTGTGGCGCATGCTGCAGAAGCGCATGTCCAACATGGGTTCCAACGTGCTGTCGGTCGGCCAGAACAAGGCCGTCATCGTGGCCGAGGGTGACGTAAAGACCCGTTTCGTCGATGTGGCAGGCGTGGACGAGGCCAGGGAAGAACTGGTCGAGGTGGTGGACTTCCTTAAAAACCCCAAGAAATACACCGACATTGGCGGCAAGATACCCAAGGGCGTCCTCTTGGTCGGACCGCCTGGAACCGGCAAGACCCTGCTGGCCCGTGCCGTAGCCGGCGAGGCAGGTGTGCCGTTCTTCAGGATGAGCGGCGCGGAGTTCGTTGAGATGTTCGTGGGCGTAGGCGCGGCACGAGTCCGTGACCTGTTCAAGCAGGCCAGGGAAAAGGCTCCGTGCATCGTCTTCATAGACGAGCTTGACGCGATAGGCAAGAGCCGCGTCAACGGCGTGATGGGCGGTAACGACGAGCGCGAACAGACCCTGAACCAGCTCCTCGTCGAGATGGACGGCTTTGACGCCACCAGCGGCCTCATCATCCTTGCCGCGACCAACCGCCCTGACGTGCTCGACCCCGCCCTCCTGCGCCCCGGACGCTTTGACCGGCAGGTGGGCGTTGACCGCCCGGACATCATCGGCCGCGAGGCTATCCTCCTCATACATGCAAAGGCGGTAAAACTAGACGTTGAAACCGACCTTGCAAAAGTTGCCCGCGCCACGCCCGGTTTCGTGGGAGCAGACCTGGCCAACGTCGTCAACGAGGCAGCCTTGCTCGCTGTCCGCGCCGGCCGCAAGAAGGTTCACCAGCAGGACTTCGAGAAGGCCATAGAGAAGATCATGACCGGCCTGGAGAAGAAGAGCCGCGTGATGAACCCAGAAGAACGCCGCGTCATCGCCTACCACGAGGCCGGCCATGCCATCGTCGCGGCCTTTACCCCGGAATCAGACCCGGTGCAGAAGGTTTCCATAGTACCGCGCGGCTTTGGAGCGCTTGGCTTTACCCTGCAGGTGCCCATCGAGGACCGGTACATCGTTACGCAGGACAAGCTGCTGGGCGAGATAGACGTGCTGATGGGAGGCCGTGCCGCGGAGGAGCTTACTTTTGGCAAGATATCCACGGGCGCTTCAAACGACATCATGCGCGCCACGGACATCTCGCGGCGCATGATAACCGACTACGGCATGTCAGAGCGCTACCGCAACGTGGCGCTGACCAAGCGCGGCGCCGGCATCATGGGCCCATCCGCAGAGCCGGTGATGACGCGCGAATATGGCGAGGAGACGCAGCGCTACATAGACGAGACCGTAGCGGGCACCGTCTCGGCGCGCTACGACATAGCCAAGC
>CAXZAJ010000095.1:0-12248 GCA_964293355.1 uncultured bacterium
TCCGGCGGTACGGGCCTCGGGCTGGCCATATGCAATCGCCGCGCCACGCTGATGGGCGGCACCATAGCCGTAGACAGCAAACCCGGTACCGGCTCTACCTTTACCCTGGAAGTGGAGCTGCCGATTGCCGAGCCGGCCGAGGTTTCCGCACCGGAGATCGGCACGACACGGACGGTTTTTGACGGCTCGTCGCTTTCAGCCTTGATCGTTGACGATGACGGTATAAACCAGCTCGTGGCAAGGCGTTTCCTTGAAGAATTCGGCATCCGGACCGATGGCGCTGAGTCTGGGCATGAAGCCATCACCCTGATGGCCAGGAACAGGTACGACATCGTGTTCATGGACTGTTCGATGCCAGGAATGGACGGGTTCGAGACCGTACGCCGCATCCGCAACCGATCCGCGCGCGCGCTTGATCCGGATACCCCCATAATCGCCATCACGGCGCACTCGCAGGCAGAAGACCGCGAGCGCTGCCTTGCGGCAGGCATGCAGGGTTTCCTCGTCAAACCCATCGGGTCCACAGAAATTGCCCGCATGCTGGCACAGGTATTTCCCGGGCGGGAGGCGGCCGGTTCCGCGGCCGTACGACGGGGCGCGGAGACAGGAGCAGATTCCTCGGTGTTCGATGCCCGGGAATTTGCCCTGAACTACGATGGGGCCGATGCGGTGGCAACCCAGATTCTCGATCTGTTCGTCAAGCAGAGCCAGCAGCTTTACGACGAAGCCAAGGCCGCGCTGGACCATGGCGACGCGGAAACATTCCATGCGGGCGTGCACAGGCTCAAGGGAGCCGCGGGAATCATCGGCTGCGGCCGCGTAGTCTCGGCCGCGGACGCGATCTTGGCGTTGCATGGAATGGATACGCAAAACAAATCCGCCAGGCTCGGGATGGAGCGTGTGGCGGACGATTTTAACAGGGAACTGGGTATCGCCCTCGCGGCAGTAGCCGCTTACAGCGCGTCTACTCGAGACCGATGATGGGCGTGCCCCGGGGATATTCAACGCTGAAGGAGAGGGGCAGCACCTTTTCCTCCGATGGCGCCAGGCGGAGCGTCCAGACGAACGTCTCGTACTCGGTCTTGCGGAGCGCGTCCGTGTCCTTGGCGTAGGCCGGTTCAAGCGGCTTCACGACGATCAGCTCGTTGGCCGCGATGGGTAGCTGGTCGGAAACGGTAAGGGTCACGGCGCGTTGCTTGCCGTTCTTGACGGTCGTCAGGTACTCCCAGGTCGTTTTCTGCTTTTTGGCGATGACCCCGGACGTCTCGTCGAACTTGCGCTTGAGCTTGCGTTCAACCGAGATCGATTCGTCTATGCCGAGGTCGGCGTTGAACGTACCGCCGGGCGGCACCGCTGCCATGCTGGCGTCCGCCACATAGCTGCCGTCGACATAGACATGCGAAGTTCCGGCCAGGAAGGGAAAGCTGGAATCGTTCGTGGCCTCCGAGCGGAAGTACGCGTACGGCGAAAGCTTGGGCACGGCCTCGTAGGAATACTGAACGGGCAGATCGAGGACGGCGATGGTGACCGTCCGGTCTCGGTTGTCCGATGCCACGGTGGTAGCTCCAGGTATCCTGAACAGCACGGCGGTCGCGCCGGTTTCCGCGGTCGAGACGGCGAAGTCCATCTCGGGCTGCGGCTCGGCGAATTCCGCCATGGAATCGGCGGCACCGGATGCCATGGGAGCCGCGGCAGGCGCGGCCATGGCTCGGGAACTCTTGGCCGCTTCCTTGTAGACCGGTTCCGGCCTGTATACATCGATGCGCCAGGGCGAGAGAGCCGGCAGCGAGCCGCCTGCCTGAGGACGCGCCGTGGACAGGCTGAGCGCAGCGTCGTTCCAGCTCTCGCCGGTATACTGCCGCACCACGGCGCGGTAGTGCATGGCCAGCTTCGCGCCCTCAGAATCGGCGCGTATCACATAATCCGGATGCCAGGACGGCCCGGCGACCAGGTATGATACGTCGAGGCTGGCCCTGGTCGCCGACTTTGCTTCGACCACCACCTCCGCCTCGACCACCGAGAGGCGCGATCCCGGCCCCAGCGACCGTATCTCCCGGTTTATCCGCTCGATTTCAGCCTGCAGGTTCTGGCTGGCCTTGCGAGAAGCCCTGAGCGAGGCATTGACCGCCTCGTTACGCGTTCTGTGAAAATCAAGCATCTTGGCCCACACGGAGGGATCGAGCGGCAGGGTCTCGGATGAGCCGGCGCTGGACGTCAGGCGCTTGGCCATCTCGGCAAGAAACAGCCGCTCGGCTTCCGCCTCGCGGATCCTGTCGCTCTCTACCGCCAACCGCTCTTCATAGCCGCGGCGTTCGTCCTCAAGCCCCTTGAGTTCGGCGGAAACATCTCGGGCGCGTTGCCTCGTGACGATGCGTACGTCGCGCAAGGTAAAGGCACCTTTTCCGCTCACCTGCAGACTAGCCGCGTCGGTGGCGGCAGGCAGATCGGTAAAGACCAGCGTAGACTCGCCGGCGGCGATATCGAGCGTGGCCCTGCGCGTAACCAGCGCGCGGTCCGAGTACACCGTCACCGCCACTACACTGGACGGCACGACAGCCTGAGCCCACAGCGAAGCGGCGGCAACAGACACTATCAGCATCAACGAAACTCGTCGCATATTCATGAGTGAGCCTCCACGCATACATTCTAGTAAGTACACTACGATTCTACCACGCGCCTCCCCCAATTCCGGCATCCACACTCAGAGGGAAGAAGAAGATCAGGAATTTTTGCACAGAGACACAGAGAAGATGAGGAAGAAAGAAAAGAGTAAGAAGAAAAGAAGTTTAAAACTCCATTTCATTCTTAATCCCTCTTTTCTTTTTCGTCTTCTCCCAGCGCTCCGCAATGCTCGCGCTGGCGCTGTGCAATTTTTTCGTCTTATATTTTTTCCTAACCTTTTTCCCTCTCTTCTCATCTTCTCTGTGTCTCTGTGCTTAAAATTCCTATCCTTGATTACTCATCTTCTCTGTGGCTCTATGCGAAATTCTTAAAAAAAACCCCTTCCGGGAGGTCGGAAGGGGCTGTTAATCTACGAAAAGGTTTTTACTTGCCGGCCGAGCCTATGAATCCGTCATCGTCATCGCAGGAGGAGTCGCCGCAGGAACTGCCGCACGAACCGCAGCCGTCACCGCAGGACGAGCAGCCGGTAGCTGCGCCGCGCTCCAGGCTGAGCTGGGAAGCCATGGTGCCACCCACCGGCTCGATGAGCGAGGACAGCTCGCGGTCGCCCTTGAAGCGCAGCACGTTGACCATGAAGATGTTCAGCTTGTTGACTATGTTCGGGGGTAGCTGGTTGCCGTCCACCTCGACGGAGATGGTCGGATAGTTGCGGTCGCGGGCCCAGGGAGCAAACAGACCCTCGATGACGCGTCCTATGAGGCACGCGAATGGCGAGATGTTGACGATGCCGGAATAACCGTTCTGCATGGCGGTGGCCGCCACGCCGGTGGATACCGCGATCTCGGAGTTCAGCTCCAGGTTGACGAAGTGCTCCTGTGTGTTCTTCATGATCTCGCGCATGTCGTGCGGCGTCTTGGGGATGAGACCGGTGGGCTCCAGTATGGAGAGCACCTTCTTCTCCACCGAATGCTTCCACATTTCCTCAACGCGCAGTTTGAGGAGGTCGCGGGAGGGCTTGGAGAACAGGCGCGAGCCGGCGGGTTCCAGTTTTATGAGCTTCTTGAGCGCGTACTCGCGCACGAAGTCCAGGTAGTGTATCCACTCGCCGATGCCGGAGACCTTTACCGCGATGCCGCGCTCGCTCATCAGGTCGGTCAGTTCGCCCACGGCAAAATCGTCGCGGCGCACGTAGATTTCGCCGACGACCAGCACCTTGGGGCAATCCTCGAGCCTGCGCTTGAGCGGTATCTTCTTTACGTCGACCACGACCCGCTTCAGTTCGGACCAGAGCTTTTCCGGATGCTTCTCCACGGTCGCCATCATGATCTTCCAGGACGCCTCGAAGGCCGCGATGGCCTGGCGGGGATCCTCTGCCGTAGCCTTGAGCGAGGTCTGGATGTCCTTCATGTAGTCGGTGACCACGAGGCCTTTCCACATCTCCTTGGCGAAGTCCGGACCGAGCTCGGTGTAGGAATTGTCGGCGGAGAGGGTAAAGACCACCACGTTCTCAAGGCGCATGTCCTTGAACAGGTTCTCGTAGAACACGAAGTACTGGCCGGTGCGGCATGGGCCGGTCGTGATCGGCACGAAGATCAGGTACAGCTCGTCCTTGCGGTATTTCTCCGATGCGATGAACTGCAGCACGCTGCCCAGGAGCAGGTGGCTGGGCACGCATTCCTTGCCGGAGGCATGGGAGCGGGCCAGCTGGATTGTCTTGTTGGTGGCCACGGGCATCGCGTCGGCGTTGAGCCCGATGCCGCGCAGCGTGGCGGCCATGAACTCGGTGGAAACGTTGCCCATGTTTGACAGCAGGATCTTGGTGCGCTTGTTGTCGCGTACCATAACCTTCTCGCCGGTCTTCGCGTTGATCACGCGGAGGTCTTCGCCGCCGCCGTATGCGAATTTCCAGCCGTTGTCGTAGCGCTCGGCCTCGATCTCGGTCTTCTTGGCGCGGTAGCCGTCCAGGATATCCAGGAAGGCCTCCACGCGGGTGTCTATGCCGGCGTCCGCCGAGTGGGAATCCAGCTCCAGCACCAGGAACGGCTTCTGGCCCATGGTCCACTTGAGGTAGTGCAGCATGAACGAGTCAGGCGCGCAGGAGAAGTTGGTGATCCAGGTCACGTAGACGTTGGGGTTGTCCTTGAGGAGCTGGGCGGCGCGCATGTCCTGCTGGCCGTAGTACCAGTACATGTTCGGGAAGTTGTTCTTCTCGTCGTCTATGGGCAGGATGTCAAACGGGATCACCGAGTAGCCGCGGGTGGTGAATTTGCGCGGAATGCCCATGTTCGCTTCGGGGGTAAAGGCGTTGTACGGCCGGCCCAGCACCGCGATAACAGGGCGTTCTGCCTTCTTGGCCTCTTCGAGCGCCTCACGACCCAGCGCCATGGCGGCGGCAAAATACTCGCGCTGTTTGGCCACCGCGATGTCAAACGCCGCCTTGGTCTCGGCCTCGTCGATGCCCAGAAGCTCGGCCATCGCCGCAAAGTGCTCCAGGGCCTTCTTGTCGCCAAACTTGAAGCTTACGACGAGCGGAAGCCAGCGCTTCTCGTCGATCTCCGGAAAAGCCTTGGTGATGTAATAAGGAAGACTCTGCGTTATCGGGCAGGTATTGGCGTGCACGTCTTCTTCGTACGAGGCCATGTCGCGGAAATGCGGCACGAACACGTAGTCAACGCCCTTGTCCAGGCAGTCCTGCACAGCGCCATGCGCAATTTCGGCGGGGAAGCAGTACGCGCTCTCCACGCGTACCACGCCTTCCTGAGCCACCTCGGTGGACAGCACGGTCTTGATGCCCAACTCGTGGAAGAACCACGAGTACAGGGGGTACAGCGAATGGGTGGAGAACGCCCGCGGTATGCCCACGGTGAACTTCCGCTTCGCTACGAAGGACTCCACCGGCGCGGCGTGCGTCTCGAACATCAGGTCCTGGCGCTTCTGCACGTAGTCGAACACCGGCACGTCTTTAACGGTCTTGCGGGTGTTGGTGTACTTGTTGCAGCGTCCACCGAACATGTACGGGTGCTCGTTGACCTTGAGCACCTGGATGGGGCAGAGGTTGTCGCAGGCCTTGCAGGTAAAGACGCGCTCGTAGACTATCTCGCGGGTTATGGCCGATTCCAGATTGATGACCGTGTTGTCCAGCAGCCCCTCGGCGCGCTTGCGCTTGGCAAGGAGGGCCACGCCAAAGCAGCCCATCAGTTCGGGAGATGGCGGCACGAGGATTTCCTTGTCCAGCATCATGGCAAACGCCAGCGGCACGGCGGAGTTCTTGGCCACGCCGCCCTGCAGGAAGACCTTGCCGCCTATGGTGCGGTTGCCCACCACGCGGTTCAGGTAGTTGGCCACGATGGACACCACGATGCCGGCGGTTATGTTCTCCCGCGTGGCGCCCTGCTGCACGGCCTTGCGGATGTCGGAATTGATGAACGCCGAGCAGTGCTCGCCGAACTTCAAAGGCGCGTCGCCCGCCAGGGCGATGGGGCCTATGTCCTTGGCGCTGTGGATGGACAGGTCGCCGGAGGAAGATTCCTCCAGGAAGCTGCCGGTGCCAGCCGAGCAGGCCTCGTTCATGGCGTAGTCTATGGGTACGCCGTTCTTCAGGAGCACGTACTTGGCGTCCTGGCCGCCTATCTCGAAGATCGTCTCCACGCCCGGGTCAAAGTACGCGGTGCCCACGGCGTGGGCTATGATCTCGTTGTACACGCCGGGCGTCTCCAGGAACACGCCCAGGATCTCGCGTGACGAACCGGTCGTGGCGGTCAGCTCAATCTCTATGGAACCGCCGTTGGTGTCGGCGGCTATCTTGTCGCGCAGCACGGCCAGGCACTCCTTGAGCGCCTTCACCGGGTCACCGTGGGTGCGGCCGTAGTGGCTGGCCACCACCTCGTCGGTCTCCGAGTCAACCAGGCAGGCCTTGGTGGTCGTGGAACCGCCATCGACGCCCAGGATGTACTTTCTGCCAGCTACCACCTTGCCTTCGGAGCTCTCGAAGAAGCGCACCTTGTCGCGCCATTTCTTGAGGTCGGGCAGCGTGTCAAAGCGGACTACGTTGGGCTTGAGGAGCGTGGCGGGAGGCGGCAGCGGGGAGCCCGCGCCGGCGGCCAGCACCGCGGCTCCGTACGCCTCGAACACCGAGGCGGTATCGGGCACCACGAACTCCAGGTCGGGCGCCCGCTCGCGGATGAAGCGCACGATGTGCCGGTTCAGCGTCACGCCGCCGGTGAGCACCACGCGGCCCTTGGTCACCTTGGCGCGCTTGAGGAAGTCCACCACCTTGCCTGCCATCACGTTGGACAGCGACAGCACGATGTCGTCCTTGGTGGCCTCGCGCTTGTTCAGGCGGTGCGTGCAGTCGCTCTTCATGAACACCGAGCAGCGCGTGGACAGCGACATCACGGAAGCCGTTTCCGGCACCTTGGCTATGTCCGCCAGCGTCATGTCCATGCGGCCCAGCTGCTGCTTCAGGAATTCGCCGGTACCGGATGCGCACTTGTTGCCGGAGAAGTTGTTGATGATCTTGCCGTTCTCGTCCAGCGAATACACGACGAGGTCTTCGCCGCCCATGCTGGCCACTGCGTCCGCCTTGATGCCGGAAGCCTTGAGCGCGGCCTCCACGCACAGCGGCTCCAGGGTGCCCGCGGCGTTGAACAGGTAGCGGCCTTCGTTGCCCGTAACGAGCACCTTGGTGCCCACGGGAATGTCGCGCTCGCTCATCAGCTTGCGTACCGCCGCGTGGAAATCGCCTTCGTGCGGCGTGAGCGCCGACCAGACGACCTTGTCGCCGTCAGCGAGTACGAGCTTCAAGCTCGACGAGCCAATATTGATGCCTAGGGATATCATGCGTAGAACCTCACCGGAGACCGATGGTCTAAAGATTTCCGGGAGTTTCGACGTTGAGCCGCGCCCGGAGCAGGGGCATCATATACCCGGGGCGACACTCGTTTCAATAGTGTCAGCCGAAAGGCGGTGCAGAGAAAGGCGCTTAATGCGAAATATATACAATACTGACCCTGTTTTCAAGATTTCGGGGAACGCCATCCCCCGCATCGCAGCCGCCAGGGCCAGACGCGTTCCCCGGCGCGGGCCTCCTCGGCCGGTAGGCCTGCGGGGTCCCGCGCCCCCCTGGGAGCGAGTGCTGGAGCCATGGAATCCTCCGGGGCTTGCACAAGACCATTGATCTATGGAAATATATCGATAGATCTATATTGAACATCACGGATAGTGCATTCCGGTTAGAAACCGGTTACCTGGCCACCCCTTTCGCGTCGCCCTGCCACCGTTACGGTAACACCGCCGACCCAATCGATGACCTCGAACGTCCGCGATTTTACCAAGGAGCACGGCCATGGATATCGAGAAGGAACTGGGGGCCATCAAGGCCCAGCTTGAGGACCGACCGGGAGCAAAGAAAAAGCTCTCCATGATCGTGTTCTCCGGAGACCTGGACAAGCACATCGCGTCTATGATCATCGCCACCGGCGCCGCCGCCATGGGCATGGAGACGGTGCTGTTCTATACGTTCTGGGGCACCGCCGCCCTGCGCGATCCCAAGAAGAACGTCAACGGCAAAAACCTCATCGAGAAGATGTTCGGCTTCATGCTACCCAAGGGCCACGGCAGGACGAAGCTGTCCAGCATGCACATGGCCGGCATGGGCACCGCGATGATACGCGACCTCATGAAAAAAAAGAACGTGGCCAGCCTGGACGAGATGTTCGACATCGCCGGCCAGCTCGGCGTCAAGATCGTCATCTGCGAGATGTCCATGGACCTCATGGGACTCAAGCGAGAAGAGTTGATCGATTACCCCGGCATGGAAGTCGGCGGCGTCGCCACCTTCCTGGCCCACGCAGGCGAATCTTCAGTCCAGCTGTTCATCTGATACCACACTACAAGGAGCATTACATGGCTGACTACACCGTTGCAAAGACTCTCGACTACAAAGGCCTCAAGTGCCCGATGCCCATCGTCAAGATAAGCCAGGAGCTGCCCAAGACCGCCGTCGGCTCCGTCGTCGAGGTGCTCACCACCGACCCCGGCTCCCTGTCCGACTTCCCCGCCTGGGCCAAGACGACCGGCAACCAGGTCGTGGAGACGAAGCAGGAACCGGGCCTCATCAAGATCTACGTCAAGCGCCTGAAGTAGGAGCCCCCATGCAGAACCTTCCTGCCGCCGCCGGCCAGGCTGCCGTGGCGGTTTCCGGGGCCAGCGCGGCGGCGGAAGCCGTCAGCGGGGCTTCCATCGAGGTGCAGCGGACCGGGCTGGCCCTGCTGCTGGACTGGGCCGAATACTTCATCACGGTGCCGATGGTGTACCTAGCCATCGCGTTCTGCGTTGTCGCCATCGTCGTCAGGATGGCCAAAGTCGCCCGCTCCCCCGCCCCGTTCCAGCTGGCCATCTACCCCGCAGCCAACCGTCCGTTCCTGGCAGCCCTCGGCGACGCGCTGGGCATGCGCCAGATCCGCAAACGAAAACCGGTATTCTGGTCCTTCCTCATGATGTTCCATGCTGGCCTCGTGCTGTTGCTGCTGGGCCACCTGGACATACTGCCGCAGGTCAACCTCATGTCAGCTGATTCACGCCACATGGTCGGAGCGGGCGCCGTGGGCCTCATGGTCACCGTGCCGGCCTTTTACTTCCTGGTCCGCCGTTTCAGGGGCATGGACCGGCAGATCTCGGTACCCTCGGACTACCTCCTCCTCCTGCTCGTGCTGTTCCTGTTCCTGCTCGGCGACCTGATGAGCTGGGGCAACTCGTGGACGGCCAACGGCTTCGTCATGACCAAGGCCGACTTCTCGCTCTATTTCGATGGGCTGGCGCGCTTCACCTTCGCCGACCCGCGCGACGTGCTCCACGGGTCGCACTACCACTTCGTCGTGCTCCACGTGCTGCTGGCAAACCTGTTTTTCATGATCCTGCCGTTCTCCAAGATCGCGCATGCTTTTTTCTCGATCCCGCTCAACAAGGTCAGGAGGGCGATATGGACTACGCAACAAAAGAAAGCCTGAAAACACTCTTCGAGACCAAGCTGCACGGGGTCATGCGCATGTACCTGGACACCTGCGCCCGCTGCGGGCTCTGCGTGGAGTCCTGCCACGTGTACGCCTCCATGCCGGAAGCCAAGTACACCGCCGTCGGCCGCGCCGAGGTGGTGCGCAAAATATTCAGGCGCTACTTCAAGCGCGAGGGCCGCATAGCTCCCTGGCTCGGCGAGGTGCTCGAGTTCAACGACGGCACCATGGAGAAACTCTACGAGGCCGCCTACTCCTGTACCGGCTGCCGCCGCTGCATGGTCCACTGCCCCTTCGGCATAGATACCCAGCAGGTCATGTCCATAGCCAAGGCCCTGCTCATCGGCGCGGACAAGGAGCCAAAGATCCTGTCCATGCTGGCGGACATGTCCGTTGCCAAGGGAGAGGGCATGGAGGAGACGCGCGACTCCTACGCCGAAGCGCTGACCAACCTTGAACCCGAGGTCAAGGCGCTGTGGCCTGCCTCTCCCACACCGGCCATCCCCTACGAAAAGACCGGCGCGGACGTGCTCTACGTCGCGCTCGCAGGCTCCCACTCCATCGTACCCGCCGCGGCCATCATGAACGCCGCCGGCGAGAACTGGACACTCTCTTCATTCGAAGCCGTCAACTTCGGCACCTTCGTCGGAGACGCCATCAAGGCAAAGGCCATATCGACGCGTATCATAGCAGAGGCGCTGAGGCTGGGCGTCAAGGAAGTGGCCGTCGTGGAATGCGGTACCGCGTTCCGCGTGCTCAGGCAGCAGATCGGCGAACAACCGTTCAAGGTAAGCGCCTTCGTCGAATTGATAGACCGCTACCTCGCCGCTGGCCGCATCGCCGTGGACAAGTCGTTGCACAAGGACCTGACCACCTACCACGACCCCTGCCAGATAGCGCGCAACTCCGGCGTCATCGAGCAGCCCCGCCGTGTCCTCCGCGCCGTAACCGACTACTTTACCGAGATGACCCCCAACCGCGAGGAGAACTGGTGCTGCGGCGGTGGCGGCGGCCTCGTCGCCATGGGCGAACTGGAATTCCGCATGAAATCCTCAAAGGTCAAGGCCGACCAGCTGCGCGCCACCGGAGCCCGCGTGGTAGCCACCGCCTGCGAGAACTGTCACAGCCAGCTTTCCGACATAACCGAGCACTATCAGCTCGGCATGCGCGTGGAGTTCCTCTCGAACCTGGTGGCAAAGGCGCTGGTGAAACCGGATTGATACTATCAAAAGCGTTGCTTTTGCAATGCTTTTGATAGTATAGTCATACTCATGGATATTCGCTGGAATGAAGATAAAAACACACTTCTCAAGCATCAGAGGGGGGTGTGTTTTGAGGATGTGGCTGGCATAATCGAAGCCGGCAAGGAACTGGATTTGCTTCCACATCCCGTTCGCAGCAATCAACAAATACTGGTAGTCCGGATACATGGTTATGTCCATGCGGTTCCATTCATCCAGACTGAATCCGGGTTGTTCCTCAAGACTATCTATCCAAGCAGGGATCTGCACAAGCAATATGGAGGTTCGTGATGAGTGTAGAATATCAGCCGGCTTTTACTCCTCTGGACGATGAGGAAGCTGAACTCGCGGGGCTGGACCGAACTACCGCACTGCCAGATTCCGTGCGGGAAGCCGTTCTGGCGCCATACAGGTCCGAAGCCCGCAAGAACGTTACCATGCGCCTTTCTGCATCAGTCATAGAGGGGCTCAAGAACAAGGCAGCCCAGGAAGGCGTACCCTACCAGACCCTCGCATCCATGGTCCTGCAAAAATACATCCGGGGCGCCTTCCTGGACCGTGAGGCCGTCAAGGAAGTTGTCCAGGCATTGCAGCTGAAATCCTCTTGATGGTAACCGTGCATACTGAATATCCAACCTGACTATTCCGCAGTCTGTTGCGGTTTAGCCTTGACTATTCTGCAATAGAAAGGCTTGAAAACATGTTCAGTGCTGTAAAGCGCTACATCTGAATTCCATTCCCTGACATAGAGCTTCATAAAAATTCCAGAATGGACCGGGACGGCATCAGTCGCCCCGGTTCTGGTAGAGGATATCCGAAGCCGCGAGCACTACAGGTCCAGCTGGATATGCGCGGGAAAGCCTGGCTGAAAGATCTGGCCACGGTTCAACCGGTTCTTCAGCGACGTATGGCACGAGCCTTGCCACAACCTTTTTCCGCCTGCGAATTTCAAGCGCTTCGCCAGCGGCTACCTGGTCAAGATAGCTGCCAAGGTGATGCTGGAAGTTCCTCGCGTCTACAGTCTTCATGTTAGACAATATGCATTCCATTAATTCGGAATTCAAGATTGAAACAAATTTCCGTACAAGTACTCCTTGATCAATACTTCATTAACAATACTTGACTGGTCAGTCTAGTCAGTATATAGTTTAAGCAAGAGGTACCCAAAATGAAAACAACATGGCCGTTACAGGATGCAAAAGCCCGTTTCAGCGAGCTGTTCAGCCTCGTCTGTGAAGTCGGACCTCAGCGGGTAACCCGTCGGGGCAAGGAAGCCATCATCATGATTGCGGAGTCTGAGTATGCCGCGCTCAGCGGCCAGGCCGGTTCCTTCGTGGAATTCCTCCTGTCTGGCCCCAAGGCCGACCTCGATATC
>CAXZAJ010000096.1:0-12234 GCA_964293355.1 uncultured bacterium
TGCCCGGCACGGTAAAGGACCGGGTCGGCGAGCTTGATCGCGTAGGGCAGGACCTTTCAGCAAACATGATTCAAACGGGAGCCGCCGTCGTCCAGATCAATTCCAACATAGCCAGCACGAAGAACCAGCTCGAAGAGCAGTCAGCCTCGGTCGCGGAAGTTTCCGCGGCCATAGAGACGCTGGTACAGGGTGACGCCAGGCTCGCCGAGCGGATCGCGGAGCAATCGGATGTCGTCGATCTTTCATCTGAATCGGTGGCGGGCATGATAGCCAGCATGGAGTCGGTAGCCAGAGCGGCTCTGGTCGCGCGGTCCACCAGCGATGAGCTCATGGGACTCGGATCGGACGGCAAGGCAAAGCTCGACGAGGTCCTCGAGCTGGTGCGGGTAATTGTAAGGCATTCAGAGAGTCTGGGCGACGCGGCCTCGGTGATTTCGGAGATTGCAAGCAGGACCAACCTGCTGGCCATGAACGCAGCCATAGAAGCAGCTCACGCGGGTGATTCCGGCAAAGGTTTCGCCGTGGTGGCAGACGAGATACGCAAGCTGGCGGAGCAATCGACGGCGCAGGCCAAGGATATTTCCGCGGGGCTTGGAAACGTCGCTTCTTCAATCCAGTCAGTCGGCGTAGCAGCTGAATCTGCAGTGGAATCCTACGATGTGGTGCACGACAAATCGGCGTCGCTGGGTATGGAAGTTTCGAAGATAAGCGTTGCGATGGAGGATCAGAAAGTTGGCGGTAGTCGGGTACTCGAGGCGCTGACCCGCCTGAGCGAGATAACGCAGGGCATTTCTGCGGGCTCCGCCAGTCTTGCCAGCAGCAGCCATACCATCCTCGAACAGGTGTCAAAGCTCAATGCCATTAACCGTTCGGTCGTCCAGAACAATGAAGAGATAACGATAGGCACCAAGGAAATCAATCAGGCGATAGCCGGAACCACGGATCTGGCCTGCAGCACCGCGGCGCTCATCACTGAAGTCAGGCTGGCGGCAGACCGGTTTACGATGTAGAGGCAGGGACTGAGCTCCCCGCCTCTGGTTTCAGGAGCTTGCCTCTTCAACAATCAACGCACGTTCAGCCGCCGCGAGCAGGGGTGCCGCTGAAACCCCGGTGCCCGTCGCCTCGCGCATCCACTGGTCGGGCGTCAGCCGTCCAAGCCTGCACATCCGCCCCATAGACTCGCCGACGGCCGTGCCGGCCATGGCAGCTTCGATCTGGAATGCTATCAGGTGGCCCAACGGATAATCAGGCAAGTACATCGCCAGCTCTATCATGTGGGCGTACACGCCAAGGACGAGCGCATCCCTGAATCCGTAGGCTTCCGCGAAATAGCGGTTCCAGACGGACCGGGATATCGTCATCGCGGCCTCCCGGAGATCCCTCGCCGTGCATCCGGGGTGAGCGTACAGCCAGTTCCACAGTTCCATGTCGACGAGTCCTACACCCGCTATCTCGCAGGTGGTCCAGTAATCGGAAAGTGCGGATGGAGTCTGCGGGGCGCCTTGAACGCCAAGGATGGCTAGATCACGAGCCTGGAACACGAACGCGAAGGCCTCGGTAAAGGCATTGTTGGGTACGCCGGCCATAAAGTATTCGTCTATGCCGTGCAAGGAAAAAACCTGTTCCACATTGTGGCCAAGCTCATGGCAAGCGATATTGAAGCCTTTGTAGTCCATTCCCGCGGCGGGCACATGCGTTCGAAGATGGACGGAATCGGAGCGCTTGGCTGCCGGCATGGCATGCCCCGAACCTCGGGCCTGATCTACCTCGATGTGTTCTGAAAGCCATCGAGCGGTATCGGCCTCGAAACCCAGCACGCCCAGGATGCGCGGCAGGTCTGCCTTGAACGCGCGCGCGTCCGGATACCGTTTCCGCGTCATCGCGTCGAGTTCCACTTCATCGACGCCCCGAGCGCCTCCGAAGCCTTTGTACCACACATCGAAGGCCTCGAGCGGGCGTTCAAGCCGTTTGGAAAGCAGCGCCGCGGCCTGTTTCAGCGCCGGCGCGGACAGTACCTCGTGGAAGAGCCGTTGTACCTCGCGTTCAGGCAGTTCACGTTCTACATTGAATTTGCGCTCGACGAGGCTGGGATTTTCCGGACACCAGAGGTCGTATTCACGTTCCGCTTTGAAGATGGCAAGAAGCCGCTCATAGCGTTCATCGCCTTCAAGCGCGGCATCAACCGGTGTTCCCTCCGGATTCCAGGTCATGCCGGTGTACGGATCCCATGCGAGCTTCCGGGAATCCACGAAATCAACTGGAATGGTACCGTCTACGATACGCTCCATCGCCTTGTAGAGCAGTCGCTGTGCTGGAAGCGCCTCAGGAGCTGCGTAAAGAGCCTTTATTTCGTCACGCAGGTTCCAGTGCATGAGGAGGCGCTTGTCGTCGGAAAAAAGCGCACGTCCGGAACCGCCAGGCTGGTTGCCGTCACGGAGGAACGCGGGATACAGATAATAGCCGGCGATGTACGTTTCTGCGGCAGAAAACGCCGCGGACAGGCGCTGAGCTGCACCGGACGGGACACGCTCGGTAAAAAAGTCGCCGAGTCTGGCCTCAGCCCACTGGCGTCTGGTCCATGCCGGCCCTTCCCTTTGCTTGATCGCAAGGCTCTTGTAAGGAAAATTGAGGTGAACGACAAAGGCAAGCTTGTTGGAGAAAAAGTCATCGGACAGGTGCGCGTGGGGCGACCATTCGGACAGGAGGGCGTCCACTGGCAAAACAGGTCCTTTGTCTATATGGACGCCCCACTGGAAGCTTCTGGAAACAGCGAGGGCGGACCCGTACAGTTCTTCGAATACCATTGCAAGTCTTGAAAACAGGTTGTCGCGTTCAGTTTCAGATGCGGCAAAATGCCTGGAGCAGAACGCAGCAAAATCCTCCACGGTGCCGTCTTCATCGCACCACCAGGTTGCGGCACAGAGGACGCCTTCAAGAGCCCGCTCGCGGCATGCTTCACCATGTTCTTCAGCCAGCCGGCTGGAGATTTTCTCGATGGCCGCATCCTTCAATGTCATGTTCATTACAGGCCTCCATGGTACCTTCGATCGTAATCCGGCATTGATGAGCCGGCAAGTGACGGCGCTGGAAAAAACGGTCCGTATCGGATACTCTATCAGTGCGCAACCTTGAGGAGTCGACCATGCAACGTTCAATCCGCCTCCATATGGCAACCACACTCGTCGCTCTTGCATCGCTGACTTTTATCGCCGCTACATCGACCACGGCTTTCGATCCGCTGGAATCAGTACCGGCGGGTGCCATCGCCGTCATGACGATAGGCAATCCGTCAGCGTTATACTCGAATGTCACGGGTTTTCTGACCGGTGCGGGACTCGAGGAGCAGGCCGCCAGCATTGAGGGCTTCGTGTCATCATTGTTGTCTCCCGCAGATGATGAAACGATGCCCGAGAGCGCAAGGACGATGATCCGCGCCATTGATCTGGACCGTCGTTTCATAGTGGCGATATACCCGGGGCTAGATGGGGCGGAACGGCCTGAGGCCCTGTTGTTCATACCGATGCGCGCTGCGCTTTCAATGGAAGAACAGAGCGGGCTTGCCGCGGCGATGGACGAAATGATGAACTCTGAAGCCGGATCCGTATCCATTTCCATGGAGTATCCCGGATACGCGGTGCTGCGCACTGAAGGGTCAGACATCCCCGCCTATGGCTCGGGGTCTACCATGAACCTTGCCAGGCTGGCGGCGTATCCTGCTTCGAGCCTGGCTGTCTGGGCCGATCCAAATGCCGGGACACAGTACCTGGACATGCTGCCTGGGGACCTCGGCTCGCTGATTCCAGGGCAGGATGATGATTTTCAGGATGACTATGAGTACTGGTCGGGAGACCTTCCGCTGGA
This sequence comes from uncultured bacterium, assembly GCA_964293355.1. Lineage (GTDB taxonomy): Bacteria > Spirochaetota > Spirochaetia > Treponematales > UBA12059 > SZUA-370. The sequence goes on from CAXZAJ010000096.1 coordinate 3,862, forward strand.
CAATGAGGCAGGAGGCTTGGTCGATAACGAGGCTTGGGTTGATACTGATGCGGCGCTCGATAACGCCGCGGTTTTAAACAACGAGGCAACAGTCGACAATGAGCCGGTAGAAGAGTACGCGGAAGACTTCTCCTGGGACGATGAGCAGGACATTGAGGAAATGGAGGCGGAGACCGCTTCTGATCCTCTCTCCGGGCAACTGGGCCAGATCGGCGATATCCTGAAAAACGGCCTGGAAGAACTCGCCGGCATGGAATTCGCGGTCATCGTCCAGAAGGACCGCGTCTGGGTCAGGGCGGGGGTAGCACTCAAGGCTGGCGGCAGTCTCGCGCCGCTCGCAAGCCGCGCAGCCGCTGGCGATGCACCGCCTCCGTCCCTGTCCTACTGTGATGCCGACGCGCTGTTTTCTGTCGCGTGGTCGGCCCCCTTCGCCTGGAGCCTTCCCCTGATGGAGGCACTGTACGCCCTCGTTCTGCCCAACGAAGAGCTTGCAGGCGCGGCCCTCGCGAGCATCAAGGAATATGCTTCGGCTACAGGCATGAATGGCGGCATGTCCTTCGGAGTCCAGCCTTCCGATGAACTCATGCAAGCGATCCGCTCCGGAATCGATGCCGGCGATGAGAATTTCATGAAACTGCTCGCGCGCGGCCTGGGGCTCAAGGTCTCCGGAGCCCTCGAACTCACCGATCGGCAAGCATTCCGCGATGCAGCAGCCAAGGCGATAGACTTCGCTAAAGACCCCGCATACACCGAATTGCTGGCTTCATCCGGGTTTTCCATCGGCATCGACCGCTCCGTAGGGATGGTAAAGGGCATGCCGTACGATGCCTACACCTACTCGTTCGCCTCGCAGGAAAATGCGGGGAACCAGTCAACGGCTGTGTTGGGCCTGATGGGGAGGCTGATCTCTCCGGTGTATATCTACCATGAAGACAAGGCTTTCTTCGGGTTGGGGCCGCTCAGGGAAGCCGCCGCGATGATACCCGGATCAGGCGCCAGGCAATCGCTCCGCACGGACAGAACCTTCAAGGCTCTCAGGGCCGGAGCACCGGCAGACACCCGCGCGCTCTTCTATCTTTCCACGAAAGCGCTCTCCAGACTCGTATTGCGGGCTCTACCCGCGGACCAGCCCGCGCAGGGTTACAACGCCGGAAGACTCTCGGGCCTCCTGTCCTGGCTTGACGCCTCACCGACTACGGTAGGCTTTGGCATGGGGATAGGAGCGGAGGATATCAAGGCGATTATCGCGGTATTTGATTAGATACAAGGCAGGCATCTTCCTGCATGCCTGCTTGCCTTCTTCCTTACCTGACGTGAACTATGTATACCTGACAAGCCCCAAAGGCTAGGATACACTCGTGCGCATGGACAAGCTTCCGGAAAACAGCAAAGGAAGGTTTGAACTCTTCTACCGCAAGGGCTGGGCATACCTGTCCATATATCCTCCCACGGGCACCGGGCGGCCGGTCTATCCGGAGGATGTGGAAAACCGGATGAAGATGCTCGGCATACCGTATGCCTACACCGTGTCGATCCGCGACCTGATAGAGAAAGGCAGCGGCGAGCCGGTCGCTCTGGTCGAATGGCCAAACGGCCAGGCTCTGGCTTCCATGATAGCGGTCATTATCGCAAAAGACGGCATGTCAGCCACCGCCACAATCAGCCCGCCCAGAAAGGGCGCCGCCCCTCCGACGCTGTCAGACGTCCTGGACGCGCTGGCCGGCGCCGGAGTCTCGTACGGCATTGATCAGGATTACATCCAGCGGATGCTCGGGCAGGCCGCGTACGGCAAGCCCCTGCTCGTCGCCGCTGGAACGGAGCCCGTCCCGGGCCTGCCGCGCCGCGTTGTCCACCACTTTAACGCCAACAGGGGCAAACCGTACCTGGAGATGGATTTTGGCCGGATCAACCTGAAGGAACTCAACTTTATAGAAAACAAAAAAAACGGACACCTGCTGGGGGGACTCCCCCGGCCGGTCGCCGCAGTCCAAGGCAGGAAGGGCACGGGGGAAACGGTAGCCGCCCAATTCGCTCCCGAAGGCACGCTACTGCTCGCCGGCCCCAACACCTCGTTGTCGCCCGACGGAGCCAAGCTCTTTGCCGCGTGCGACGGAAACGTCCGCGTCACCAAAGGGGCGATACTCATAGAGCCCGTCATCTCGGTCAAGAACGTTGATTTCAGCACCGGCAACATCCACTTTGAAGGCTCCGTAGTGATCGAGGGCAGCATAGCCGACGGCTTTGTCGTGGAGGCCGGCGGCGACATCCAGGTAGGCAACGGCGTAGGAAAGGCCACGCTGAAGGCCGGCGGCAGGATCGTGCTGGAGACCGGGATCAACGGTAACGGCAAGGGCGCCATCCAATGCGGCGGGGACCTGGTCGCCAAGTACCTGGAAAGCTGCACCGTGACCTGCCGCTCAAACGTGCTCGTCGAGGAAGCGATCATGCACTCGCGCGTCGTAGCTTACAATCACTGCGTCCTCAATGGCCGACGGTCGGAGGTCATCGCCAGCGAGCTGATCGTGGGCGGAAGCTTCTGGTGCAAGAAACTCGGCAACTTCAACGAAGCGCTCACCAGGCTGGCCGTCGGCGTCCCCCCGGAAATAGTCATCGAGTGCCGGGCCACCGCGGCGGATATCGAGCGCAGGCAGGAAGCGCTGGACAAGGCCGCACTCCAGCTCGAGCAGCTGAAAAAACTGGACAGGGATGGCCGTGCCGATGAGCGGGTCATCCAGGCACACGCTCAGCTGGAGGAGTCCGTGGGCAAGCTCCGCCCCGAGCTGGCCGAACTCCGCGGCAGGTACCCGGCGTTGCTGGCCCGCGTGGCAGCCTCGCGGGCCAGTATCGTCGTCATCGAGGAAGCCATGTACAAAGGCGTGACCGTGACCTTTGGCCAACTGGAATACCGCGGGGCCGCGGCCGGCATACGCAAGGTCGTGCTCAAGGCCAGGGACGGCCTGATCATCGAGTCTGGCTTCAACTACAAGGACCGCCCCGTCCTCTCCTTCGACGCCCCTTCCGCCGACGCGGACAAGCCGGCAGACCCGGCGGCGTAAGCCCCGTCTCAATCGCTCCGGTAGGTGCCGGAACCGCCATCGCTGGGCATCAGGAACCAGGCAATCAGGTACACCCATGCGCTCAACCCGGCGAACAGCACGAGCAGGACGAACACCCACCTGACCTTGTTCGAGTCAACGTTCAACTGTCTGGCCAGACCGCCGCAGATGCCGGCTATCTTCTTGTCGTTCATCGTCCGTTGCAGGCTCATTATCGGTATCCTCCATTTTATTGAATAGTGCTCCAAGGTCAATCCGTTGCGCAAGACCTGCGAGATTCCTGTAAAACCTCCGGCCTCCCCGCGGGGCCCCTCCCTTATTCGCCCGCCTGACCAGCAGGTGCTGATCGTGCCGCTTGCGCCATAAAAAAAAGCGATTTATCATTGGAGCCAGGCAATCAGGAACGGGAGGTGTTCCATAAGCTCATCCGCAGCTACGTTCGAGGTTCTCCGGAGCATCGTCCGGTGGCTCTACGACAATCCCTTCTGCGAGTCGCTCTTCCTAGAAACAGCCAAAGCCGCCTGCGCGGTCATGGACGCACAGTATTTCAGCCTCTTCCTGCTACAACAAACCGGAAGCGCCACACCGATATTCTTCTCCAACAACCCTCCGGATTTTGTTCCAGTGTACCTGTCGGTCAGCAATGATGACTTCCTCATACGCAGTGTCGTAGAAACTGGCGCTTCATGCGTCCTCAAGCGCATGCATGCCTACGACGTTCCGGGAAACAGGAATTTCATAGACGCGGTACAAAAAGCACGTCCAATATCCGACGTCGCGTACCTGCCGCTCATACATGGAGGCACCCTCTGGGGCTACTTCGCCGCCGCACGGGCGGATCTTGGCAGGTCCGCCTTCAGCGACGAAGAGCTCCATGCCTTCAGATTCATCACTTCGTTCATACAGGATGCCTTCGAGCGCTCCATAGCGCCTCCCTGGACCGCCGGGGACGAGGCTTACCTGGACTTCGATGGCAATATCCTTGCCGCCGGCGACAGGATCAGCGCGGCATTCAAACCCCTCCTTGGCGAGCGTGTAATGAAGCTGGGCAGCACCTGTAGCGATCACAAGGCTCGCCTGCGCTCGGCCCTCAGGGACTTCCTCTTCGGCGCACCACGGCCGGGCATGGACAAACTGACCTTGTCGGACGGTCACATCTCCGTATCCCTGGCCTTCTCGCCCTATAATCCTGGAGGCATAGCCCTGCTGCGCAAGGATGTCCCATGCGCCTCTGTACACCTCGTCAGCGAACCTCCACGGCTGCCGGACTCAGCGGGACCGAACACCTTCTCGCTCTCTCCGAGGGAGCGGCAGGTCGTGCGGGGCATATTCGCCTGCAAGAGCAACAAGGCCATAGCCGCTGAACTCCGCATCGACGAATCCACCGTCAAGCGTTATACCCATAACATCTACGAAAAGACCGGTTTCAAGACCAGGGTTGAGCTAGTCCTGGGCCTGCCCCAACCCTAAGCATACAACTATAGTTGCAATGAGCCATCAGCCCCTCGGGATCTATACTATTCGTATAGATTTAAAGGGGGGGTATCCATGAATATTTCTCACAACCCGGAAACCGCTTTCTCCTCTATTCATAGCGCCCTGACGCACGTCCGTTCTCAAAGGCAAAATGGTCGTTGCCATTCCGGCACGAAAAACACCAACAAGGCTGAAGTTAAGGCCGGTAGTTTCCGGGGAACTACCATGCTGAAACCCGGGAATTTTTTTCGATGGACGGCGCATGGCGCTGCAAGAAAAGAAGCTGTATTTATGAACTAGTGCATTAAGCACAGATAAACTTATATGGAGTATAAAAATGAGAACGAAGCAACTATTCCAGATCTTGGTAGCGCTGACTGCAATCGTATCGCTGGGCTGTCCTAACCCCGCAACCCCAGCAACAGACGCAGCGATCAACCTGGCTACAATTCCTGGCGTTACCGTGCCTGCATTCGGGAGAACCCCTGTGACGGCGATCACGGAGACGCCCCAGTACACGGGAACCGTTGCCTGGAACGGCTCACCTGTGACCTTTGCGGCTTCCACAACGTACACCGCTACCATCACGCTGACGGCAAAGGCAGGTTATACGCTGACCGGCGTGGCGGCGAATTTCTTTATCGTCACAGGAGCCACCAGCGACTCGAACCCCGAGGATTCCGGTGTGGGAACGGCAGGGGTCCCGGTTACGGGAACGACTCAAAATTCGGTTATAGATATCGCTGCTATTCCCGGAGTAACAGTGCCGGTATCCGGCGCTACCCCAGTTGCGGCGATAACCGATACAGCCCAGTATTCGGGTACGGTTAGCTGGTCTGATTCACCTGCCACCTTTGCGGCTTCCACTACGTACACCGCGACCATCACGCTGACGGCCAAGGCAGGTTATACGCTGACCGGCGTGACTTCAGATTTCTTTACGGTTGCAGGGGCCACAAGCGACTCGAACCCGGTTAATTCCGGCGTGGTAACAGCGATATTCCCGGCTACAATAGCTGAAGCAAATCTGGCACCGGTTACTGATTATACTGGCACCGGAGCTGGCACACTGAAAGCGGTCCAGGGCGGTACCTTCAACAACGGTACAGCAAATATGACGGTGAGCAGTTTCCGGATGAGCCAGCATGAGATTACCGGGGAACAGTACGCCGAGGTGATGGGAATTGTGGATCCGAGCTATTTTTCCAGCATAACGAATAACCCTGTTGAGCAGGTAAACTGGTATGCAACCTTGGTCTTTTGCAACAAGTTGAGCATTCTGGAAGGATTAACACCGGTCTATATGATCAGCGGCAACACCGACCCCACAACCTGGGGGGCGATACCAACTACGAACAATTCAACCTGGAATGCAGTTGTTGCAAATTGGAGCGCCAACGGATATCGCTTGCCGACCGAGGCTGAGTGGCAGTTTGCAGCTGCAGGAGGAAACAGCTCGGATGACTACACCTATGCCGGATCCAATACGATAGGAGATGTGGCTTGGCATGCGACTAATTCGAGTAGTACAACACACACCGTAGGGGCAAAAACTGCAAATGAACTTGGCCTTTTCGACCTGAGCGGAAACGTCCGGGAATGGTGCTGGGATTTGTATGATGCCTACCCAGGGACAGCGCAGACGGACTACCGGGGAGCCGATTCGGGCCAACATCGTGTCTGGCGTGGCGGCAGTTGGGGTCACACTGAAGTATACTGCACCGTAGCCTACCGGCTTAGCAACGCTTATCCGACCGGCTGGACCTACACTGTCGGGTTCCGGGTTGTCCGCCACTGAATTCTGCACCTTGCACCTGAGCATTGCAGAACCAGATGGTTAGTGCAATCCCAATATCGTTTCCTTCGGTAGCAATACCGCGAATTACAAACTCCACATTCCTACGGGTACCAAATGGGAACGCCGGGAGGTGCTTTTATAATCCCAAGATGAAAGAAGAAGACATCGAACAACGTGTTCAACCTGACTTGGCTATGTCACAATTCTTGCTAATCATCGCTTCGCTCCTCGGCAAGAATCACGCCATTACGCCTCACAGGTTAACACAATGTTCGATGGACGTCGCGTTGCGCCGCAAAAACATAGAGGGAATTGAGCAAATGTACTTTTGTACACATGCTTAATAAAAAGGAGTTTACAGATGAGAAAGAAAGTATTACTACCACTAATGTTAGCAATGACAAGCCTGATATTGTCAGGCTGTCCGAACCCAGCAATCCCAGCAGGGGACACCGTTATAAACATAGCCTCAATACTTGGGGTAACAGCCCCGGCATATGGAGCAACGCCGGTCACGACGATAACCGCGACAGCGCAGTACACAGGGACTGTAACCTGGAATGGAGCACCTGCGACCTTTGCGGCCTCCACGGTCTACACCGCGACTATTACACTGACGGCCAAAGCAGGTTATACGCTGACCGGTATAGTGGCAGATTTCTTCACCGTTGCAGGGGCCACGAGCGACTCTAACCCGGTCAATTCCGGGGTGGTCACTGTGGTGTTCCCGGCGACGGGAGCAACAACAGCTTCGGTGATCAATATTGCAGCGATCCCCGGAGTAACCGCACCGGTATCTGGCGCTACCCCGGTTACAACGATAACTGAGACTGCGCAGTACACAGGCACCGTTGCCTGGTCAGACGCGCCTGCAACCTTTGCAGCCAGCACAGTGTACACAGCAACCATAACGCTGACAGCCAAGACCGGGTTTACCCTGACAGGTGTGGCGGCAAACAACTTTACGGTTGGGGGAGCTACTGCAACGAACACGATGAATTCCGGGGGTGGCACGGCGGTATTCCCGGCTACGTTATTCACTTTGACTATGATTAACGTCCCTGCCGGCCGTTTCCAACGGGATGCCATGGCTGCCAATATCAGCGTGATCACCCAAACCTATCGGATGAGTGCCCACGAGATCACTCGCTCACAGTTTGCGGCGTTGTTGATGACCGACCCGAGCCAAACCACCTATTCCAGCGGCAAAAGCGATCCGGTACAGATGACAAACTGGTATCATGCCATAGCTTTCTGCAACAAGCTGAGTGTGGCCGAGGCTCTTACACCGGTGTATACGGTAACAGGAGTGAACTTTTCCACCTTGACGTATGCTGCTATCCCGACAGGCAGCGATGCCACCTGGGACGCCGCCACGGCAACCTGGGCGAACAACGGATACCGGTTGCCTACGGAGATGGAATGGATGTGGGCTGCCATGGGAGCGCCAGCCGATGGACAGGGAGGCGGAATCAATACTTCAGGCTACGCCAAGGCTTTTGCCGGGAGTACGGGAAGCAATGTAATCGGGGATTATGCGGTATTCGGGTATTATGGATCAGAAGCCGGTAAAACAACTACCGAGCGAACCAATCCTGTAGGCAGCAAAACCGCAGGAGCCAATGAGCTTGGGCTGTACGATATGAGCGGGAATGTCTGGGAATGGACCTGGGACTGGTATGCTGCGTATCCTACGGGAACCCAGACCGACTATCGGGGAGCCGCTTCTGGCTCGTACCATGTCGGGCGCGGTGGCAGTTGGTACGGCAGTGCGAATGGCTGCACCGTCGCTTTCCGGCTCTTCAATATTCCGATCCACGTGGACAACAGATCAGGGTTCCGGATTGTCCGCCCCTGAACTCTGCACTTTGCGCTTAAGAAACGCAGAGCCACCGAATTGGCTAAAAACCAATAAAGCTTCCTGCAGTAGCATTACCGTAAAATTCGGGTAGCAGCTTGTTGCTTGTACCAATAGGGAACACCGGAATGTGGTTTTGCAAGAGAAAAATGCAGAAATGATGAATATAGAAAATGTGCAGGAAG
>CAXZAJ010000097.1:0-12221 GCA_964293355.1 uncultured bacterium
AGACAACGCCACGGGAAACCAGAAGCCACTCATTCAGTTGAAACTCCCCCTCGATTCCCATACTGAAAGACGCCTTGAAGCGATAGAAATTTTCTGCAGAGGCTCCATCAGTTGTAGTAAGAATCTGTTGAACACTGTCTTTGTATAAATAATCATTGTCAGGGTTAATCCGGTAAACAAATGCATCAAGGCGGCCTCGTGGATAAAAAATGGAAAAATCAAGGTACTGGGCATTCCCGCCCGTACCGGATCCAGGGCCAAGCCATTGGCCTCCGCTGGTATAACCCTGAGCTATCTGATGGTGCCCATAGAAGGTACTGGGCCATTGGAACTGGAAATCCTGTGACATTTCAGAAGTATGGAACTCCGCACTCAACAAACCATACACACCTTCAGTGGGCTGTAATTCAAAAGCCTTTGCCATGCCAGCGGTATAGGCGATGGTATGAAAGGGATACCGTATATAGCCGTTTGTTCCAGCCACGTAATCATCCAGTGCAAGTTCGCCGTAGACTTCAAAGCCAGCCTCCGGAAGAAGGTAGCTGAATCCCAAGCCCGCTCGTTGGTCCTCCGCACCTTGCACCTGCTCGGAATTCCTTAGGCTTACCAGGAATAGTTCGGGAATGTACAAGGCATTCTCCGGTTTCCAGTCAGCCAGGAAAGTCCGATTGGCAAACAGGCTCAGACCAGGGATGAAACCAGGAGCGTAAGCCACAGACAATCCGCTAATCAACCTATGGTCGTTGTCTGGATTAGAATCAAAAAAATCCGATTCCGCCAGCCGGCCAGCCCAGAGACGTGCCTCTATCTCACCAGAATACCAGCCAAACAAGTTCAGTGGCATCCTTCGGATACCCGCATCAAGCTTCGGGTATGGAACCGCGTTGTTGGAGTGCATCAGCGGGTTGATTTTGGCAGGACCGAGCCAGATTGACTGGGTTCCCGCTCCGACCGTCAGGGCCTTCCAGGTATACCTGATTTCAGAGTCGCCCCAACTGAAAGCGGCGAGCAGATCATCCCCAAAGCGCTGTGGGGCATCGACCATAGCGCCTGCTCCATAGGACCAGATGTAGCCGTATTCGCTTTCATACGCAGAGGTCATTATCTCAAATGAGGTGTTCTGCGAAAAGGCGATTTGGGGTTTGAAGGTAAGCTCGAAGCCCCAGCCCTCGAACCGAAGCCCTCCGGTCAGGCTTGCGTTGAGCCCTTTACCTTGCCACAACAACCCGTCGTTCTGGCCGTATGGAGCCGCACTGTTGAATGATGAAAACAATTCGGGACCATAGATGCGGAAGCGTGCCTCGCCGGACAGTGCGTGCCAGGAGTCGAGTTTTTGATCAACCCAGGGTTGGTCTCCGGATTCTTTCAGATCCCATGCAGAATCGGACAGGGTGCGGTAGTTGAGGTAAGGGCGTTCAACCGCTCCGTTCAAAGCTAAAAAATCATAGTACTGCTCGGACACCGAGAGCAACGCTTCCTGGGACCATGCTACTCCGGCACCGAGCAAACAGGTCAAAGCCAGTGCAAGCAGTCTCTTCAATCGCATCATAAACATTTTTTCTCCATAGTGAAACCAGTCATCGAGACCTGACATTCAGCCAGCGCCGCAAGCAACCTGTCATCATCTTTGTGTTCCCGCACCGCGAGACGGATATACTGCCTTTGGGGAAGGCCTTCCATGCCCGACAGGTCTTTGATGAGGAGTCGGTACTTTGAGTGCAAGTACTCAGCAAGGTCCCGCGATGGCAGTCCGTTATCGAGCCTGCATAGCAGGGATTTGGCCTGGGAGGGATAGACGTCCATAATCTTAAGCGCTTTGAGACCCTTGCTGAATCGTACCCGCCCTACTGCCCTACGCCGTAGTACCTGAAACCCTTGCCTTCAAGTTCTGAGCGCTTGTACACATTGCGCAGGTCAAAAAAGACGGGAGACCGGAGCAGCGACTTGACGCGAGCCAGGTCCAGGGTGCGCAACTGGTTCCATTCGGTAACGAGGACCAGCGCATCGGAGCCTGCGAGCGCGTCGTATTCGTCATGGGCAAAGACCAGGGAACCCTTGATGGATTCGAGGCGCCAACTGGCTTCCTTCATGGCTTCAGGATCCCAGGCGCGCAGCGTGGCGCCGCGGAACACGAGGCCTTCGCAGATGGCTATGGCCGGAGCGTCGCGCATGTCGTCAGTATTGGGCTTGAAAGCCAGGCCGAGTATGGCGATAGTCTTGCCCTTGAGGGATCCGGTGCCGCCGAGGCCGGTTTCTATCTTGTCTACCATGCGGATCTTCTGCCTGTCGTTGGCGTCTATGGTAGCCTCGACGATGCTGACCGGCTCGCCGTACTGCCGGCCGGTCATGGCCAGGGCGTGCGTGTCCTTTGGAAAGCACGACCCGCCGTAACCAGGGCCTGGATGCAGGAACTTGGCGCCGATGCGGCCATCCCGCCCCAGGGCCTTGGCCACATCCTGCACGTTGGCGCCCACCTTCTCGCAGAGGTTGGCCACTTCGTTTATGAACGTAATCTTGACCGCAAGAAAGGCGTTTGCGGCATACTTTATCATCTCGGCGCTCTCGAGGCCCGTCTCGATGTACGGTGTTTCGTTGAGGTAGAGGGCGCGGTAGACTTCCTTCATGAGCGAGCGCGCGTTGTCGCTCTCGGCGCCTATGACGACGCGGTCTGGATGGGTAAAGTCCTGCACCGCGGAGCCTTCACGCAGGAACTCGGGGTTGGAGACAACGTCGAAACCAAAGGCGGCCCCGCGCCTGGCCAGTTCGTCCGAGATCCAGCCCTGTACCTTGCGCGCGGTGCCGACGGGAACGGTGCTCTTGTCAACGATCACCTTGTAACCGTCAATGGTCTGGCCTATCGCGCGGGCTACGGCTTCCACGTACTGGAGGTCGGCGCTGCCGTCGTCGGCCGGCGGCGTTCCTACCGCTATGAAGACCACATCGCTTGCCTGCACGGCCTGAGCCAGGTCAGTAACGAAGGACAGGCGGCCCGCCTGCACGGTGCGGTTGACGACATCCGCCAGGCCGGGCTCAAAAATGGGGATACCGCCTTTGCGGAGAGACTGGATCTTGGCTTCGTTGTTGTCTACGCAGATGACGGTATTGCCGAAGTCGGCCAGGCAGGCGCCACTGACGAGACCAACATAACCAGTTCCTACAACCGCAATCGTACTCATGAACGCTCCTCGCTGCTATCGTTAATAATGGTGTCCGAGCCCAAAGTAGAACTCGCTGACAGACTTGCCGTCGCGCGGGCTGTCCTCGGCGAGGCTGCTGGTGGACAGCACATCAGCCACGCTCCAGCCCAGGGATATCCTGACGTAGAAGCTGCGCATGATGAGCGGAAAGGTAATCACTTCCAGGCCAGCGCCATACCAGCCGTCCGCGGGATTGAACCAGGTTCCGTCGTAGTGCCCCAGGGAGGCATCAAGGAAGGGGCTCCAGTGCTGCTCGAACTGGAAGAGTTTCATCCAGTTCCGGCCGAACCATTCATACGGAACAAACCGCAGCACGCGCACGGGAAGGTCTATATTCAGCGCGAGCGCGACGTCGGTGTCTGTCCTGTTGTTGATGACACCGCGGACTACGCCGCCGGCTTCATCACTGTCATCATCGGGGTTCCAGAAACCGTACAGGCGCACGCTCGGTCCTATCCAGCCGGCGTCCATGAACGCGGAGGCTTCCAGCGATACTGACCGCTCATAGCTGCCATCCACGGGATAGAACGAGGCGGCAGCGTTGGCCGAGACGAGCTGTCCCTGCCTGAAATTTCCGTGCCAGTCTATCCTGCCATGGGCAATGCCGAGGTTTGCACCGAGCGCAGAGCCTCGATCCAGCCGTTCATCGGTGAGCCCGCCAGGCAACCAGTCCAGACCAACACCCAGCGCCGGGCGCAGGGTGGCTAGCGTCCTGGAAAACGGCAGGGCAACAGGCAGGCTCCAGCCCACGCTGCCTGCCGTATTCAGATAGAAGGTATCCGTGTATGGAACGTCGTCGTCGTCCTGCTGGTTGAACAGCGCTGTCTGCGACAGTTCAAACTCGAGGTTACCAGGTCCGAACGGCAGCGCTGCCTGCAAGGCGGTACCCGTAGAAGCCATCGCGGGTCCGCCATCGTCAGGCAAGCTGAAGTCACCCTCGAGGGCCCAGTTCCAGTCCAGGCCGAAGGCAGGAAACGGAAAGCTGAAATCCGCATCGGCGCCCCAGAACACGCTGCCCCCGGTGTCCTGTTCAAGATTAAGGTTGAGCCTGAGCGCTTCCATGGAGCCCAGGAAGTTGTAGTCCCTGGCGCGCCCGGACAGAAGGAGTCCGGTATTGGAATCGTATCTGAAGTACGGCAACGCTATGATGTTCCAGGTATCCTTGGTGGACACGTACACCGTTACCGGTATCCTGCCGTCAGGCAGCGGTGTGCCCTCTTCAGCATTGATGAGCACCGTCTGGAGCACCCGCTCGTTGAGCAGCACCTGGGTGCGGTCCGCCAGAAAAGCATCCAGAGCCGTACGGTCCTGAAAATGGAGGCCTGCCTCGATGTCAGCCTTCTGTGAAAGCTGGTACTCCAGGGTCCGTCCGTCGCTGTAGAAATCCACCGACTCTATGACATACCCCTGGCCATAGGCCGAGTACGACAGGGCCAGGGTTACAAGACAGGCGTTCAATGCTCTTTTCATCGCTACTCTTCTCGTGGTGTGTGGTTTTATTGTGCATATCCGGCAGGAATTTCACCATAGATGTGCTTGAAGAAGGCCTCGATGCGGCCCATGAACGAGGTAGACATGCGGTCCCTCAGGGCACCGAACAGGTCAAAGGCCTTGACTGCGCCGAGTCCGTAAAAAACCCAGGCATCATCCACCGCGTAGGCTTCGAGGCGCCACAGCATGTTGCCCGGCAGGACGGCCTTAATGGAGTCGTAAAAAAGCGGTGTGGTATTGATGCCCGAGTACGAGAGGCTCCGGTCGGCTATGGACCAGGTATAGGTAGCCCCGTATTCACCAAAGGGCTTCATGAACTGTTCCGTGGTCACCGAACCCTGCCTGCCGATACGGCTGCCTGAACTGACCCGCACCCAGTTGTAGAGCTCGTAGTACTTGTTTTTCTGCCTTGACCAGTATGGGATGCCCGCATAGTGTTCAAAGTCGAGCAAGCGCACGGCGAGGGCCGGCAGCACTGCGTTGGCCTGGCTCCGGGGCATCACGACCAGCACTTCGCCGAGGTAGTTGTGGCCGCCCTCGCGTACAATGTCTTCAATTTCAGTATAAAAGGGAGCCGAGGCTGGTACTGACAGGTCTTTCCAGCCGGCAGGCTCCCTGAACAGGGTTCCACCAGCGGCTAGCTGCGCCAGCTGGACCTTGTCCAGATTCCTGAACAGCGCTGCCGGCAACGCGGGGCCGGTCCGGGCCTGCGCGGCACCCGGAACCGTGCCCAGCACAGGCGCCAGAAGGCACGCGAGGACACCCGTAAACCGCCAGGATACGGGTGCCCGTTCCGCCGAGTCCGCGGAACCGCGGCAGGTACCGCTGGAGATCATGTTGTCCCGGAAGCGAACTGGCGCGGCCGAAACACGCTGCCTGAAGCCTCCGGAAGTACGGGAAGAGGACTGTTCCATCATGTCCTTCTTTTGTTCAAAACCGGAACAACAGTAGCGCGGCAGGGGAATAATTGCAATATCACAGGCGGCGGCTTCAGGTGACAGTTGCCTGTTCCAGAGATTTTTCCTTCTTGAAGTGAAGGATGGTAAAGAAGAGCCCCACTGAAAACCACGAGACCATGATGACCAGCCAGTGGGCCATGGGCGACAGGTACAGCACCGAGGACGCGGCGAGACCCAGGGCCATGCAGAGCGCGTAGATGACGGCAAGTATGCCCCGAACGCTCATGCCCAGGTGCAGGAGCTTGTGGTGCAGGTGCCATTTATCGGCGCTCATCACCGGCAGGCCTTGCCGCATGCGCCTGATTATGGCAGCGAAGGAATCAAAGATGGGTATGAGCAGTATGGTGATGCCGTCGTAGAACCACAAGCCGCTGTCGGCCTGGCCGGGTGCGGCCAGAAGCGGAAACAGGGCAAGGATGAAGCCCAGAAAGGTTGATCCGGAGTCGCCCATGAATATCCTGGCCGGTGGAAAGTTGTAGAACAGGTAGCCTGCAAGCGCCCCCGCGAGGGCCAGAGCGGCCACCGCAGGCGTACCCATCTGACGCTGCATGAAGATGAGGGCAAAGGCCAGTGCGGCTATGACGCTGATGCCGCCGGAGAGGCCGTCCATGCCGTCTATCATGTTCAGGGCGTTGATGACTCCGACTATCCATATGACGGTAAGCGGATACGACCAGAAACCGAGTTCCAGCACCCCCGCGAAGGGTATGTAGATGGTACCAAAATGGTAGCCGGCAGACACGACGATGAGCGCCGCGATCAGGTGCACGGCAAACTTGAGCTTTGCCCGCAGGTCCTTGAAGTCATCCACCAGGCCCACGCCATGCACGATGAGCAGGGCGAGGCCGACGGGCCAGTAGGAGCGCGCGTCCTTGGCGGCATCACGGGAGAAAAAGGAAACCAGCAACAGGGTTGCGGTAAACGACCAGAATATGCCGACGCCGCCCAGCCTGGATATCTCGGCGGTGTGTATCTCCCTGGCGTTGACCTCGTCGAACCATCCGCGCCGGGCGGCCACGAGTATGAAGAGCGGTATTGCCGCGATGTTGAGGATGCCAGCGATAAGACCTGCGTAGAGATTAGCCATCATGACCGTCCATCAGTATTATTGTATAGTTTGATGATTTTAGACCATTCCCACGTAAAAAACAAGTTGAACGGACAATACGGGAGCTCTCGATGTTCATGGCGTGAACACCAGAGACGACAAAACCCGGCCGGGTGGCCAGGTTAAACAGAACCGCGTATGGTTTGATCATCCGTTGCGCTTGACCAGCGCCTCCCGCAGTTTGTCCATCGATTCAGAATCCTTCCTGACGGTATCCACGTAGTGCAGGACGAAGGCTGCGAACACGGCCATGAAGAACACGCCGAACACCAGGATTATGGCCTTCTTGCGTACGTCCGTGCGCATCGCATCGATGGACAATTCAGCCTTGAACGCGTAGGGTTCGCGCAGGATGGTGATGGGGCTCTGGCCTTCACGAAGATAATTCTTTATGAGTGAATAGTTTTCATAGTTCTGGACTATCGTTATGCCGGCAACTTCACTGGGCTTTTCTATGCTGAGCAGCGCCTCGTAGGCTTCAAGCCTGCTGCGGGCGTAAGGCTGGATGTATACGGCTATGTCACCGTTGACGGTGTTGATCATCGTGGCCAGAAAAATCGCTACCTTCTCTTCATCTTTATCCTTGAAGGTTACAGTACCAGCGCCATTTGCCAATGCAACCCTGTAAACGAATTGCTCCGGCTTCAACGCGGTACCATCAGGGCCCTTGTTCTGCAGGAACCGCCTGCGTATTGAAAAAATTGCCTTTTGATCAGGAACGCTGGTATCTATCAGGGTCTTGTCATCCAGCTTTGTGTATCCGGACTTACGGAGGGCCTGCAGTATGGTCAGCGGATCATTCATGGCCTGGCTTATGAAGTTGGTGCTCTCGCCTTCTCCCAGGATGGCCTTGAGGGCAGAGCTGATCATGAAGGTGGTATTGCCTTCCGCAATCTGCTCCGCGACCGCCTTGTTGTACTGATAGCCGGGAAGCACCAGCACGAGGGCAAGACCAATGATAATTGAAGTGACCGTACTGATGATGATGAGCCGGCGTCGCCTGAGCACAACGACCACAAGATCTATCAATGATATGGTATCCTCATCAGCTGTAACGGGCGTATCGGGGCCTTCTATCATTGAACTACTCCTGAAAATCGATTGCTTGGGTGTATCAGAACGAGACAACCATTTCAAGGCCAAAGGCCAAGGCCAACCGCCGCTTGACCGGATCAGCATTTGCCAGTACATAACGGGAACCATCGTCACCATAGACCACCGGAACGGCAATGGTTGCAGTGATGAATTTCCAGGGAACCCAGGTAAGGCCCGTCGTTACCGTGCCGGAACCATCAATGAACGCATGGATCCACTGAGCGCCAAGGTCTAAAGGGGTACCTAATACGTTGTTGAATCCACAGGCCAGACCGGCACTGTGGTCCGCGACTTCAGCAGCGGCCCCGGTGTAGTAGTATTCGCCATACACCTTGAAGTCAGTCCATTCCTTGAAGAAACCGGCAAGGAATCGATGATACCGGGCGGTTTCGCTGTCATGCAGCACCAAATCAGCCAGCACATCGACACCCAGAATCGTCCGCTTGACAGAAAGCATGGCATTGAGGCCTTCATCGACCTGGTACCTGCCCCCCAGCGAAAGCAGGGTGCCAAGCAGTACCTGATCGGCTTTAACTGCATAACAGATTTCCTTGTAGGAGGCGAGCGTACCCGACTCGAAATATCCGTTCTTGAGCAGGCCGATCGCCGATACACCGTCCAGCAGGGTTGGCAGGCTCGCGCGCAGGGTAAAACCGGTAGCCGTATCACCCATTATGTTCGTCATACCCTCAAAGACCCGCCCCTGCCCCCAGGTGATGCCGTGCTTGCCCATCCTGAAGAAGACGTTGCCAAGCCACGTATAATCGACAAACAGTTCACCCAGAGCAAAGCTGCTCCAGCTGACCCCGACAAGGGGGTTCATGCTCGTGGTCATGGTTCCGTAGAGGTGGAAGTCAGGATCAGGCCGCGCGTCGATGTTGAGCGAAGCGGAAGTCGTAAGGCCGATAGTGCCGTCGAATCCCGTGCTCGGCGTGGCCAGGTCAGGCCACTGGAGCCATCCTGCTATTGCACCACCCGTGGCATTGAACGAACCCGATATGACGACAGCCGAGCTGGTGACATACTGCGCCAGATGGTCGGTCTGCGTCTCCACGACGACGGTGTCCGCCACTGGATCGCTGAACAGGTCGTCAAGGTTTTCTGCTTCCTGCGCGTACAACGGCAGCGCGGCAACCAGCACGATGATCGCGACGAGGCGTTGGCAGGACGGAACGGTCACCGCGACACCTTTTCAAGATATTCCTTGGTGTACACGGAATCAGGCAGGGTGGAGATGGAAGGCTTCTTTATGGTCACCGTGGTGCGCTCAAATTCGATCTTGCCGCTGATGGTCCTTGCCTTAAGGTGGTCCAGGATGACCATGCCGGCTGCCACCCACTTGGTACCCACCTTCTGGTAGCTGGGTATGGCGCTCGTACGCATCAGCTGGCCCGAAAGGCTGTAGTCCTCTATCTTGCGTACCAGGAAGTCGTCCGTTACCCAGAGGCGCATCTTGGGAAACGACACCTTGTCGTTGGTGGCCTCCAGGTCCAGCACGGTGCAGTCAAACTTGCCCAGCATCTCGCGCTTGCCCGATACGGGGCGGTAGTCGGCGGAGAAGTTGGAGCGGCTGAAGTCCGAGTTGCGGAAGCTGGAGTTCTGGAACCGTTCCTTGGCACTGGTAAAGGTGAACACCCGGTCCACGGGATCATAAAGCCAGAGGTTGTCGTCCATCTTGAGGTAGCCCTTGCCCTTGTCTATGGCCGGCTGCAGTATCAGGATAAGGAACTGGCCCGTTGTGTCCCTGCGGAACATGGTGGCCACCGTGGTGGACACAGCGCCGCCAGGATCGCGCTTGTCTATGGTGTATTCGGCCGACAGGTCGTGGCCCTCGAAGGTCACGGTCTGGTCAACCTTGGCAAGCAGCGCCTTGTAATCGACGCTGGCCTGGCTGTAAGCCGTCGTAGCAGAGCATAAGGTTAAAAAGACAATGGTCATGGATAAACGCAGTTTCATGCTGTTCCTTGTTCTGTACTGTTTCATGGTGTAATAAAGCACGCGGCAATCCGGAGGTTTCATGCCAAAGGACAGATTTGTTATGATTCACCACGCATGGCATCTGCCGGGTTGACAAGGGAAGCCTTGCGGGCAGGTCCAAGGGCCGCGGTTACCACGCCGCCCACCATGATGGCCAGGTTGAGCAGCAGCACGCGCGGAGCCAGGTAGAAACTCAGGTGGCCCTTGTCGGTGAACATGCCCGCCGCCGGTATGGTTCCCAGGTTGAACAGCCTGAGCGCTTGCAGCACCACGAAGCCCGCCACCAGCCCGCCCATCGAAGCGAGCACGGCGAGCCCCAACGCTTCATAGATGAACAGAGCCGATACCGCGGAACGCCGCATGCCCAGGGCGCGCATCGTACCAATCTCCCTGGTGCGTTCGTAGACGATGACGCGGTAGGTATTCAGGATGCCCACCATGACGATGAGCACGAACAGGGCCAGCACGAAGTACGTTATTATAAGGAAGGCATCGAGGATGCTCTTGATCTGGGCCAGGTGGGCATCCAGGGTCAAAACAGCAATCTTCTGCCCCGCGCCGTCGGCCGCCATGGCCGCGTACAGGTCTTCCTTGGTCTTCAAGGTGGGGTACACGGCGAACTCGGTATCCAGGAGCAGACGCACATCTTCCGCAAGGGCATCCACATCGACACCGGCGTTTGCGTAGAGCGCCAGGTCGGTGGCGGCATCCGGGGCGCGCAGGATGAGGCGGTTGAGGTCTTCGTTGCGCATGTAGGCCACGTAGCCAAAGAGGCTCGTCTCGCTGAAGATGCCGCGCACGATGAGGGTGGCGGTGTTGTACTGGCCCGAGTCGGTGGTCAGGTACAGGTTGAGGTCGTCCCCTACCCTGCAGCCCATGATGGCGGCCGCCGAAGCGCTGATCAGGATACCGTCCTTGCCTCCATCGCCGAGCATGGCATCTATGGAGCCTTCAGAGAAGGCGAGGTTTGCGAGTTCGTCTTTCTCCACGTCGAACGAGACGCCCACGAGCTTGCGCTGGCGCACGGTCTCACCACCGAAAAACAGGGAAGCATCGTTACGGTTGTAGGCGGTACGGCGGGAGATTGTCCTGATATCCAGTGACGATTCCCGCAGCATGGTCTCGATGCGGGCGGGGTCGCCAATTCCGTTGGCTCCGTTGATGTAGCCCGTAACGCTGACGTGCCCGGAGAAGTAGCGGGCAGCCTTGGCCTTTACCGTGTCCATGGCGCCGTAGGCTGCACCGGATATAACGGTGATGAGGGCAAAGCCGACCAGCACCGCCATGCCTATCATCAGGTAGCGCTTGCGCTGCAAGAGCAGGTTGCGCAGGGCCAGGAGGAATACCGTCATGTCAGGCGGCGTTCATGGCCGCTACCGGCTGGACGCGCATGGCCAGCGATACGGGGTAGATCCACGCCAGTGCACCTACGGCCGACGCGAGGACCAGGTGCAGTACAGCGCTCCGCAGGGTAACGAGGGGCCGCACCAGGTTGCCGCCGAAGAGCGACACGAGGAGCGGGTTGGTTACGGCAAGTCCAGTGCGCGAGAGTGACGTTGCGATGATGGCTCCAGCGAGTATTCCAACGAGAGCGGCGCTCATCGTCAGCAGCATCGATTCAGCGATGAAGAGCTTGCGTATGAAGGGCGTGCCCGCGCCGAGGCCGCGCATGGTGCCTATCTCCGCGCTGCGTTCCAGCACGGAGATGACGAGGGCGTTCATGATGACCAGCACGGCGCCAAGGGCCACGAAGCCAAGTCCAACATAAAAGGCAGTCTGCACAGCGAACAGGGCCTGGGCGCTCGTGCCCGCGGCCGAGCGCCAGCTCATGGCCCGGCACTCGAGACCAGCGGCATCGAGTGCGCCCGAGAGCGAACCGACCAGGGTATCGGCCCTGCCTTCGGCAGCCTTTATCAGCACGAAACTCCAGGCGGCGGCATCGGTCATGACGAGGGCATCGCGCTGGCTGGTATCTGCCATGGAAGCCTCGACGGATTCCAGGGTCACCCCGGTATCCGCGGCTGCCGCCACATCGACGGCATCGGAAAACAGGTCATCAAGGTCGAAGGCTGCTTCTGCGGAAGGCTGTTCCGCAGGCGCGGCGGCGCTGGCGAAGCCCAGGGTGTAGTTGGCTATGGAGCGCACGAGGGTGGCATCGGCCAGCACCACCCGATCGAGCGATTCAGTGGAGCTGACATAGCGGTGTACGCCGGCGAAGCTGCCCTTCTTGAGCCTGAAACTGCCCCCGGAATACATGCCGAACACGACATCCTCGCCAGGTACCAGCGGCCTGCCGATGGCGGGTTCAACCGTGGCGGGGGGGGAGGGGGTGATGGAAAAGGCGCGCGCTGCCCGGGCGGCTCATGCGGATTCTGGGGCTGCTGCGGCGCGGCT
>CAXZAJ010000098.1:0-12163 GCA_964293355.1 uncultured bacterium
TCCCCACGTGGGCACTCCCGACCAGTTCCATCTCGACGCCGCGGTGATCGTGTTCTCCAAGGCGATTCTGGACACCCGGATCGCAGAAGTCAAACAGCTGTACCTGGCCTATGCCATGGCAGCTGACAGGATCAATGCGGCTCCGGATTCTTATCGTGCCTTCCTGGTGGAAAAAGCCAGGTTCCCGGTCGAGGTCAAGGATGCATACCGCTTCGTGAAATACCGCAAGCCTGTGCTGCCAGCAGCCACCCAGGTGCAGTCCGCCATTACGTGGCTCAAGGCGCGCGGTCTGCTGAGCAAGGATCTCGTTCCAGCGGACCTCCTCGACGACAGGGCTGTCGCCGCGTGGTAGAGCTGAGGGAGCTCGCCGTAGACTATCCTGCAGGCGCTGCGGTTTCCCGCAGGCATGGCCGCGTCAAGGCGGTAGCGGCGGCGAGCGCGGTGTTTCCTTCAGGTGGCGTATCGGCGATCGTGGGGCCGTCGGGTTGCGGCAAGACCAGCCTGGTACACGCCATAGCCGGACTGTTGGCACCAGCGTCCGGGGAGGTCCTCATCAATGGCCAGAAGGTTCGCGGCATCCGCGCCAGAACCTCGGTCATCTTCCAGGATTACGGCTTGCTGCCATGGCGCACGGTTGAAGCCAACGCTGAATTGCCGCTGGTCATAGCTGGGCTCAAGCGCGAAGAACGCAGAAAGCGCGTGCGGCCATTGCTTGAGGAGCTTGGCCTGTCAGCATTCCATGACTTCTACCCATCCAGGCTATCCGGCGGCATGAAGCAGCGCGTCGCCATAGCCAGGGCACTCGCCGCCGAGCCGGACCTGCTGTTGATGGACGAGCCTTTCTCCAGCCTCGACGCGCTGACCCGCGAGGCAGCCCAGGAATTCCTTCTGGAGATCAGACGCAATCGCCTGCTTACCATTCTGGTCGTCACGCATTCCATAGAGGAAGCGGTATACCTGGCTGAGTCGGTCTTCGTGATGGGCGGCCGCAATCCTGGCAGCATCCGCGCGCGATTCGACATCCCCGAGAACCGCTCGGATCCGCGCTTTTCGCCGGGGTCGACGAAGCACGACTTCCGGTCAGCGCCGCGATACCTGGAACTCTGTGCCACGATACGGGCAGCCCTCAGGGACGCTGGCCCCATAGACGATTCAGGAGCATCACGGTGATTCGCTTCAAGGCTGATCTCAGAAAGGCAACCGGCATCGTCATCGCGGCAACTGGCGTCGTCATGGTGTGGGCCCTGGCATCCGCCGCTTTAGGCAAACCCTTCCTGCCAAGCCCATCCGCATCGTTCCAGGCCTTGTGGTCATCGGCATCGAGTGGCAATCTGGGCCGCCACGCGATGGCGAGCGCCAGCCGTGTATTCTGGGCGCTCGCAGTAAGTTTCGTACCCGCAGCAGCCCTGGGGCTGGCAGCAGGCCGCTCAAGGCGCGTTGACACCTTCGTCTCCCCCATAGTGTACCTGCTCCACCCGCTTCCCAAGGTGGCTTTCCTGCCCATCATCCTCCTGGTTTTCGGGCTTGGAGAAGCATCCAAGATCATCCTCGTCTGCCTTATCGTCTCCAGCCAGATCCTGGTCTCGGCTCGTGATTCCGCCAGGCGCATATCGGAGCAACTGATCGATTCGGTACGGTCTCTAGGAGCCAGCCGGTTAGACCTGGCGCTCCGCGTCGTCGTACCTTCGGCCCTGCCAGACCTGCTGACCTCGCTTCGCGTCAGCCTCGGCACCGCCGTCGCCGTGCTGTTCCTTGCAGAGACTTTTGCGACCGAGACTGGCCTGGGGTATATGATCGTCGATGCGTGGGCCCGCGTGGCATACCCTGAGATGTATGCGGCCATCATCGCCTTGAGTCTCCTGGGGCTGGGTTTCTTCATAGCAATCGACTTTGCAGAACGCATCCTCTGTCCCTGGAGTTCGTACCAAGCTTGAACCGGGGTAGAATCATGCCAAGCCTCAAATATCAAGATTCATAGATGTTTTCCTGCTTGACGTCCACTCCAATATCTCTAATAATCCATCAATGACTATAGAAGCCATCGATAGACTCTGGAGTAGCTTGGCTGGTACAACCGTAGCGTCTGTACGCATGACAGATGGAGAGGCGGAGCGTTTCAGATCCAATACCGTGGCAAAACTCATCGGACTCTTGCCCTATATGGCACATTGTGACGACCCCGAACGTACCGCATTGTCCCACCTGGCAACCTTTGTCATTGCTGGCAGGGGTGAATCACGGCGCGTGTTTGACCACAGTCCTGCCGATGACGTGGAACCGCTCGCCCGCCTGCGCACCATCTCCGATTTCAAAGGTGGAGACGACGCGATGATCGAGCGAGGCATGGCTCTGCTCTGCCTGTGCATGGTCTCAGGCTACGAACGCGACATAGAACTTGATATATTATTGAAACGATATAACCCGCTGACTTCAGGTGGGTGGAACATTGCTGAAACCAGAGGGCGACTCGATGTCGTTCTATCCCGAAGCGCTGACCCAGTCATGGATCTGGTAATGACAGAGGACAATGCTTCACGAATCTACTGGCAGGACTGATATGCCCAATAAACTGCGAGCGTCGGGTTTTCTGTTTTCAACTATTTTCCTTTGCGGCTATCTAGTGAATGTATTCACATCGACCATGCGCGGTTTCCCGCTGGGCAAAGTGTTTTTCTCGCAGAACCAGATCATGATCCTGGTTCCCTGCATGCTGTTCCTGTTAAGCGCCTTCATTGAACGCCTGCGCTGGATTCAGCCTGCGCTATTCCTCATGCTGACTCCGTTTTCCATCGTGGGTGATGCACGGGGCTTATATGGTCTCGGATTCTTCATCATGAGCGTCCTCTTGCTGGAACGTGCAAATTTTTTCTCCAGACACCGGTTCATCAAGAGCATGGCCCTGATCATATACTTGCTTGGCATTGAAGCTGTTGCGGTGATATTCGCAGGCGAGAAATTTGAAAATGCTATTGGCGGAAGCTTCTTTATCCTCGCCTTCGGTGTTTTCCTCTGGTTCCTCTACAAAGACAGGCTCGTCGTGTTCCTCAAGGAACCCAAGCCCAGATTCTCGCTAACGGAGCGGGGGCTTTCATTGGGCGAGCAATCGTTCGTAAAGCTTACCATCGCGGGAAAATCACAGAAGGAACTGGCGTTTGACTTTGAGCTGTCCGAATCGACGGTCCGCAATACGCTGGCCCGGGCCTACAAGAAGCTGGGCGTGGATGACCGCATCGGACTAGCCGTAATGGCAGAGCGTTTCCAGATAGAGGATTGACCACACTATGAACAGACGGGGACTGATAGCACTGGCCACCACGATCTGTTCAGCCATACTTTCCTGTAGCCCACGTCCGATCATCGTCGGCGCTCCGCTCGGACTCACGGGCCTGACGTCGGCAATAGGCGTGCAGGGCCGCAATGGTATGGAGATGGCGGTAGACGATATCAACGCCGCCGGAGGCATCCGCGGAAGGCCGCTGGAACTCGCGGTCCATAACGATGGCGATACCGCCGAAGGTGGCGTCCAGGCCGACGAGGCCCTGATAGCGC
The DNA here is from genome assembly GCA_964293355.1 of uncultured bacterium. Lineage (GTDB taxonomy): Bacteria > Spirochaetota > Spirochaetia > Treponematales > UBA12059 > SZUA-370. The sequence goes on from CAXZAJ010000098.1 coordinate 3,550, forward strand.
GCGGCGCGGTCGCCCTCGTAGGCCACATGACCAGCCTCTCCGCTTCAAAGTCAGTCGCGTTCACAACCGAACAAAAAACCGTCCTCATCAGCCCGACGGCATCGAGCACTGATTTTTCAGGCAAGTACGACTACTTTTTCCGCGTCATCGGCCCCAACGACCAACAGGGGCGCACCCTTGCCGCCGAGGCCCTCAAACGCGGTTACCGCACAGCCGCCGCTGTGATAAACGCGCTCAACCTGTCTTATACAGAGGCAGTCTATCGCGGCTTCAAAGCCGCGTTCGAGGCAGGCGGCGGAGAAGTACTGGATCCCGCCCGGATAACCACGCAGACCGGGTTCGACTATGACAGCCTCGTGAAGGGCCTACTCCAGACACAGCCAGACCTGCTGCTCTGCTCGGGCAGTTCATTCGATGTTGCATCACTGCGCCAGGCCATGGTCAAGCAAGAAAACCCGCTGCCAACCTTCGCTTCGATGTGGGCCCGCACTCCAGACCTCATGGTATTCGGCGGGCGGGCGGTAGAAGGCGTCATCCTGGCTGAAGGGGCTACCCTGGCATCAGAAAACCCCGTAGAACTCGAATTCCGCACTGAATACAAGCGGCGCTTTGGCGAAGAGCCTACCTTTGCCTCCCTGTACTCATATGAATCCATCCAGATGCTTGCATTCGCCCTCAAGGCGGCAAAGAAAATGGATGGGCCTGGCATCAAGGCCGCCATCGAAACGCTCGGGCCATTCAGGGGCTTGGTGGACCTCATTGAACTCGACCGTTTTGGCGATACAGCCAGACCGTATGGGCTGACCCAGGTCACCGGAGGTCAATTCAAGCCGCTGAGCCAGGCGCGATGAGACGAACGCCATCGTCCCCGAGCCTCATCCGCATGTACATCATAAGCCTCGGTATCGCGGCTCTCATCCCCGCGCTGCTCATTTCTACGACCGCAGGACTTTCAGTCCAGGCCCACGTGCGCTCGGAGATCAGCGCTTCAGCCCATTCACTGAACAGGGCGGTCGCCCAGGAAACCGTACGGTTCCTGAACAATTCGGTTGCGCATCTGCATGCCTATGTGGATCTCATCAACCGGGGTGTTCCACGCAGCGAGTTGTACACGGCCATGCATGTCTCCACCTCGGCTCATGGCGAGGTTTCCAGAGCCTTTCTCCTTGATGAGTCATCACGCGTCATATTCGTATCTCCCACCGATACAGGGATTCTTGGTGATGATTTTTCAGGCAAGGCAATTCTGGAAAACCTGAAAAAGGACGACAAGGTTACCTTCTCCAGGGCTTCCCTCTCGACATCAGATGGTACCGTCTCCGTTTCAATAGCAGAATCTACCGTTACGATCGAGATGATACAACTGGAACTGAACCTGAAAAACCTTTCAGACTTCCTGTTGCCCCTCAGGATCGACCCTCTCGATGATATCGCCATCCTCGACGAGACCGGCCGATTCATCGCCCATACAGACATGATGTTCGTTGTTGAACAACGCTATGAAACCAGGTTCCCGCTGGATGTGGAAACGACTTCACGTTTCACTGAATCCGGAGTGCTCTGGTATGCCAGTTCCGAGGCCATTCCCGGCACCCCATGGCGTGTAGCCTACTACCGGAACGCAACCGAGGCGTTTTCAGTGCTGCCGAGCATGCTCGGACTGGTCGGTATAGTAACTCTGGGTTGCCTGGGCATTTCAGCAATCATCGGAGTTCGACTCTGGAAACGCACGACGGCTATCTTCAAGAGTTACGTCCAGCAAGTTGGCGCGGTGGCTGATGGCCATTATGACCTTAAAGTACCGTCCACCTACCAGGAATTCAGCGCATTGTCTGCCAGCATAGAAACGATGGCCTCGGCGGTTTCAAACCGCGAATCAGAATTGCGCAGGACTGTAGCGGAACGTGAATCGCTCCTCAAGGAAGTCCACCACAGGGTTAAAAACAACCTGCAGATCGTGGTCAGCCTGCTCAACCTGGAAATGAACATGCTCACCGATCCGGAAACAGCGTCGGCCTTTGGCATATCGATAGACCGGATACGCTCCATGGGTCTCATCCATGAAACCCTGTACGGTCAGGATCGCCTCGATTCAATAGAGCTGAACGAGTATGCACGCAGGCTCATCAGCGAGTTGGCAAGAGCCTATGGTACCTGCAGGGTCATTCTGAAAAACCACAATGAACAAATACTCGTATCCCTCAACCAGGCCATGCCCTGCGGGTTGATATTGAATGAGCTGATAACCAACGCGCTCAAGTATGCGGCTGCCGGCAGGAACGATGCCGAGATCATCGTGGAACTCGTAAAATCCGCGGATACCATCAGCGTATCGGTAACCGACGACGGGCCGGGTTTGAAGCCTGGCTTTGAACCTGCGGATTCTGATGGTCTGGGCCTGCAACTGATCCGCACGCTTGCCGAACAACTCGGAGGCACCGCTTCGTTTGATCCGCGCCAGGACAAGACCGGACTGCGCGCCAGTCTTGAGTTTGACGTGGATGCCACCATCAGCAGGGCAGAACCCACACCTGCCTAGACCAGTTTTTCCTTGCACAGCACATCGCAGAAGAAACAGATGTCGTCGGTTTTGCCGGGGAACTTCCGGCCTTCCGCCTCGAGCCGCTTTCGTACTGTGCCAAGGCCCGACTCATAACAAGCCAGCACGTTCCTGTTTGCCGCGGCGTTGGCCATCAGCGCATCGTACGAGTCATCGATGGTGCCTATAAGCAAGGCAGAGTTCTCGTTGGCAAAACCACAGCACGGCGCTACCTGGCCATCGGGATGCACATAGAACACGTTGCCTGGTCCCGCGCAGTAATCGTCAACGAACCACTTTGAGGCTCCCCAGGCACCTTCATCCGCCGATCGCGACCACGGAAAGCGCTGCACGGCTATGACGAGTCCCTTGCCATCATCCGGATCCGAATCGGACCTCTGGTGGTAAGCGGCATCGACGATGCGGGAGGGTTCTCCCGCGATGTTCTCTACTTTACCACCAAGCGCGACCGCAACCATATCGACATCGCGCAGGAAAGCGGCTTCATCGGGAGAACGAACGGACAGGATCTCGACCACGTCCTTCCTGCCCCAGACGGCAAAAACAGTCTGCAGGAACACGGCGATGCGCTCTGGCTTCTGGGCATGAAACGCATCCCAGCTCAGGCCGAGGACACCGTCGAAGCCGGCCTCGCAGACTGCCTCGAGCGCTTTCCGGAGTTCTGCCTCGCTGTTCCACCAGTCCCCGTTCGTCATCAATCGGTCAAAGAAGAATCCGCGGTCAACGGCGGCCTTCGTTACGGCAACGAGGAAATCAAGCCGCAGGAGGGGCTCGCCTCCGGAAAAGCCTATCCGCTCGATACCGCCCTCGCCGCAGGTACCCAGGAACGCGACCGCTGCGGCTGCCGATAGCTCCAGCGGCCCGCGGCTGACACGGCAATGCGCGCAGGTGAGGTTGCAGCGCCCTGTCGGCGCAAATATTATCTCTTCTGGTTGGAACATACTCAGAGCGTAGCCGTAACCGGGACAAGGCTCAAGGGGCACCGATGATGCTATCGCCCCTCCAGCTCTACGAGGACGGGCTCGGCCATTAGTTCCACCATGCGCTCCAGGCCGAAGTCAACACCACTCAGCAGGTCGCGGCCGACTATGGGCTCGGGCAACGCAATGCGGCCTGATCGTCCATCAAGGTTGAGGAGCGCGGCCACAGGCTTCTTGCCTCCCGGGCGTTCCACGAGGACAACGCCGGAAGCCAGCTCACGAACTGAAAAGACAGGTTCCCGCGCACGTATTGCCTTCGTTGCCAGATGGGCTGCCTGGAACCATAGCTCAAATTCCTGGTCTCCGGAGGCCCAGTCCACGACGTCCTTGTCAAACAGGCTGGGCCGGTGGGTCATGGCGCATTCTTGCCCCATGTACGCAAAGAAGGTGCCCGGCAGGAGCATTGCAAGAGTCGTCCAGGAACGCAGCCTCGCGCCGCGGCCAAAATGCCGGGCAGCCCGCGCCTGGTCATGGTTCTCAAGGAACCGCGCCTTGATGGCGGTAGCAGGCAACATGCTCTCCTGAAGCTCAAGATGGTGCAGATACGCTGACAACGGGCCGGTCCCGGCCCAGGCCGCCTCTAGCTCGGTACGCGCATCGTAGTCGTAGGTCAGGTCGAAAGCCTCGTGGAGTTCCGCATCGCAGGCCGCGTAGAATCCCTTGGCCCTGACCTCCGCCACAAATTCCTTGTGCACGCTCTCCGCCAGCCAGAGACAGGGCTTGATGGCGGACAGACGCTTCCGCGCGGCCACCCAGAACGGCACCGGCACGAGGCTTGCGACGTCGCAGCGGAAGCCGTCAACCCCAAAGCGGGCCCATTGCTCCAGCGTCTCGATCTGGTACTCCCAGAGTCCCCGGTGCGAATAATCCAGATCCACGACATCAGACCACTCGGGGTGCCGCGGAGCAGGTTTTCCCTTGGGGCCCTTCCAGAACCATTCGGGATGCTCGCGCACCAGCACCGAGTCCGGGCTGGTGTGGTTGTACACGACATCGATGATGAGCTTGAGCCCTCTGGCATGTGCGGCATCGATGAACCTGCGAAAACCTGCTTCACCACCCAGTACTGGGTCAACTGAACGGTAATCCTTGATGGCGTAGGGGCTGCCGAGCGAACCCTTGCGGGCGACAGCCCCGATGGGGTGAATCGGGGTCAAGTATACGGTGTCAAATCCGAGACGCCAGGCACGCTCAAGCGAGGGAAGCGCGGCATCGAACGTGCCTTCAGCAGATTGGTTCCGCAGGAATATCTGGTAGATGGAATATCCGCACAACTCACGCGGGGTATCAATGGCCATGTGGGGCTCCTTATCTTGTGCTTGAACTATGCGCAACGCACGCGCCCCCGATTTTACCGCATACGCAAGCAGAGTTCCACGAGTAGAAGCTGGGGATTCTTGGATTTTGATGGTTCTCTTAACATGATGAAGCGAATTCACCCGAAAATTCGTATTTTTTTATACGAATATTGGTGTTTCAGGTGGGTTGCCTACTAAACAAGGTCGAGCACTTGGTGTATAGTGCTTATGAAGAGAGTCTATCTAGACATCGATGTAACGCCCTTTCCTGGAGATGACAGCAGTTGATCAGTAATGGATGCCACGGCCTCCGGCACTGAAAAGCAGCGAGAATCTTCGGACGACGAAAAGATTTACGCCCGGTGGTCCTGAACTCCCCCAATCGCTTATCCTGGATAAGCGTACAATTAAGACTCGGGGCGATAGCCACCGGGAAGAGGAATTTACCATGGGTAAGAAAATCTACGTCGGAAACCTTAGCTACAACACCTACGAAAACTCGCTGAGGGACATCTTCTCAGCTTACGGTCAGGTCGACTCCGTCAAGATCATCACCGATCGTGACTCTGGCCAGTCCAAGGGCTTCTGCTTCGTCGAGATGGGTTCTGATGCCGAGGCTCAGGCCGCCATCCAGGGCATCAATGGTCGTGAAGTTGACGGTCGTCAGCTCAAGGTCAACGAAGCCATGGACAAGCCCCGCCGTGACAACAACCGCTACTAGTCAGTAGTAGTTGCAGTACAAAAACCCGGTCACCCGACCGGGTTTTTTTATCACATCGAGGCGTTCGCGGCGTCAGAACGCGCTCAGGTCGACTCGGAATACAGAAGTATGCCTTCATCGGTTCAAACAAGAACGACGCGGTTCCGGCCTGTCCGTTTGGCTTCGTAGAGTGCGTCGTCTGAACGCTTGACGAGGTCCGCCATGGACGAATCGCCAGGGGTCAAAACGCTGGCCCCGATACTGATCGTCACTGACAGTTCAAGATCCTGCCATGTAGTAGTACACGAGGCTATCGCGGTTCTGAGTTTCTCCGCCACGAACCCGGTTCCTTCCGCGTTGGTATCCGGCAGCAGCATGAGGAATCCCTCTCCGCCGATGCGAGCCAGGGTGTCCGACTTGCGACGACCTGAATCAAGCGCGGTAGCCACGGTACGCAACACCTCGTCGCCAGCTGGATGACCATAGGTATCGTTGACTAGCTTGAACAGATCGATATCTATCATAAGCACCCCGATCGAGGAGGCTTTTCTGCGCGCCCGCTCGAATTCGTGCTTCGCGATGCCATCAAAGTAACGCCTGTTCGGCAGACCGGTGAGCGGATCAAGGTCCGCCAGCCTCTTGAGCTCGGTCTGAGCTTCTCTCAGTTGCCTGATCGTAGCTTCCTGTTTCCGTTCTGCCTGCAGCTTGCCGGCTTCAGCTGCCTTGCGGGCGCTGATGTCGTACAGCCAGAACACGATGCTCTTGTTATTGTCAAATACGATCCAATCAGTGGACATGACGGCCCATACATCCCTGCCGTCTTTTGGCCGCAAACTGACTTCGGTATCCTGAAGCCCACCTTCGCCCTCTCGTGTATTGAAGGCGCTTTTGAGGTTTTCTGCATCCCTGAACCAGGCGGCAGGATCCATGGCCGACATCGATTCCGGTGAATGGCCCAGCAAGACGGCCATGGCATTGTTGACGAAATACACGAGGCGGGAGTCGGCCTTGACGACCATGACTGCTATCGGTGCATGTTCCAGAAGTTCTCGGACGTTCCTCTCCGCTTTGATGAACGAGCGCGCACTATCGAGCTGCAATTCAGGAACGGACACGGGCACGGGATCATGACTCTTCGTCAACTGCGCTCGGCCGGCTACTGCCGGCCATGAGCGTAAACCTGGCACAGGCACATTGGCGCAGGCGAACGACACGACTTTTCCCGTTTCATTGACGTAAGGCATGAGATAGCGACACCACGTGGTGGACACAAGCTTTGGCGCAGACACCAGTTCTGTATACAGGGGCTCGCGCAAAATAGCCGAAGCCAGATAACTTGTGGCAAAGAGCAACGAGTAGTCCGAGAAGCTGGCCATGTCCACGGTCGTACGCCCCTGCCAGCTGGTACCGGAATGCATCGCTAATTCCTGACCATAATGACGGTACGTCAATGAAAGCCCATCTCTTCTGAAATCAAGAAACATCATGATATCAGCGAGCTTGCCGAAAGAAGCCACGGTACAGCGCTCCACACTGGGCAGGTCGCTGCTTTCAGCGTGCGTGCGCCATATCCGGTGCATTTCCTGCAACCTGCCGTCCGGAAGACATGCTCCATCCGGCGACCAGGCCGATTCCGGCCGTGAAGTCCCGAGCATCGTGACGATGTCCGCCACTGGCCTGAAATCCTCAGTAATCCATGCGGGCACGAGTCTATTGATCAAAGAAAGGTGCTTCAACGAGTATGAAGAGCCATCCTGTTCGCCGTACTCCATGAAAGACTGACCTCTTTTTCCATCCTGGGATTCCCCGCATGGAGCTATTGAATCTTCGCCAATTCACCCTGGATCGTCAAGCTGGCTCGCTGTTCAAGATATCCACGCCGCACCTGAAAACACCATGCGCACGGCGGCTTCGTAGGCCGGAAACGTCATGGCTTTGGCCAAACCCTTGTATGCTTCAGCCCCGGCGTGCAACGATTGTTCAAAATACGTCCAGAGTTCCTTCATCTTGTCCAGGACGTGCTTCTGGCCCTCGAGGACTTCACGGTAGCTGAAGTACAGCTCGTCGTGGAATGCCCTGAACCGCTCAACCGGATCCGCCGGCAAGCCCCCACCCTTGAGAATGCCCGGCAGAAACGGATTGGAAATGGCACCTCGCCCTATCATCCATTCGTCAACAAACGGAAATCGTTGCTGCAGCGAATCGAAAAATGCCACGCTCCTGATGTCACCATTATATGAAACAGGATGCACCGAAAGCGCCGCGGCGGCTAAAAACCCATCAAGGTCCACGTTGCCTCCATACAGTTGTGCACCAACCCGTGGATGGATGATGACGCGTTTGAGTGGAAACCCGTTGAGTATGGGTATGATTTCAAGGATTTCTCTCGCATCGGCAAGACCGAGCCTGAGTTTGACTGACAGTGCCACGGTCTGCCGGGAACAAACCGCCTCAAGAAATTGCCGAATCAGTTGCGGGTGCGGCAGCAGGCCCGCACCACGCCGCTTGTTCGTCACCATGGGATACGGACAACCGAGGTTCCAGTTTACCTCCGTATACCCAAGCCCGGAAATAAGGTCAGCAGTATTCACGAATCCTTCGGCATCATTCCCCAGGATCTGCGGTACTATGGGCAATCGCGTATTGTATTCCGGCAACAGATCCCTGAAATGCGCCCCGCGCGCATCGGATGCGTGTACTGACAGCACGAACGGCGCCATGGCACTGTCCAAGCCAGCAAAGTGCTTCGCGAACGCGTTCCTGAAAACACGGTTGGTTATGCCGTGCAGGGGAGCAAGCTGAAAGGTAGTTGGCATGCGGCATTCTCTCTTTCAGCAGATGATATCAGCGGCATTGCGGTTGTGCGAGAGCAGGATACGGGGGGCGTCATCCTCCCGCTCCCGGCGCCTTGTGCCAGACACGGCCCCCAGCCTGAGCCTCCTCGCTTCCCGCGACTGGGCATTCCGCCGACGCAACGCACTCGCGCGCGCGGGAAGCTCCGGGGTCTCCGGCTTCCCCAAGGATAGTACATCGAACCTTGTGTCCAACCCGCAAGCGCCCGTGCGCGGCCCTGCGT
>CAXZAJ010000099.1:0-12144 GCA_964293355.1 uncultured bacterium
CGTCTCCCGTCCAGAGGTGGAGCCTCATCTTCGATGAGAGTCCGTTGAACCAGTCTTGGTCTTCCGTAGTCAGCGTGCGACGTGTCCAGAGTACCCAGTCGGTGAGTTCAGGCAGGTACTTCTCAGTCTTTTGGAGCCCTTCCTCGATATTCGTTCGCCTTGTTGAACCCAACGCGCCATTCGCTGCGAGATCGTACCACTTGCACTGCCAGCCCCACCAACGACCGATATCGCCGAGCGCTTCGCTGCGCGTGTCGAGCTTGAGATGAAATTCTACGCCTGGCTGGTTCGCAAGTGATCGAAAAGTGCCAAGACTGCCAAAGCTCTGGCGTACGATACCTCGGCAGAGCAGCTCGAAATTCTTTTCTGCGCTTCCCGGAAGGCCCTTGAAAATGTCCCAGTTCAGCGCAGGCATTTCGGCTCTCCCTTCATCGACCTCTCCCGTATGCCGTATCGGGATAGTTGTGTGCCGAGTAGACTTCGACCCGTGCCCCCTTATCGACCATAACTTTAAGAAACGCTGAGACGTCAAGTTCCTCAGTAGTCAGAACGAGGTCGTTTCCCTGCGCTTTAATGTGGAACTCGTATGCAAACTGTTCAAGCTCGCTCGGTCCGATCGACGCGATATTCAGTTTCCCAAGAAGGTCGAGCATAGTATCTCCATATCGCTCCGACGGATGGCCAATAATACGAGCGCCGCTCGATTCCTCTTCGCGAACTTGTTTCGTCAGAACATCAATGATCTCTGCGGCTTTCGTCGCCTCAGCGACGTTCTCGAAATGTCCGATCATGACTAGGTTCGCAGAGTGTTCAGAGCCGTGCTGATACCAAATCTTCATTTGTTGTCCTCCCCAAGATCGTGAGCGAGTTGGTCAAGCGCTTGAAGCACACCGTCATCGCCAAGCTGCACACCAATATCCGAATAGGAAGAGGGCCTAAGCACACCAGTCGCGTCGATATGCGCATATGCACGGAGGCCGGGTTCTTGCATCAACGGATCGCAAGTAGGGAAGCCTTCGGCACTTAATTCATTAATGCAGAGTTTTAGACGTCCCCTGTAAGAATCGACCCAGATGCGAAGTCCTTGTAAGCTATCTGATAAAATCGCCGGGACTCCGCGTACCGGAACCTGTGGAAGCAGCAATAGTTCGCTGGCCCCCAAGTCCTCTGCGATACTGGCAACATCCTTGAGGTCGGGCAGTGTATACTCATTTATCACAACATTAATACCAAAGGGAGAGATAGTCCGCACGTGCCTAAGCCGAGAGAGTAGATCATCGAAGGAGCGATGACGAATTGACTCGTAGGTCGCACCGACTCCATCCATGCTCACACGGACGAAATTGATGTTGCCGCGAAGGGCCTCGGCAAGAGCGTCATCAATATGGTGGCCGTGTGTCGTGAATGATACGGAAAGGCGGGTCTCGCACGCCAGATAGTTACAGAGCTTTATAAAATCTGGATAGAGCGTCGGCTCGCCACCGCCGAACCCGACACCAAGAGTCCCATGCGCATCAAGCTCTACAAGCCATCGCACAATAGTATCGATCCGTAATTCGTCGCATGACTTCGGCGCGTAGCAGTGCGCACACATCAAGTCACAAAGATTCGTGAGTGCTATTGAGACCTGCCGAGGCGCACGGGCATGAAGCGATTTAGGAATAGGCACCTCATCGAGGAGGACATTTAGACCAGTGGTGCGGTTGAAGAGGTGGAGGCCTGCTGGACCACCGCGCAACTTCCAATGATCAGTTTGATAGTTGTCACCCAAGACCTTCCCTTCCGATGTAGCAAGATCCATTCTGTTAATGCCCATCATCGCATGCCTTTACTATGGCCTCAAGCTCATCCGCTACTTGTGCACATACACCATTGAAGTGATTGGTGAACGATTCATGTTCCATGAGAGCATCCTGCGCCAATTGTTCGGCCTCGCTACCTCCAGCATGACCCTTGGCTTTCGAACGCAAGAGCTGGACAGTCCGCAATCCGTCAAGCTTCTGAATCTGCCCCCCCATTCTGGCTGATAGGAGGGTCTCGAGTAATATGATCGTCTTATCCTCTTTGCTGTATTCAACTCTTAGCTCATCAAGTCGCGCCCGTATCGTCTTTGTCTCGAAGCCTTCGACAACCAGCTTCGCGAGGTCCATGTAGGCCTCGGCCCACTCATCACGGCTCGCAGTCAAGGGAGTATTCACACGTTCAATAAGCCTCTCATCACGAAGGGTCCACCATGTAGTTTTAGAATCTCGCCAGCGTTGTATAATGGACAGGACCTTCTGCAGTGGCTGCACGAAGCTCACCCACTCGCCTTTAAAATCGTTGATGACAGCGCGCTCGGAGATACTGGCTTTCGGTGGCTCGTTGAACGAATACCAGTGCAGCTGCTCGGCGTATGGGAGACGACGCAAGTAGCAGATGTAAGCGTGTACCTGGCCCGCTTCGTTTACGTCGATTGCTTCAAGGTGCCATGCTGTGCGGCATGAGACATCTCGCTCGCTCACTGTATACTTGTCTCGGTCCGCCTTGTACTTCAGCAGAACCTCTGGCCTGAAGAACGCTGGCGACAGCTCGAAGGGCAGCGAATTGCTAGAAGCCTGAAAGTAGTTCGTCGTGGCCTCTGGGTCTGTGGAGACTTTCGTCACTCGCTTGTTGCGCCAATCGTAGGCGATAAACTCGGCATACTGCCTATTTTTTCTTCCAAACCATCCGTCCGTTATACCGGTAAAGATGGTTTGCCGAGGACGACGAGGGCGGATGATCTGCACACCTCGAGTGTAGGCTGCATAACCAGGCATCACTCTTCGACGGTAGAAGAGGTCTACTGACTCGTCAATCTCTTGCATTGGCCCGTCTGACCAACCAGAGAATCCGGAGCGTCGGAACAGCGCAAAGTCAAACATCCTTACGATCGAAGACTTTGTCGCTGCAAGGTACTCCTCCAGCGGCTGCCACTTGAAGGAGACAAGGGCAACGCTACTGCCCTTGTCCTCCCGATTGGTAATGGATACCAACGGCTCCAGATCGCCATCCTCATTGTAACGGCAATAGGCGCGACTTTCGGGGCGCCAGTGGATACCAGCAAGGTGTACATACTCTTGGTGGAGTTCGTAGTATGTTCTTCCTGATCCGGTCCAGCCCTCGAATGTCCTACCGAAGACCAGTTGATTGGCGTTCTTTAGTGCCTGTGTACCTGTCCCACTCAGCCCCCGTTCAACCCATACATCATCGCGTCCCCCTCCAGTCACATAGCTGGCGATAGATGTGAAAGGATTGTAACTCCAGTTCAGCAAGTCGCGCTGATCAGCAGTCGCGAGGCAATCGTCCGGAACGGCAACAGCATGAACGAAGGAGTACTCACCTGACGCATATATGACCAAATCATCGGCGAAGGCATTCTCACGCAAGAAGTTCAGATGAGCTTCGGCTTCGATCCAAACGGCAAACTGCTTAGGGTCTGCCGGTACTTCATCGAGTTTGGCGAGTGAGGCGATCAGTTTCTTGTGTTCGAAACTCTGCAACCCTGATCTCCTTGAACGTTTTTGCATGTCTTCACTACAGTGCTGATCTACATATACTACCCAGAGATATTCTTCCTGTCAAAGTGATTACGGTCTTGATGGAGCCTGTCGGTTTCATTGGGTGCGCTCTAAAGGACTGGCTGTCTATTGCTATTGGAGCCACATTCTCACAGGAGGTCTCCAATGTCCCCAGTATCAGCCTTCCCCACCCAACCCCGCGATGGTCTGCCACCGTCCACCGCCGAGGTCCTGAAGCAGACTCTGCTCGACTATCTAACGGCCTTCGGCCTCGCGAGTCAGCTTACCCAGGAAGAGAAGCTCCAGTTCATCGAGATTGCCCAGGCCTTCCACTTGAATCCCTTCCGCCGCGAAATTCACGTGGCGATCTACGGCGAGGGCGAGTACCGTCGCATGAGTATCGTCGTCGGGTACCAGGTCTACCTCGATCGCGCCGAGCGGACCGGACAACTGGACGGCTGGCGAGCCTGGGTCGAAGGCCAGGGCGAGGACATGAAGGCTCTCGTCGAGATTCACCGCAAGGACTGGCGCTCGCCCTTCGTGCACGAGGTCTACTGGAAGGAAGCTGTCCAGCGGAAGCGCGATGGCCAGCCCACGTCCTTCTGGACGAAGATGCCAAAGTTCCAGTTGAAGAAGGTGGCGATCAGTCAGGGGTTTCGACTGGCCTTCCCCTCGGAGCTCGGCGGAATGCCCTACGATCCGGCCGAACTCCCCGATGCAGAAAGCGTTGGTAGCCTGGATAAGCCGGTCAATCCTATACCTCTTCCACCCATGTCGGACCAGTCTGCATTAAATGTTACCATTGCTGCAGATCGCCCGAAGCCCTTCATACCAGCAGCGAAGCCAATCCCCGTAGCAGAGCCCGAGCCTGAACCTGAGCCCGAAGACGAGATCACCAAGATGAACCGTCTCCATGACGAGCTTCGCTCGATTCTTGAGGACAACGAGGATGCCTTCACGCCCAAACATCAGGACTGGATTCTTGCCAAGGCCCGCCAGGCTAACACCGCCGATGGCGTGGAACGCATGGTCGCCTACGCGCGGAAGGTGCTCAAGAACGCAGCCAGCATGGCCGCTACGGCGTAGGGGAGGACCTCATTGTGAATTACCTCTCCGTCGCCAAGAAGATGCAACTTGAGTGGAAGCTGACCAGTAAGGCGCTTCCTCGCGAGGCCAGGGCTCCGGGCTTGTATCGCAGCCGTATGTACCCGTTCTGCTTCCCGCTTGAGCTTGCAGCCTACAACCTGTTCCATGAAATCCGTGACGATGCCCTTGCCACCTTCGAGCGCCTTGGCATCGTCTGGCATGGAGCCGCGCTACCAGGGCTTCCGACGAACCATACCTGCTCCAGCCAGATATTCGCCGTCAATATGCTCTTCCCGTTCCGCAACCGTCCCGAGGCATTGGCCGACTTCCTCCGTTCCAACTTCCCGGAGATCAAGCGCATGCTCCCCGTGGAAGAGGACGCCTTTATCGCATTCGAGTGGCAGGGCGATATCAACTACCTTGGAGAAGAATCCCATGTCGGCGCTGACCGCATACGCGGAGCCGGCTCCACCTCAATCGACGCCGCGATGTGCTTCGAAACGATGGACGACCGCAAGGTCTTCATGCTGTGCGAGATCAAGTTCACCGAGAGCTATTCATCCCAGTACAAGAGGTTCAGGAGCGACGGTTCTGATCGCGTGGACACCTACCGCGAGATCTTTTACGGTCCCTTCACCCCGTTCAATTTGGAGCACGTTCCGAGAATCGAATACCTGCTCTATGAGCCGATGTACCAGCTTGCCCGGCATCAGCTTCTTGCTTCCCGCATCCTGGAGGTCGGCATCCCCACAGTTGATAATGTCATCGTGGTTCACATTGCCGTCGGGGCAAATCGTGAACTCAGGTCCATCACATCGCCGTATTACCGCAAGTTCTCCCGCGACCTCTACGAGTTCTGGCCTACACTGCTCCTCATGCCCGACGAGTTCCGGTACATCCCGACCGAACAGCTCTTCCGCCACGTCCCGACAGACCGGCACCCGGAGCTCGAGCCCTGGGCGCTCTACATGCGCTCGCGTTACAGCTTCCTGAAATGACCTCTGGCCCGCTCCGTCTTGGGGCGGGCTTTTTAGTCTTTACCCACAGGGTGTTTCAGGGCAACGCGATATGGGGAGAGGGTGATTTTGTACCTGCTAGTACTCGCATGGATTCATTTATCCACTTTCTCAAGGCACCTTTCCTATGACTTTAAGGCATCTGTAAGACTTAGTTCGCCCGCTACCTCGCCGAGACCCTTGACTGAGAACTCATCCAGCGCCGGGCCTCCGACCTCCTTTCCATGTGGGTCGGCGATACCGAGCAGGCCATCGCTCAGGCCTTCCGGCAAGCCGAAGCTACGGAAGGTATCCTCCTCCTCGATGAGGCCTACGGCCCTTTCTGAATCGGGTTCAGGCCCAATATTCCTGAGAGCGCTCACAGACCAACGAGCTCCTCACCCAGATGGAAGCCTACTACGGCATCCTCGTCTGTTGTACGAACATCCTCGGTAGTCTCGACCCAGCCGCCCTTCGTCGCTTCGCCTTTACCGTCGGCCTCAAGCCGCTCTCCGAGGAAGGCCGCCTTACGCTCTTCAGGCGCTACTCCCCGAAGTGGAGCCCACCATCGAGGCGGCCGAACGGCTGGCTAGGTTGGACACCCTCACGCCGGGGGACTTCAAGACCGTGCTGACAAGGATACGGTCCTTCCCGACTGGAGACGCGGGACTCTAGTCGTCGGCTTGACCGAGGAGTGCGGCTACAAAGAGCACGAAAGGCGGATTAGGTTTGTATAAGGCCAACGTTCAGACGGTGCGGCCTCATTTCGACATCATCTCTTCGATTCGGTCTCTCCATGGTCTACTTCGAAGACGCTGACCGTGTGACATGTCGGGAGCAAGGCTAGTATCCTGTGCCGTACAGGATCAAAGCCCATGGTATGCGCGCCCGGCTCGGTCTGTATCACCTCTACAGGGAGGTCCGTGTCGATGTCGATGACGTCGATGTTTCCGGGATTCCCCGAGGCCACGAAGAGGCGTCGAAGCACGCTGTCCAGAAAGATGACGTCCGGCGCGCCGCTCAAGGTTATCTCGCCCAGAACCCTATCCTTGCGCGGGTCGACGATGAGGAGCCGCGCATCGTCGCAGGCGCAGAACAGCCGTCCGGTCACGGGATCGAGTTCGAGGCCGTGCGGTCCTACAGCCGGTATGGGAATCGTCCGCGCGACACGCTCCGGCCTTCCTCCTTCGATGACGGCGATGCAGGCGGGTTCCCGGATGTTGACATAAATCGCGTCATCGCGGGGATCATAGATCGCCCAGCGTGTCCGCCCGGGCACGGAGACCTCGTGGATGGCCATGCCGCGTTCCACGTCGACCACGGTGACGCTGTGGGAACCGAGCATGGGCGATTCGCCTACATTGGCGGCAAAGAGGAGGCTGCGGCCAGGATCGAAGGCCAGGCCGTTCGGCTTCGATCCGACGGGGATTTTCCGGACTTCTCCCGCTTCTCCCAGCTTGAAGATGCCGACGGTATCCTCGCCTCGATTCGAGGTGAAGACAAGTCCGGCTTGATCGGAGACGAGTGCCCCTGCGACTCCAGTCAACCCCTCGATCGATCCCAGGTAGCGATTGCTTCCGCAATCGATGATATCCATGGCGTCGTTCGCAGTATGCGCGACGTAGAGGAGAGAGCGCTTGACCGAGAAGGCGGCGTGGTCGAAGTCTTCGTCGTTCCGGTGCGCGGGGAGCTCGATGTACGTGAGTTCTCTCATCGTGGGTTTCTTGGTGAATGAGATTCGGTCGCTTCGGTCCTCCGGAAGGCGCGGTAGAGGAGGAGGTCGTAGCCGACCTTGACGCTTCCTGCGATCACGAAGACCAGGCCGGCCGTCGCGGGATTGGCGAGAAGGGGACCGGCCAGGGAGGGGGAGATCGCCGCGCCGGTCGTCCGTGCGATGCCGGTGATTACGGCCGCCGCCGAGCGTTCCTCGGGCCGGACGACGGCCATGGTGTAGGACTGGCGCGTCGGGACGTCCATCTGCGAGATGGCGAAGCGGGCGAGGAGGACCGTCAGCGCGAGCGGGAAGCTCGGCATGAAGGGCACGAGTATGAGGAGGAGATTCGAGGGGAGGTGGGTGAAGACCATCGTGTTCACCAGGCCGAAGCGCCGGGCGATCCTCGCGGCGAGCAAGGCGGAGAAGCCCGCGAGGAGATTCACCGCGAAGAAGACCGACCCGATCAGGCCTGGCCCTACACCGAAGCGCAGGTGGAACCAGTAGGCCATGGCGCTCTGGACGACAAAGCCTCCGCCGAATGCGTCGAGGGAGAAGAGGGCTGCCAGCCTGGCGACGATGCCACGAGAGCTCCCGAGGCCGAGTTTTCCCGACGGCCTTCTATCCCGCGGTGGCTCGATCGCCGACCCGGTCGCCCAGAAGAGTAAGGCCAGAACCAGGCCGAGGCCGCAGTACGCGACCACGATGGCCCGATAACTCGCCACGGGCGGAAGGCCCGCGCCTTGGAGCGCCTGGGAGATCCAGCCGCCTGCGAGCGCGCCGAGGGCGGTGGCGAGAGAACCCGCCAGGTTGTACCAGGCGAAGGTCGCGGTTCGCGCTTCCTCGGCAAGCAGTTCCGAGAGCGCCGCCTGCTCGAGGGCCAGGAATGGACCTACCTCATTGCCCGTCGGGGAGAGGACGCCGACGGTCAGGGCGAAGAGGATGACGGGGAAGCTTGAGGACAGCGCGAGGGGGAAGCCCGCCGCGAGCATGAGGAGGGCCCCCGCCATGAGCATGCGCCTCCGCCCGATCCGGTCGGCCTGGGTCGTGATGAGGAGCGAGAGCAGCGTGTCGCCGAGGAGGGTCAGGCTGAGGAGGAGGCCCACCGAGGCCATGCCAAAGCCCAGCCCGTCGAGATAGAGGAGGAGGACCACCGACACGAGACCGTAGGCGAACATCCTGAGGCTCCGCGTCGCGAAGAGGAGGACGAGGTTCCTCCTCGCTTCCACGCTCAGGTCCGCGCCGAGGCCCCTCCTCTCGCTCATTTCTTGGCGGCCTTCAGCTTGAAGAAGGCGTACAGGGCGTCGTAGACCTCGAACTGGGCTTCGACGTTCTCGAAGTCGTCCGGATGCCGGAGTGAATATCCCTGGGCGATGGCCTCGAGGCCCGGCGCGTAGGGATTCGACTCGAGCTTGTCGGTGTCGGCGGCGTTCACCACCTCGGCCAGCATGAGGAGGGCGGGGTCCTTGAGCTCGTACTTCTTGACGATCGACACGAAGGAGCAGTCGTCCCCATGGTGGCCGAGCTCGACGCCGGGAGCGTCGAAGGGGATGGCGCCGGTCTTCTTGGCTTCCTCCTCGACGAGACCCTTGGCCACGAAGCTGAATTCGGCCTCGGCGTCGATGAAGCGCTTGATGAGCCAGGGGCAGGCCACGCG
Source organism: uncultured bacterium (assembly GCA_964293355.1). Taxonomy (GTDB): domain Bacteria; phylum Spirochaetota; class Spirochaetia; order Treponematales; family UBA12059; genus SZUA-370. Next base: position 8,989 of record CAXZAJ010000099.1, read on the forward strand.
GTCGACGTGGACATGGGCGCGGGTGATCCATTTCATTCTTGTCCTCCTTGGGCAACATGGCTATCCGACTGGCTGGCCGTGGTCTCGGCCGCCAGTTCGGCATACAGCGCGTCATAGAGCTCGGCACCGCGACGCAGCGCCTCGTGATCGTCCTTGCTCGTCCTGCGGATTCCTCGGCAGAGGAGGTCGAGACCATACGCGGCGGGCTCGAGGAGGACCTCCTGCACGGAGTCGGCCTCGTCCACGATGGCCGCGATGCGGTCCAGGACGGGATCGCGACAGTCGTGGGTCTTGAGCAGGGCGTGGAAGCTACAGTGCCCCCGGTGATGGGAGTAGCGCGCCCCGGGAATGTCGAAAGCCTCGCCGCCCTCCGGTGGCGCTGCCGTCCCGGCCGGGATGAAGACGAACTCAGGCTCGGGGTCGATCTTCCGCACGATGAGCCAGGCCGAGGCCATGCGGTCGACGCCGACTCCTTCCCAGGTAAGCCACTTCATTCGCTCCCTCCCTCTTCCGCCATCGTTCCGTTCCTCAGGGCATCGAGCCTCCGCCGCACTTCCACACCCTTTCTCGACCCGAAATAGTCCACCTGCCGCAGACGGAGGTATTCGCGGGCGAGGCTGTCGAGCTCGGCTTTTTCGGAGTCCAGGCTCGAGAGGATCTCGCTGTAACCCGAGTCGACCTGGGCCAGGAACTGGGCTTGGAGGCTCTCGTCCTGGCCCTGGGACAGGCTCGCACAGGCCCAGAGCACGGCCCGCCCGCCCGTCTCCGTGATCTCCGAACAGAGCCAGGTGAGCATCTCGCGGCAGCGCGGATTGTCCGGGAGCACCCAGTTCGATTCGAAGCAGGGCAAGGCACCGAGCCGCTTGAGCTTCCGCCAGATTCGCACTCTCGCCGAGGAGGGTTCCGCAGGAAGAGAATAGGTGAGCATGAGCCAGGATGCCGTACTTTCCTCCTTAGAACAGCTAATGTAACAAGTGTTGCACTTAATGACCGCGTTGTCAAGCACGAAGTACTGTTTCGTTTTCTTGGAATTTGCTCTCGTACATTTGATTGGGCGACAGTAAATGGCTTGCTTGTCGAGATCCTGACAATCTGGCAATGCTACTGGCGTTCTGTAAGAACCGCCTTCGCTTGTGAGTCCTGCTCTTCAGTTTTACATCAAAATAGTTTGACATAAGCGAGGAATATGCCTAATATATTATACGTTATGCCTAAGAAGCTGCCGGTGCTATTGCCCAGTGTCCAGCGTAGCCTCGAAACGCTCGGCGAGAATATCCGCCTGGCTCGGCTCCGACGCGATCTCAGCGCCGAGATGATCGCTGAACGGGCGGGCATCAGCCGACAGACCCTGAGCGCCCTCGAGAACGGCTCGGGCTCGGTATCGATGGCTACCTGGATCCAGGTCTTGTTCGTGCTGGGACTCGAGAAGGACCTCGAGGCCGTAGCGCGTGATGACGAGCTTGGACGCGCCCTCCAGGATGCCAAGCTTCCTAGCCGACGGCGTGCCCGAAAGTCGCCGAAGAAGGATGAATCATGAGCGAGGCCGGGCGCACTATCGAAGTGTATGCCGATTGGATCGGTCTTGGATCCGCCGCCCGTCTCGGCACGTTGTCCGTCCAGGCGCCGCGCGGCAAGGAAGTCTTCTCCTTCGAGTACGACGCGACATGGCTTCGCCGCGACGACAACCGAACGCTCGACCCCGATCTGCGATTCTATAAGGGACCCCAGTACGCCGGGGTGGGTAAACCTAATTTCGGCTTATTCCTGGATTCTTCTCCCGATCGATGGGGCCGCGTCCTCATGAGGCGGCGCGAGGCCATCTTGGCAAGGAAGGAAGGGCGAGCGCCGCGAAGGCTCGGGGAAGCAGATTACCTCCTTGGCGTCCATGACAAGAATCGCATGGGAGCGCTTCGTTTCAAGATAGCGGGCAGCGAGGCCTATCAGAGCTCGGATACGACGATGGCAGCCCCCCCGTGGTCGACACTACGCGATCTTGAGTACGCGAGCTTCCTCGCGGAACATGAAGAGGACGACGACAAGCTAGACCCCTGGCTCGCCATGTTGATCGCGCCCGGCTCCTCGCTCGGAGGTGCTAGGCCCAAGGCTAGCGTGGTGGACGAGAAGGGCGAACTCTGGATAGCCAAGTTCCCGGGCAAGGACGATGAACGCGACTCAGGCGCTTGGGAGATGCTCGTAGCCGACCTGGCCCGCGCGGTTGGCATCGAGATGAGCGAATGCAGGCTCGACTCCTTCTCGAAGCGAGGCTCCACCTTCATGACGAAGCGCTTCGATCGCCAAGGAGGGGCACGTATCCATTTCGCCTCCGCCATGACCATGCTCGGCCGCAAGGACGGCGATGACGCCGAGGCCGGCGCAAGCTATCTTGAGCTCGCGGAGTTCATCATGCGCTCCGGATCCCGGCCCGAGGCCGATCTGCGGGAGCTCTGGAAACGCATCGTCTTTTCCATCGCCGTCTCCAACACCGACGACCATCTTCGGAATCATGGCTTCCTGCTCGATGCGAAGGGCTGGCGGCTCTCGCCCGCCTACGACATCAATCCCTCGCCGGATTCGGCGGGCCTCTCCCTCGCCATCGACGAGCACGATAACTCGTTGGATTTCGACTTGGCCCTATCGGTCGCGCAGTACTACAGGCTCTCAAAGCCCGAGGCACTCTCGATCATGGAGGCGATACGCGGGGTGGTCTCGACGTGGCAGGAGCGGGCGAAGGCTCGGGGCATCCGTAGGCCTGAAATTGAGCGGATGCAGGGAGCTTTTAAAAGAGCTTGATAAGGGGGAAGCATGCACTTACTGAGGACGAAGACTATATAAATGCTTGGTGAGCTTCCTCTTCTATTGTATAGTTAGAAATAAATAACTGGGCGCAAATTGGGCGCAAAAATCTAAAAAACCCATAAAAACGCTTGCTAACGCATACTATTGAAAACCAAGCAAATACTTGCTATAATTATAAATAGTGACAGGCGGTGATAATGTAAAGTAATAGAAAGTTCGCCTGTTAACCACTGGGTCCGTGGTTCAAATCCGCGCGGGGGAGCTAAAAAGGAAAAACCGCATAGCCCATCGGCCCTTTTATTTACCTCTGCCCCCACACACGCGCGCGGTGGAGGCCCGCCACGAGCCCGGGAGCCCAAG
>CAXZAJ010000100.1:0-12071 GCA_964293355.1 uncultured bacterium
CCTATCTGGTGTTCCAGAACAGGACAGGCTCGGAATCGCTCTCCTTTTTCGCTGCCAGCATCGTAGTCGGAATTTATGCGGAAATAGCCGCGGCCCTGCTCAAGCGGCCGGCTACGCTGTTCATAATCTCGGCCATAATTCCTCTCGTGCCGGGAGCCGGCATGTACAGGACCATGTTTGAAGCGGTCGCGGGCAATGCCGAGGCCTCCGCGACAACGGGCTTCCACACGCTGACGCTGGCCGGCGCCATCGCCGGAGGACTCGCGGTTGCTTCAGCGGTTTCACGCATCCTGTGGCTCAAGAAGCCCACGCTGCCCCGCTTCCTGCGCCGCTTCCTGCGCCGCCGTTAACAGAGCGCAAGTCAGGCTGGCGGCAGCAGCGACAGTACGGCGAAGAAATGGAACGTCACACCGGCGCCAACGAACAGGTGCCAGACCGGGTGAGTCCAGCTTCGACCTTTGAGCAGATAGAACAGCGCCCCGAGTGTATATGAAAGGCCTCCCGCGATGAGGAACCGGACCGAGGCCATGTCCACCACGGCAACGAGCGGCTTCCACACGAAGACGATGATCCAGCCCATGGCCAGATACGCAATCGTCGACAGCACCTTGGCCTTGCCTGCCAGAAAGGGCTTGAGCGAGATGCCGATAGCCGCGGCCCCCCAGACGATGCCGAACACAAGCCAGCCTACGGTAGGACGCAGAGCAGTCAGCGCGAACGGCGTGTAGGTGCCGGCTATAAGCGCGTAGATGGACGAATGATCCATTACCTTGAGCACCTTCTTGGCACGCGGTGCGCTGATGGCGTGGTACAGGGTGGACATCGTAAACAGCAGCACGGAACTGGCACCAAAAATGGTAAACGAGACGACGTGCCAGGCGTCTCCTCGCGCTGCTGCGGAAACGATGAGCACGACCAGGCCCGCGATGGACAGCAACGACCAGATTCCGTGGGTTATGGCATTGGCGATTTCTTCTCCAAGCGGATAGCGGGCGGGAGACAGGGGAACAGATTCAGCACCGTGATCGGACATACACAACCTTCCTGTACCGCCCGTCCCTTGGAACGAGCGGTTGATGCACTGTTCGACCGTACAGCAGCCATGAAGTTGCGGCAGGTTGTCACAAATAAAAAGCGGAACGCCGGCGTAGACGTTCCGCTCTCTAAGTACCTACATGTTTACTTGGCCCTGTATTTATAACTCTACTTTTTTAACGTACTTTTTTACCTCAACATTTTTTACCTGTTCGGGCCTTTGCAACCTCAAAGTACTGTGCATGAATCGTGCCACCATGATGATTTTTATTGAATTAAATAATTCATTATTCAATACACAATTGCTTCATCAGACAAAAATCATGGCCAGAGCGAGACTGATCGAAATTGATGAATGAATGTACTGTATTCTGGCTGACTTCCTCATAATTGCATATTATATATATATTTATTTAGATGAATCATAAATCGTACCCTGCCAGTTTTTGCACACCCCTGTTCAGTTGAAATCATCATCCTTGTGCTTGAGCCTGCGGTTCAGCGCCGTCCGTGAAAGGCCCAGCAAGCCCGCGGCAACGCCCTGGTTGCCCCCTGCCCGGCTTATAGCTTCCTCGATCAGCGCATCGGAGGCTTCCCGCAGGGTGGGCAAGGACGGCATAGACGAAAAAACGCCTTTGGCAAAAACCGGCAGGCTCGCGGTCCGGCGGTCCGGTTTGAAGACCCGGGACTTGAAGGATTCCATGGACAGGGTGCGCCCGTCCGCACGCCCCACCGCGTCATGAACCATCGATTCCAGTTCACGTATGTTTCCCGGAAAATCGTAGGTTCCCAGCAGCTCGTAGAGTTCTGGCGGAACGAGGGGCTCTGGCTTGCCGAATTTCTCCGCGGCCCTGGCAACGAACAATTCAACGAGCAGCGGCAGGTCTCCCGTACGCTCGCGCAGGGGCGGCAGCCGTATCAGGTGCGTTTCCAGGCGGAAATAGAGGTCCTGCCTGAACGTGCCGGCCGCGCAGGCCTTCTGCAGATCCTTGTTCGTGGCGGCGACTATCAGCGCGTCGGATGTGCGGGTCAGGTCCGCGCCGAGCGGATAGTACCGCCGTTGCTCGATGAGCCGGAGAAGCTTGACCTGGCTCTGCTGCGGCAGGTCGCCTATCTCGTCCAGAAACAGCGTACCGCCCTTTGCGCGCTCGATGAGACCCGGCCGGTCTGTCTCCGCTCCGGTAAAGGCTCCGCGCTTGTGGCCAAACAGGGTGTCGCTGAACATGGCGTCGTCCAGCCCGGCGATATTGACGGTAACGAGCTCGCCAGAGCGTCCTGAGGCCTCGTGAGCGGCCATGGCGAACAGTTCCTTGCCGGTCCCCGACTCTCCGGTTATCAGTATGGGTTTGTCGCTCCTGGCTATGGCCGCAAGGTATCTGAAAATGTCGGTCATCTTGCGGTCGCGCGTGACTATAGACTCGAAATAGCCGAGAGCACGGCCGTCGTCCGACAGCAGGCTGTCCCTGAGCGCTTTGTTGTCGTCCAGAAGCCGCCCTATCATCGCGGCATGCTCCAGGCTCGCAACCAGCCGTGACGTTTCAGCTGACTTTGGCACATAATCAAATGCGCCGGCCTTCATGCACCGTACCACGGCATCCAGATCGTCTATGGCTGTAGCCACGATCACGGGTACATCAGGCCGCTCGGCGTGCATCCGGTCGAGCATCGCATATCCGTCAGTCCCGGGCATCATCAGGTCCAGTATCATCGCCAGCGGCTTGCAGTCCTTGAGGACGGGCCAGGCCTCGTCGGCGCGTTCGCACAGCACGACATCGTCGTAGCCTTCAAAGCGCAGGAGCCGCTCCAGGCGCTTCAGCACCCCGACATCGTCATCAACGACGATGATCATACCGCGTTTATCGTCCACCGTTTACATCCTCGCTCCGGCTGGCAGCCGGAATATGAATCATGGCAAGCGTGCCCCCGCCCGGTTCTGACTGCAACTGTATGGTGCCGCCCAGATCCCGGACTATGCCTGAAGCCACGGCCAGTCCAAGCCCGCTACCTCCGCGATCCCGTTTGGTCGTGAAAAAGGGTTCAAACACCAGGGAAAGCGTTTCAGGAGCCATGCCGATTCCCTCGTCTTCAACGCTGATGACAACCGCCCCAAGGCCGTCAGCATCCACAGCAAGGGAGGTGGACATCCTGACACCGTGGTGCCTGTCGGGCAAGGCCTGTACCGCATTCTCCAGCACGTTGACGACGACCTGCGTCAGCTTGAGCCTGTCGGCGTGCACGAGCGGCAGGCCATCGGCGAGCGCCATCTCGAACCGGTCGGTCGCTACGGCTATGGAGTGCTTCAGTAGCCGGGCAGCGTACCGCAGGCACTCGTTGGCGTCCACGAGGCCCGGAACTTCGGCAGAGGAAGTAGCCCTGGCATAGTCCTTGAGCCCCTCTACTATCTTCTTTATGTCCTGGGCACCCATGTACAGGTCGTTGAGCATGTCGGGTATTTCACGCTTGAGGTCTTCGTATCCGAAGCCCCGGACCGTGAAGCCGCCTTCCTCCCTGTGGATCCTGTCGATGACGGACTCGAGGGTTGACCATATCTCCTTGAGCATGGGCACGTTGCGCAGCATGGCGTTGTTCGGGGTATTGATCTCGTGAGCGACCCCGGCAGACAGCAGGGCGAGGGTGCGGTACTTGTCGAATTCAGCCATCCTCGCGGCCTGCGACAACTCGCGCTTGACGCTCGACGCCAGGTCGACATGAGTCTTGATGCGGGCCTCCAGTTCTATGCCCGACGCCGGCCGCGGAATATAGTCGTTGGCTCCGGACTTGAAGGCCTGTTCTATTTCATCGGCGCGGCCGGCCTCGGTAAGCACTATGATGGGCACGGATTCTGACACGTGGGAGGCCCGCACCGACTCGCAGAACGCGAAGCCGCTCAGCTCCGGCATGGCTGAATCAATGATCACGATATCGTAGGGGTCGCCTCCAAGCAACCTCCCGAGAGCATCGCGAGACGACACAGTAACGTCGACGAGCCAGGCCGACGACTCGAGGCGGTGCTTCGTCGCTATCAGGGCCACGGGTTCATTACCCGCGACCAGTACCCGGCCAGCCGCTTTCGCTAACCTGCGTGCAACAGAGAATTCGGTTTCCACCGGATCAACGCTGTCCAGCATGCCGCCGCGCGATTCCACGGCAGGACCTTCAGCCGCAACAGCTACGAACCGCGGCACCTCGAGCACGTGAAGGTTGACCCCCTCGGTCCGACCGGTCGCGAAGGTTCCTCCAAGCAGCTTTGCGAGCCGCCCCATCACCACCTGTTCCATGTCTGGAACCGGCGAATCACCAGGCACGGGTTCATGCGGAGCCTCGCCGTCGTCTTCGACGACGACCATCACCATGCTTTCAGTGGAAGAGGCGGACAGGCTGACTCTGCTGGCTCCAGTCGTCCTGGCCGCACGGTTGATGGCTGTATGGAGGAGCCGGTGCACGATGCGCATGTCACTCCTGATCTCTATTATGGGAGCCTGCACCTCGATGGTTGCCTTGCGCCCGGCCAGGGCGAGCCGGAGGAGGGCGGCGACCGAACGTGCGACCGAAGCCAGGTCAAACTCCTCCATCACGAGCCGCGATGGACCCAGCCCCGAGTAGCTCAGGATGTTGGAGACCAGGTTGTCCAGCCTTGCGGCCTCTGCCCTGGCAAGCGGAAGGTCGGAGCTTGCCAAGCCCGGTGAGGTTTTGGGACCCGGCTCAAGGGTATCGAGGTTTTCAAGTATGCCGATAAGGCCGTGGAGCGGACCACGAAGCGCCGCTGCGGTTGCGGTCATAAAATCACGCCCGCCCTTTGCTTCGAGTTCAAGCCTCGCTGCATGCCGTTCAGCCTCTTCGAGCTTGCCGGTGACCCGGCGCGCGCGTGTAATCACATCAATGACCAGGGATACGAACACGAGCAGGCAGAGTCCGGCGGGAAGCAGGTACGAATCCAACGGCGACCGGGTTGAAAAAGCGGCCGTGCCGAGTACGACGGCTATGGCTATCCGGGGCAAGGCAAGCCTGGCGACGCGCTTGCGGTCCAGCCTCACGGCATCGCCAAGATTTGACGCGGCAACCATGAACGCAATGCCCGCCTCACCCGCCAGCGCGGCCGCAGCAAAAACAACGGCGGTACCATACCTCACGGTTCCGATGCCTCCCAGCAGTGCCGAGATGGCACCGCCGTTCCTGCCCGCCAGCACCGCGCCTGCCACGAGAGCCGGAAACGCCAGCCGCAGACCTGTCAGCGTAGGTGCGGATGTGCGCCGTGGCACCGATGCCACCAGCGCATACGCGATACAGGCTGCCAGGGTGAACCCCAGCAGCAGTCCGGACAGCACCGCGCCAGTCATCAGGCGCGCATGCAAGGCATCCGCCTGCCACAGGCTGAGCCCGGGGCCAAAGGAACCGCCACCTTCAATCCTGAAATAGACCGCCTGATGCTGCCCTGGCTTTTGCCGCAACGAGTAGGCTGTTACATCAGGCAGGCCAGTATTGAGGCGCAGCCGTGCGAGGGCTTCACCACTGAAATACTGGCTGCCGCCGTCCTCCGACACCAGCACGAGCATAGTCGGCCTGAAGCCCGCGCCGTCTGCCACGAGCGCCCACTGCTCGTCATCCGTGGCGTTGTACGTGGTCAATGCCAGCCAGATGGCCGCCTTGCTGAACGGATCCTCGCGCAGGGCCATGCCGAATCCGCCCTTGCCAACCGGCAGCCTTGAGAAGCGCCTTCTGTCCGGCTCTGGCATAAACGCCAAGGAAGCGAGGCCGCCAGGTCCTTCCAGGTGGACGCGCAGGCTCTGTTCCAGCGGTTCGATGCATTCATCCAGCACAACCGCTTCGTCAGCGACCATTTGCTGCATCCCGGCGGCAACTCGCGTAGGCGACAAGGGTGGCAGTACTTGAATGCTGTTGATTTCCGCCTGGAGTACTGACGCAGACAGGGCAACCAGGCCCACAAGAACAGCGGTGTTTCTGAAACCGGTGCGAGCCAGGCTGTTCACGAGCCGAAGGGCAGGCGAACCCTGCCCGCCTGGAGGGCCTGCCGGATTGCTTCCAGATCCACCCGGGTTCCGGTATTCCAGCCATCAGGCAGCTCGAGCCCGAACGGACGCCGCGCGATGTGTTCCGGATAATGCGCATCCGACCCCGTTATGACGGTATGGCCCCGCGCCGCGCTTGAGGACAGGGGCCGAACGGCCTCCACTGCCGTAAACGGGCCTTCCGGCAGAAAGCCCAGCTGGGAAATGGCGCCGAACATGGGGCGGTCCACATGCGCCGGAATGACGAGCGCTCCCCAGCCGGCCGCTGCCTCGCACAGCTGATCGAAGCCCAGGTCGAGCGCCGCACCGAGGTAGGTTTCTGGCTGGTCAAGGACGTTCTCTTCGGCATCGACGACGACCTGGTCACCGAGCCTGGCCGGATCGAAGCGCAGGCGCGGCAGGTGCCCGGCCACGAACGCGCTGAAATCGAGCGCAGCCTGAAGCTCGGAGAACAAGCACAGCACATGGACTTCCTCCGCGCTTGACGCCTCCATGCCGAACAGGGCGTGCAGGCCCTCCCGCCGGGCGCATTCCGCGAAAGCGGGCGCATTGAGCGCGCTGTTGTGGTCGGTCAGCGCGACGAGATCCAGCCCCCGCTCATGCGCGAGTCTGGCGAGCACCGCGGGCGACTGTTCCAGGCTACCGCAAGGGGAGAGGCAGGAGTGATTGTGGAAGTCACAGGCGACGAGCATCGCTTTTTCCGCCGGAGTTCCGCATCGATCCCTAGGCCCGCAACGTGCGGTACAGGAGTCCGGAAACCTCGAATTGGGTCAGGTTGGTCCTGAAGATGGCAATCTCCTCGTCCCGAGCGGCCTGGACCATGTCGTCCGGGACGGGCCGCTCGTTGCAGATGACGATGGCGCGTATGCCGATCAGGGAGGCTACCGCGATGGTGTTCTTGTGGGCCTGGATGGTGATGAGCGCCGAGCCTTCCACCGCCTTCGCCATGACATCCGACAGGAGGTCGGACGTGTACGCATCGACGATGGCGGTTGTTCCCTTGGCGGCAAAAATCGCCTCGAAACCAAACGTGCCGGAAAGGTCTGCTATGTTCATGCTTGCTCCTGATATCGTACGAGGACCCGCACGGTGGTGCCCGTACCAACTTTTGAAGTAATCTCGAATTCGTCCGAGGACCGTTTTGCATTGGGCAAACCGAGGCCGGCTCCGAAGCCAAGCGAGCGTACCCATTCGTTGGCGGTGGAAAAACCTTCAGTGAGGGCTGCGTCCAGGTCGGCTATGCCGGGCCCTTCGTCCTTTGCTACGATGCGGACCGTACCGTTGGAGGCGGAGAACTCCATCACGCCACCCTCGGAGTGTATCACCTGGTTCATCTCCAGCTCGTAGCTGACGATGGCTGCACGTCGTATCGACCCGGAATCGGCTCCGAGCCCCTTGAGCGCCTTCTTGAGCTCCGCGGAAGCCTTGCCGGCGTTCTCGAAATCAAAGCGCCTCGACGGAAAGCTCATGCTGAAGGACCTGGCGCCTTCCGGAGCGGTCTCCGGCTGGGTACCGGAGGCCCGGTCCCTGGCCAGTCCTTCTTCCAGCCGCTCCACTTCCTGGTTCATGGCGATCAGCAGGGCTCTGAGCACGTCGGCGGCGGTGACGATGCCGACCAGCCTGGTGTTCTTGTCCAGCACGGGGAAGCGCCGGTAGCCATAGCGGTTGAAGTACGTGATGGCAAACGACAGCGGCATGTCATCCTCAAGCACTATCAGTGAGCCGCTCATCCTGGAACCCGCCGGATCAGCGATCCAGCCGCCGTCCAGAGCCTCTATGATATCACCTATCGACACGAGGCCGACCAGGTGTTCGGCTTCGACGATGGGTACGCCGGTGATGCCACGGTCTCGCATCATTACCTGTACTTCACGCAGGGTAGCCGTGGGCGGCGCCGTGACGACCTCGGACTTCATGACGTCCTTTACCTTGAGGCGGTAAATCAGCTCGAGAACGACCTGGGGGCCACCGTCGGTGTCTATGGGGAATGAAACCATGGTGGCTGGATTGTCTCATGAAACGCGCGCCGCCACAAGCATGATGGCGCCGGAGACGGCACCAGCGCCGATTTTTCTTGACACCAGACGGTTAATGTGTCTAACTATAGTGGGCTTATATTCATAATCAACACGTTTAACCCGGCTCTCAGGATCCGGGTTTTTGTTTTCTACCACCAACTGAAAGGTAGCGACCCATGGTGTACGAGTTCCAGTATCTGGCCCCGAGAACGGCGAGCGAGCTTGCCGCGTTGCTCGATGGGCACAAAACCGACGGCAAGATACTCGCCGGCGGTACCGACCTCATCCCCAACATACGCAATGGCCTCATGAAGCCCCGCGTCGTCATAGACATCAAGAAGTACGCAGGCGCGGACCGGCTCGCGTTCGGTGCCGAGGGCCTGTCCATGGGACCGGCCGTCACCATCAACGACGTGCTCCGCTCCAAGGACGCGCGGGAACGCTTCCCGGTGCTGTGCGAATGCGCCCACGAACTGGCCAGTCACCAGATACGCAACCGCGCAACCGTCACCGGCAACGTCGTCAACGCGTCGCCGTGCTCGGACATGGCCCCCGCGCTCCTGTGCCTCGGTGCCCAGGCGGTCATCCGCTCGGCGACCGGCGAGCGCACAGTGCCGTTTACCCAGTTCTTTGCCGGCGTCAAGAAAACGGTGCTGGCACCTGGCGAGTTCCTGGAACGCATCCTGGTCCCGGCCGCATCAGCCGGAGCAAGCGGACGCTACATGAAACTCAAGCGCATAGCCGGCCACGACCTCGGCATCGTGGGCGTCCTCATGACCAGGCACGAAGGCCGCTTGCGCTTCGCCGTCAGTTCGGCTGCGCCTACCCCGGTCCTCGTCGAAACGGTTACAGAAAAGGACAGCCCCGACGAAGCCGCCACCAAGGTACTGGCCGCGGTCTCACCCATAAGCGACGTGCGCGGCACCAGGGAGTACCGCGTGCACATGATAGGCGTCTACGTACGACGCCTCCTTGCGGAGGTCAAGTAACATGAAGATCAAACTCACCGTCAACGGTTTACTCTACGAACGCGAATGTGCAGAGCATACGACGCTCCTCCGCTTCCTGCGCGAAGGACTCGGCCTGACCGGTACCAAGGAAGGTTGCGGAATGGGCGAATGCGGAGCCTGCACGGTCATACTCAACGGCCATGCGGTCAATTCGTGCATGGTGCTGGCCGCCGAGGTCGACGGAGCCGTCATCAGCACCATAGAAGGCGAAGCCCAGGGCCCATCGCTCTCCGACATCCAGAAATCCTTTGAAAAGCACCACGCGGTGCAGTGCGGTTTCTGCACGCCCGGCATGGTCATGTCCGTCAAGGAACTGCTGGTGGACAACAAGAAGCCCAGCGTCGGCGAGGTCAAGGAAGCGATAGAAGGCAACTTCTGCCGCTGCACCGGCTATACCCAGATCGTTGAAGCGGTCATGGACCTGACCGGACAGCCCGACGGGAAGGGAGAACTCGAACATGTTTGACGATATCAAGACAGCTGACCTCGCGTACGTCGGCAAGAAGGCAGGCAGGCCCGACATGGTCGAGAAGCTCACCGGCGAGGCCATGTTCGTCAGTGACATGGAACTGCCGGGCATGCTCCACGCCCAGCTCAAGAAGAGCCCGCACGCCCGCGCGCGCATCGTGCGCATCGACACGGCCAAGGCCGCGGCCATGCCCGGGGTCAGAGCTGTGGTCACCGGAGAGGAACTCGATTACCACATCGGCTTGTATATAGTAGACAAGTACATCCTGGCCAAGGGCGAAGTTCGGCATTATGGCGAAGCTGTGGCCGCCGTAGCGGCTGAAACGCTGGAACAGGCCCGCGCAGCCATAGAAGCCATCGAAGTCGAGTACGAGCCCCTGCCGCCGGTGCGCCACCACATGGACGCCCTCAAGCCGGACGCTCCGCTCGTGCACCCGAACCTGGGCACGTATTCATATGTCACCGCCGCGTTTACGCCCAAACCCGGCACCAACATCGCCAACCACACCAAGCTCCGCAAGGGCGACGTGGACAAGGGCTTCGAGCAGTCAGAATACATCATAGAGCGGGAATATTCCTGCCCGTCGGTACAGCATGTGCCCATGGAAACCCACGTTGCCATAGTCCAGTGGGGCAAGGGCGACAAGGTGAGCATCTGGACGAGCGCCCAGTCGCCGTTCACCGTGCGCAACCTCTTCTGCCACGCGTTCAAGCTGCCGCACACCAACGTGCGCGTGCAGATTCCGTACGTCGGCGGCGGTTTCGGCGGCAAGGCAGGCATCGGCGTAGAGCCGCTGTGCGCCGTGCTGTCGCGCAAGGCCAACGGCAAGCCGGTCAAGTTCCAGGCCAGCCGCGAGGAGGAGTTCAGCCTCCTGCCCTGCCGCTCCGCGTTGACCTACCGCATCAAGACAGGCATCTCGGCGGAAGGCAAGATCCAGGCCCAGCACATGACCATGTACTGGGATTCAGGTGCCTATGCCGATTACGCCGTCAACGTGACGCGCGCTTCGGGGTTCTCCGCTTCTGGCCCCTACGAAATTCCGAACGCCTGGGTCGATGCGTACACCATCTACACCAACAAGCCCTATGGCACCGCCTACCGCGGTTTCGGCCACGTGGAGTTCCACTGGGCCGTCGAGCGCCACATGGAGCTCATCGCCGCGGCCATAGGCATGGATCCGCTGGAATTCCGCCTCAAGAACGCGCTGCGACCTGGCTGCCACACGATGACCGGCGAGGAAATCCTGGGCAGCACCGGCAACGTGGTCAAGTGCATCGAGGAAGCCGCCCGCAGGATAGGCTACGGCACGCTGACCGCCGCCGAGAAGGCCCGCGAGAAACAGACCGGCTGGAAAATCGGCAAGGGCGTCGCGGCGCTGCAGAAGGCCCCGGCCATGCCCTCGTTCACGGCAACTTCCGTCGTGATAAAGATGAACGAGGACGGCTCGGTGCTCGTCAACCTGGCCCTGTGCGACTACGGGCAGGGTACCTACGCGTCGATCAGGCAGATCGTCGCGGAGCGCCTTGGTTTTGCCATCGACAAGGTCAAGGTGGCCTTCGAGAACGACACCGACCGCGACCCCTACGACTGGCAGACCGTCGCCTCCAAGGGCCTGTTGCTGTCAGGCAACGCCGCGATACTCGCAGCGGAGGACCTCCTGAAAACCGCCTACGCAGTGGCGGCGGAAGCCCTGCGCGCCAATCCCCGCGACCTGGCCCACGACGGCACCAAAGTCTACATCAAGCACCACCCCGCCAAGTCGGTCAGCTTCTCGTCCATGGCCGTCGGCCTGGCGATGCCCAACGGCAACGGCATCGGCGGGCCGCTCATCGGTGTAGGCAGATACATAGCGCAGGGCCTGACCAACCTGGACAAAGAAACCGGCGAAGGCAACCCGGCGATAGACTGGACCTACGGCGCCCACGGCATGATCGTGGAAGTAAACGAAGACACAGGCGAATACCGCGTGCTCAAGGTGGCCAGCGTCTACGACGTGGGCCGGGCCATCAACCCGGACATCGTTCGCGGCCAGGCCATAGGCGGCATGATCCAAGGGCTTGGAACGGCCATCTGCGAGGGCTACATCTACGACCAGCAGGGCCGGCTCCTCAATCCGTCGTTCACAGACAACAAGATCCCCACCGCCAAGGACCTGCCCATGGAAATCGAGTGCGCCGTCGTTGAGACGCCGCAGATAGACGGCCCGTACGGAGCCCGCGGCGTAGGCGAGCACTCGATGATATCCGTGGCGCCCGCCCTGGGCAACGCCATCCAGAAGGCTACCGGCGCAGAACTGATGCACATGCCGATGCGCTTCGAGGACGTCTGGCGCGCCATCCAGAAGAAGGAACCGATAGACAACTGGATAACAAAATCGCCCGTGGGCTCGTGCAGATCAGCCCCGGAACTGAGGAACCACGAGTAGTTCCATGATACAGTGACCGGTCGAGGCGCCCCACCCGGCCGCCCGGGTTCGGGGGGGCCCCCCCCGGCCCCCCGGCGGCGGGGGGGG
>CAXZAJ010000101.1:0-12068 GCA_964293355.1 uncultured bacterium
CCGCAGTACCTTTCCGGAGAACGAGTCAGGCAGCTTCGCCATGCCCACATTGGTGGCGAGACTCGAATAGAGGTTCTCTCCATGCGACTTGTAGACGCCGCGCATGAAAATGTTCTTGATGGCGAGGGGGATGATGCGGATGAACGGATTTTTGGCTGTCATCACATTCCGGGTTATCGTCCTGACCATTTCCTTTGGATCATAAGCCAGGGTCATCAGTGCCCGTGCCCTGGTCAAAATTTCCTTGAATTCGTAATGGCCGAGCCTCGTGTCTATATCGGGTATGGCGTAGAGGCTGAAGTTGCGCAGTGTTTTTGTTGGAAAGAAATTACGCAGGTTTGCGGGAACCTGCAGCCGCAAAGGCTTTCGCCTTCGCCTGTCGGCACAGCGGGGATGCGCGTCCTGGACATCCTGGAGCGCCGCCAGGTACACCGCGGACAGGTACACCGTAAGTGTTGCCCCGTATTCCTTTGCCTTGCCGAGCACCGCAGCGAGAGAGAGCGTTCCGGTGGTGACCCGCATGGTGTGCACAGGCAAGGCCATTCCCGGAAGGTGCCAGGCTGTCGAAACCCGTACGGGTTTAGGTGCGCCAGGGCTCGCATACCGGGAGAATGCGTCCTCCCACTCGGATGGCTCCGGAGTGCCCCTCGGATCAAAGACCCCTTCGTCATACCTGGTTTCAATACCCTGCAGGCGGTAGTATTCAGCCAACAGGGATCTGAAGAAAATCATCGCTCCGTATCCGTCTGTGAGGATATGGCAAATTTCCAGTGCGATACGCTTGTCAAAGGCCCGTACCCTGTACAGATACCCGCCCCGCTTTTGTGTGGAGAGCCTCTGCATCGGGAATTTGGAGTCCTGCATAACCTGATTCGGGTTTTCGTTGCGTTCCAGGAAGAACCAGAAGAAACCCTTGCGCAGTTCTATCTGTAAATACGGGAAGCGTGGCCGAACCGCATCCAGAGCGGTCTGCAGCAATGAAACATCCACCGGGTCTTCGAGCGTTGCCTGAATTCTGAAATACGCGCTGATCTTGTCCGACAGTATCGCCGGATAGATGATTGCCGCATGGTCGAGTGCAAACCAAGGATGTGCGCCTGAGTACAGGCGAGCGCCTGAGTACAGGCGAGCGCCCGAGTACGGGCGGATGCGCGGGTACGGGCGAGCTCGCGGGGAGCCGCGAGCGCCTGTATCAGAGTACGCGCGTTCGCCCGAGTACAGGCGTTCGGCGGAGGGGGATTCCGGGGCGGGATTCTTCGTCATCATGTACAAGTGTAATGACAAAAAGAGATTTTTGACATACATGAGCCTATGCAAACCCGGAGCAAACAGTCAGAATGACGTACCGATGATAGACTTGCACACCCATTCAACAGCCAGCGACGGAGCTCTTGCACCCCATGCGCTCGTGGAGAAAGCCGCCCTGGAAGGCTTGACCGCCCTTGCGCTCACCGACCATGACTCCCTTGATGGCCTTGCGGAGGCTGGAGCGGCTGCGCAGGCGCTGGGACTCCGGTTTATACCGGGCATTGAAATCGAGATAGCTTTCGAGCCCGGCGAGTTCCATCTCCTGGGGCTCGATCTTCTGGATATCAGGCAGCCCTTGCGCGATGCGGCGAGCATGCTGGCTGCATCGCGCGAGGAACGTAACCGTGCCGTCGTCGAACTGTTCAGGGCTGACGGCGTTGACATCAGCTATGATGAACTGCGCGCCAGGGCTGGGATCGGCATGATTGGCAGGCCCCATATCGCCGGATTGCTCGTCGAGAAGCGCATCGTCAAGAACAAGCAGGCAGCCTTTGACCGTTACCTGGCCAAAGGAAGGCCATATTACGTGCGGAAGGCGTGCATGGAACTTTCTGATGCCATTCGCGTTGTACAGGAATCCGGAGGACTTGCCTTCGTAGCCCACCCCATGTCGCTGTTCGCCAGCTGGAAGCGGCTACGATCCCTGTTCGAGGAGTGGAAGGCTCTCGGGGTGGACGGTATCGAGGCGTGGCACCCCACGGCCCGGCTCGTAGATTGCAAGCGCCTCGATGCGATGGCCCTTGAATTCGGGTTCCGCGTGAGCGCCGGTAGCGACTACCATGGCGCCGTCCGCCCCGACCGCCGGCTCGGCCACACCGTAGCCAACAAGCCCATCAGCGAAACCTACCTCGCCTGCCTGGATCGGTAAATACATATATAATAAGAATTTGCACAGAGACACAGAGAAGATGAGAAGAGTGGAAAAGGGTTAGGACAAGAAATAGAAGACAAAGAATTTTGCAGCGAGCCACAGAGAAGACGAGGGGGGATAAGAGGGATTAAGAAGGAAAAGAAATTTTAAGCTTCTTTATCCTCTTTATCCTCTTGAACTTCTTTCTCATCTTCTCTGTGTCTCTTTGCTAAAAATTCCTATTCCTAATTTTCTTACTCGTCTTCTCTGTGTCTCTGTGCAAAATTCCTGGTCTTTACCGGCTTAACCGCGGCGGCAGCCGGAGCAGCCTAGAACGTGGACGTGGCGGTGGCCGGGTTTTTCGAAGTAGCGGGCCAGCAAGTACCCGCCTCGCGGCACAACCTTCTCGCAGACCGGACAGATGCGGCGGTATTCGCTGTTTTCAGGCCAGCAATACGGGCAGCCATAAATCTGCATGACCTTGTCTGAACTCGTGCTTTTGAACACTTTTGACTTGACCAGGGCTCCCGGAGTCAGTTTTTCTCCGCAGACGGGGCAGGTTCTGACTCCTACTCCCTTTTCCTTGACCTCGCCCCGGCTGTCGGCTACGAAACGTGGGTTGGTCCGTTCCTTGCGCGCGGCATGAGGCCGGTATATCAGGGCCCAGAACAGCCAGAGCAGCAAGGCGCCGACTGAAGCGAGTACGGTAGCGAAAATCAGGTCATCCATGCGCAGAGTATAGCATGTCGTTGACCATCCGCGATGCCTGAGGCCATACTGGCATCATGGCTACCCTCTATATGATAGCAACTCCTATAGGCAATCTCGAAGACATCACCCTGCGCGCCATACGGATATTGGGTGAAGTGGACGCGATAGCCTGCGAGGACACGCGGCACACGCTCAAGCTCCTCAACCACCTGAGCATCAAAAAGCAGCTCGTCGCGTGTTATGCATATGAAGAGGAAAAAGGTTCGGCCCGTATCCTCAGCCTGCTCGATCAGGGCAAGAACGTGGCCTACTGTTCCGATGCCGGCACGCCCGGCCTCTCCGATCCGGGGGTCCTGGTCGCGATGCGCGCTCGCGAAGCCGGTCATGAGGTCGTGCCCATACCCGGCCCCAGCGCCTTTGCGGCGCTCATATCGGCTTCCGGAATATTTTACAAGGCCGTGACGTTTGCCGGCTTCCCGTCTCCCAAGCCCGGCCGCCGCCGTTCCAGGGCCGCGGAACTCATGGCGAGGGAGGAAGCCTTCATCATGTACGAATCCCCTCACAGGATAGTAAAACTATTGACGGATATTGCCGATATAGATAGTGAGCGGCGCATTTGCGTCGGCAGGGAGATGACGAAGCTGCACGAGGAGTTCCTGTGCGGTCCGGCATCAGAAGTCAGGGATACCTTGGCCGCCAGACCCGAAGTAAAGGGTGAGATAGCGCTACTTGTATCCGGATTTAAAAAAGGGTAAACTTAAAGCATTGTATTGCCGATATTGAGAACGTGAAAGGCAGGGGCCACCGATGACTATTGACAGGCTAAACCCGCTGGATCCGATCCAGCCCAAGAAACCCTCCGGCGCAACCCGCGTCGACAGGAATTCGGGGAATGATTCCGTGAGCCTGTCCTCGGAGGCCATGGTCAAGGCGGAGCTCTTCAAGGCTCTCGAACTGGCCAAGTCCGCTCCTGAAGTCAGGATGGACCGTGTCGCCGAGATCAGGGCAAAGTTGCAGGATCCGAACTACATCAACGATTCCGTGCTCAACGCTACGGCGGATCGTATCCTCGACCAGTTCCTCTAGAATCCAGGTAATGAATCGAGATTGAGGGCGGAGGCTGGCAGGCTTCCGCCCTTTTCATTGTATCGGAGTTAAGAACAGGAGTACGGCGTATGGCTGATTTCAGGTTCCACGTACCGGCTGACTGCTTCATAGGGCAGGACGCGCTCTATAAGTTGCCGCTGGTGCTTGAAGGCGGTCCGGACCGTGCGTTGCTCGTGGCGGATCCTGGGCTTGGTGAAGCCAAGACGACTGAACGGCTGACGACTATCCTGGAAGGGCGGGGCATGCAGCTCATCGCCTTTGACGACATGAGCGAGCGGCCATCTTCAGCCGCCGTTGAGGAAGCCGTAGCGTTGGCGCGTGGATCCCGGGCCCCGCTCGTCATAGGGCTTGGCGGCATCAGGACGCTCCATGTTGCAAAGGCAGTCGCTGCGCTCGCTCCAGGTGATGGTTCTGTTGACCGCTGGATGGACGGTGAACCTCCGGTCCGGCAGTCGCTGCCTCTGGTTCTTGTTCCGACGAGCTACCGCGACCCCTTTCTACTGTCCGGCGGGCTCGTGCTCACCGACGCACGCTCCGGTGGCGCAGTCTTTCTGCAGGCCCGCCGTGGCGTCGAGACCGCCGTGGTGCTTGATCCCAACGCACTAGGTGGACTTTCCGCCAAGACAGCGGCCGCGGCACTGCTGGACGGTGCCATGGGTGCCATTGAAGGCTACGCCTCGTCACGCGAGGGCTTTTTGTCAGACATGGCGCTGAAAGAGGCTATCGGCCTGTATATCCGCGCACTCGATGTAACGATACAGCGACCGGAGGATCCACAAGCCAGGATGGACGCCGCTCGCGCCTGTTTCCTGTCTGGCTTGGGGCTCGCCGCCTCGTCTCCGGGGCTCGGCACGGCCATATCATTTGCCATCAATGCCCGCTGGGGCGTGCCCAAAGCCAACCTGGCCGCGGTCATCCTGCCGTATCTCCTCGAGTCGCTGTCGCGTTCCAGGCCTGAGAAGATAGCGGCCATAGCGCCGCTGTTCTGCGAGGTCGATCCTGAAGAAGGCGCCGCTGGCGCTGCCGCCCGAGCAGTGGAGTCAATGCGCACTCGCCTCGGGCTCCTCAAGATACCAAGCCGTCTCAAAGACTTTGAACTGCCTCTTGAGCGCCTCGTGGAGACGGCCGAAGCCGCGCGCCGCTTTGACTTCATGAACTTCCTGCCCCGTACCATGACCGTTGACGACGTCTTTGACTTTATAAAAACGGTCTACTGAAGAGGCCAGTTCAGGAATTTTTGCACAGAGACACAGAGAAGACGAGGGGGATAAGAGGGATTAAGAAGGAAAAGGAGTTTTATACTTCTTTATCCTCTTAATCTTCTTTCTCATCTTCTCTGTGGCTCTGTGCAAAATTCTTTGTCTCTCTCTTCTCGTTCTTTTTTGGGGCATTGATGATGTGATTGGGTTAGGACATAATAGTGTGGTTCCGCGGCATTTTGGTGGCGGATAAAGACCGTTTTTTGTTCAGGGGAGCCTTGCGATG
This sequence comes from uncultured bacterium, assembly GCA_964293355.1. Lineage (GTDB taxonomy): Bacteria > Spirochaetota > Spirochaetia > Treponematales > UBA12059 > SZUA-370. Next base: position 5,462 of record CAXZAJ010000101.1, read on the forward strand.
TCATCCAGAGCCTTAGCCGCTGTTGTCTTCTTCCTTGCTTCTGCCGTTGTCATCGCGCAGGAGACAGTCAGCACGCCGGTGGATTCACTTCAACCACAGTCTGAACCACAACTGCAGTCACAGCCTGTGGTATTACCGACGGCCATACCTCCCGCACAGGCTGCGACACCACCCAAGGCAGACGCACTGTTGCTCTACAAGCAGGGGCGAGACCTCGAAGCCGCCGGCAAGAGGGCCGAGGCTCTGGCAAAATACCGCGATTCCGTCGCCATATGCGAAAAAGAGCTTGCCGCCGATCCTACGCGGATGGACTCGTACACTGTAAAGTGCTGGAGCCTGTTCAGGCTGGACCGGTTTCGGGAGGTCGTGGATATCGGCGCGGCGGGGCTCAAGGTGAAATTCGATGCGCGCATCGTCGAGGTGATGGGCGAGGCTTACTTCCACCTGAACGACGACGCCAACGCCATGCGGTTCCTGCAACGGTACCTGGACAATGTAGGAGAATACGGCGACCGCGTGCCCACTGCGTATTTCTACATGGCCGAGAGCCTCATGCGTCAGAAGAAGCTTGACCACGCTGACATTGCGTACAGCCTTGCCGTATACCGCGAGCCTGGCATAGCACGCTGGTGGTACCGGTATGCCTCCGTCGTGGAGACGCTCGGTGATTACAGCCGCTCCAGTGAACTCTATGCCAGAGCCCTGAAACTCAGTCCGGGCATGGCAGAAGCGATTGCCGGTCAAGCCAGGGTGAAGGCGAGACTCTAAAGCAGGCTTACGGGATCGGGGTCAATCTCGACATAGACCGGCGCTGGTGTTTTCCACCCTGCCAACGCCGCGGTCAGCGCTGCCCTTCCAGGGGCGGCGTCAACAGACCGCAGGATTATCTGCCAGCGTGCGTTTCCAGCCACCACCGCTATGGGGCATTCAGCCGGTCCAAGCACATCAACGCGCGACTGATCCAGCCCTCCCGCATTGCCCGCAGCCATACCGGCTACGGACGATATGCGTCCGGCCAGTTCCGCGGCCGTCGAACGGGCCAGTGCCGCGTCCTTTGATCTTATGACGATGCGCAGTAGCCTCGCATACGGCGGAAACGCCAGTTCACGTCGCACCGCCAGCTCATCAGTGTAGAAGCCCGCGGAATCATGCGCCGCCGCCCTGGCCAGCACGGGGCTCGTGGGCCTGTACGTTTGCACGATTACCCTGCCGCCCTTGACGAAACGGCCCGCCCGGCCGGCTACCTGTGTCACCAGCCCGAAAGCCCGCTCGGCAGCCCTGAAATCAGGCAGGTTCAGAGTGGTGTCGGCAAGTATTACACCGACCAGCCTGACCCCCGGAAAGTTGAGCCCCTTGGCGACCATCTGCGTGCCCAGCAGCGCGTCGATCTTGCCGTCCCTGAAATCGTCCAGGGTTTTTTCGAGCACGCCCTTGCGGCTCGTCGCGTCGGCGTCCAGCCTGGCTATGCTCATGTCCGGAAAGAGGCGGGCGGCTTCCTCCTCCACGCGCTCCGTGCCGAAGCCGGCCCAGCCGGTATCCAGCGAGCCGCATTGCGGGCAGGCCGACGGCGGGGGGGCCTGGTAGCCGCAGTAGTGACACACGAGGCGGCCGCGTTCCTTGTGGTACGTCATTCCGACCGAACAGTGCCTGCACTTGAGTTCCGCGCCGCAGCTCTTGCAGCTCCAGAAGTACGAGAAGCCGCGCCGGTTGAGGAACAGGATTGATTGCCCGCCTTCCTTCTTGACGGCGCGGACCGCGTCGATGAGGCGCTTAGAAAGGGCACCTTCCTCGATGCGCATGTCGACTATCTCGATTGAGGGCATGTCGCCGCCTGCGAGCCGCCGGGACAAGCCCAGGCGCTCCATGCTGCCTTCGGTCATCAGGCGCCAGGATTCCACGCTGGGGGTGGCCGAGCCCATGACGAGCCTGGCGCCTTCGGTGGCCGCCCGGCGCATGGCTACCTGCCGGGCATGGTAGCGGGGTGAGGAACCAGCCTTGTACGAACCCTCGTGTTCCTCGTCAAGCACGACGAGACCGAGGTTCCTGACCGGAGCAAAGATGGCGCTCCGTGCCCCGACGACGACGCGGGCCTCGCCGCGCTGGATGCGGCGCCATTCGGCCAGCTTCCTCGGTGCGGTCAGACCGGAATGGATGATGGCGCAACGGTCACCAAAGCGCTCGCGTACCGCATCCTCCACCTGGCGCGTCAGGGCGATCTCCGGCACCAGATAGATGACGCCGCGGCCTTCAGCCAGCGTTGCTTCCGCCGCTTCCAGGAACACCTCAGTCTTGCCGGTGCCGGTGGGGCCGTACAGGTACCAGCGCCCGGCTGCTCTGGACAGGATGCGGGCGAGCGCCGCTTTCTGTTCTTCCGAGGGCACGACGGGTTTGGAGGCGATGCGCACATCGTCAAAGGAGCCCGAGTCGGTGCCGGAGCCCCCGGAAGCGCCTTTATCGCGCTTCTTGCCTTCACGCTCTGCGGAGGGCATCATGGCGGACAAAGCTTCGCCAAGCGAGCAGAAGTACATGCCGGCAAGCCAGGTGGCGAGCGTCAGCGTGTCAGGACCGAACAGCGGCTCGGCATCGACGAGACGCAGGTAGGGTTTTACCAGTTTTGGGTCGAAGTCGACCGTGTCTGCCGCGGCGACGACCCAGCCGGTGGCCGTGCGCCGGCCCAGCGTAGCCTCCACGCGCGAGCCGACGGGCGCATCGAGGCCGTCCGGGTTACGGTAGCTCCACTGTCTGTCTACGGGCACATCAAAGGCAACGGATACGAATTCGCTCACCGCTCCTGGCGTCCCTGGCCGTCGAGCACTGACTTGAGGAGCTTCAGGTCTTCCCAGGCGGGGCGCTTGAGCGACTCGTCGCGCAGCAGGGCCGCGGGGTGGTATGTGGCTATCAGGGGGATGCCCTGGTATTCGTAGACCGTTCCGCGGAGCTTGCCGATGCCGTCCTTGACGCCCAGCAATGACTGCGCCGGTATCCTGCCGACCGCCAGAAATGCCTTGGGCCTGAGCAGGGCCACCTGCCGGTCCAGAAAGCCCATGCAGGCTGCCTGTTCGTCCGGAGCCGGGTCGCGGTTCATGGGCGGCCGGCATTTGACGATGTTGCCGATAAAGCAGTTTTCCTGCCGCGACAAGCCTATGGAGCCGAGCATTTTATCCAGGAGCTGGCCCGCAGGACCGACGAAAGGCAGGCCCGTCCTGTCTTCCTCCGCGCCCGGGCCTTCACCAATGACCATGACGAGCGGGCGTGGTGAGCCCTGGCCGGGAACTGAGCGCGTCCTGCCAGAGGCCAGACGACACCCCATGCACCGGGAGGCTTCGGTGGCTATGGCGGCCAGGCTGTCATCTTTGGGTATGATGCTGGAGCGGGCCGTTCCGGCACGCTGCGGTGCTGGCGCATGGGACGGGGGGGCGGCGTTGCCAGAGGCATCCATGGGAGCCTGTTCCGCTAATTCCGGTACCGGCAAACCGCTCCGGTACCCGTCGGTCAGTGAATCTTCAATGAGTGAAAGCGCTTCATAGACGATATGTCTGGCATCGGTTTCCACAGGCGTTCAGCTCCTCGCGGCCAGAATGTTGCGCAGTTCCATGGAGACGTCGCGCGCTGTACGGGCGGCTGTCTTGCCCAGCATCGCGTACACGGCCCGCCCCACCGAGGCATCCGCTTCGCATGCGGCTTTCAGGCGCGGTCCGTCAAGACGCAGTACCAGCGACCGTTCCCTGGCTGTAACGGTGAGGTGTCGGCGCGCACCGTCGAGGAAGGATAATTCGCCAAAGAACGCTCCGGAGCGGAGCACCAGTACTTCCATATCGTCTTCTGGCGATGCTTCAGGAGAGGCTGGTCCGCATATGCTGACGCTGACGATGCCTGAAATAATGAAGTACACATCACTGGATACGGCGTCAACGGCATAAAAGACGGTTCCTTCTGGAACGCTGCGGAGCGAGGCTGTCGAGGCTAGCGCGGCAATACCGTTATCGTCGAGCTGACTCACGCCCTCCATGCCCCTGATGATGTCCGCAGTGCCTGAATCCATGTTCATGCCCGATCCTCCCCGGTTCTGTCCAGAGCGCGCTCGATGTCGCCAAAGTGCCTGACCGCGAGGAACCTGGCGACCAGTTCCGCGTCACCCAGCCGTGACTTTTCGTTCTGCAGGAGTTTTCTCGCTATTTCCGCACTTTTGCCTGCGGTGGCACCATCCTGGAGCCTGCTGGCATGATAGTAGTAGATGATCGCGTCCTTGTTCGGCAAGAGCAATCCTGTTGAAAAGAAGTAGGACGCTTCAGCCAGAAAGAAACCTGCCTCGGCCTCATCTCCCCGGTCCGAGGCTATCTGCACGAGCAGCATAAGGGCCGTAAACGTCGGGTAGTAGCAGGAGTGCCTGAGCCCCGGAACGAGGCATTCACGGGCCGCGGCTTCAGCCTTGCGTACGTTTCCGGCGACGAAGTGGCATTGCGCCAGGGTTCGCAGGGATTCAACACGGTCAAAATCGTTGCGTACCTTGTCGATGTAGTACTCGGCCTGCATGAAGGCTTCTTTTGCCGTCTTGATGTCGCCTTCCAGCGTGGCGGTAATAGCGAGCATGGCGTGCGCCTGGGCCACGCACGCATCGCTCAGGTCGCCAGCCTCCAGCAGGGTCCTCGCGGCTGGCGCGAGCGCCTTGAAATCGCAGAGCTGCCAGAGGATCTTGAGTTTCAGGTCAGTGCCAAAGAATCTGGCGACCACCAGCAGGTTTTCGTCGGCAGGCAGCGCGACAGATTCGAGTGCTTCAAGCGCACCGTGGTAATCGCCGGCAAAGAGCCTGTTTTCTGCCACCGAGCTGGCGTACTCGAAGTCGTCGCGACCCGGAATCGTGGACGTATCGTCGACCAGGGCGCGGGCTTCTTCGAAGTTGTTGCGCTGGATCTCGGAAAACGCTATGTGCCGCACCACGTTCTGCCTGCTGCGCGCCGGCACGCCGGCCCTGCCGTAATAGTACAAGGCCTTCTGCCCGGTAAAGCGCGCCTTCTGGAAGGCGGCAGACATGGAATTGTGGGCGCAGATCATGTGATACGCAAAACCCATGCACAGCTCGTTGCGCTCGCTGACGGCAAAGCTCATCACCCGCTTGAGCTCGTCTTCCGCTTCGGCGATTTTGCCCGAGTTGAAGTAGAGCGCGCTTTTCGTTATCAGTAACTGCACCGCGGAGTCCGGCGCGGACCTGGACAGCCGTTTGTACAGCGCGTCTATGTAGTCCAGGTATTCATAGCCATAGTTCCGCGCGGGGTCGGACTGGATGACGTTTGCCGCCTCGGCCCAGCGTTCCGACTTCATCAGGTGGTGGAGCAGCCTGATCCTGTTGTGGGCCAGGTTCTCCAGCATGATGTCTGCCACGACGCCGTGGAGCACCTTCTTGTTGTGGTTGAGTATGCTCGCGTACAGCGCCTTCTTGAACACATCAAGGGCAAAGGCGTAGCGCTCTCCCCGCCGGACCAGCATGCCGTCGCGGGTGAGCGTTTCCAGCGCCTGCGCGACGAATGCGGGGTTACCGCCCGCGGCTTCGTAGACCCGGGTTGCCTCCGCCGCGTTGAAATTGAACAGGAACACAGACATGGACGTCACAAAATTACGGAGGGCGGGCTTGTACCGGTCCAGGCTCGTAATGAACATGGTCTGGATGGTGCCGGGCAGGCTGGACACGTCCTTGTGCTTCTTGGCGAACACTGAATATTCGCGTATGAACAAGGGATTGCCGGCTGACTGGGTCAAGACCGCATCCAGCAGGCGTTCCGGAATCTCCGCCCAGTGGGCCAGCGCGAGCGACCGGGCTTCAGCCTGGGGTAGCGGGTCGATGCGGAGCGTCTTGAGGGTTGGAAACGAGTCACGCAGGGCCTGGGGCTGGTCCCGGCCCGCCATCAGCGTGAAGGGCTTGTACGTGCCGTTCCTGAGGTAATAGGCGAGGAATTCCCGCGATGGCCTGTCCATGGCCTGTGCGTTGTCCACGAACAGGACCGCGGAGTACACCGCGTTGGCATGGCGTTCCATGATCGCCGAGACGATGGAGGAAAGCGACAGCACCAGTTCTGAATCCTGGGCGCGCGGCCCGCTCGTATCGAGGAGGCTCGCGAACCGGTTGGCGTGCAGCGGTTCTATGCCCGGCAGGTTCGCCCACGCCGAGGCTATGGCTCCATGGCCGGAAACGGGATCGATGCCAAAGTATTCGAGGACCAGATCGACGATGACCGCATAGCGGACGGGGCGGTATTTCTGCGCCTTGGCTATGAACACCGGCGAGTTGAATTCCGGAAAACGCTTGACCCGTTCAAGGAGCGCCTGCACAAGCCTCGTCTTGCCTATGCCGGCTTCGCCGACGAGATACAATCCGGAGCTCTGGGTAGGATCATGCCTGACGTAGAGCCGCAGGAGTTCGTCCAGCTTGTCCTGCCTGCCCACGAATATTCCGGCATCATGCAGTCCCGCCTCTGCCGGCCCCAGCAACTTCCAGGCTGAGACCGATTCGCTCGCGCCTTTGACCGCTATGCGGAGCGGACCCTCGAAGTCGTACTCCGCTTCACAGCGTTCCTTGTCAGCCTCCGAGACCAGCACATGGTCCGGCTCCGCG
>CAXZAJ010000102.1:0-12055 GCA_964293355.1 uncultured bacterium
CTGCCCACCTGTGCCCCGAGGGTCAGACCCCGCCGCAGGGACCGTCTTCGGCAGGCGCGGCCCCTGCCGTACGGCCGGCCTTGCTGCCAGGCTTGCCGCCGGCTTCCCGGTTGGCCTCGTCCAAGGTGCTCGCCAGCGACGCGAGTATGCCGCGGAACGAATCGTCTGCAACGCCCCTGATCGTCTGCGCCACCGTCGGTAGCTTCTCGGGTTTTTTGCCGCTTCGTGCCCGCGCCTGCTCTCCAAGGCTCCGACTGTCGTCGTCGTCCTGCCCTGCCGGGGACAGACCCCCAGTCGGTGTTGTTTCAGGACTGCCAGCCCGGGTGACTCTGGTCGTACCAGGAAGCGAACCGTCCTTGGCGAGCTTGAACGCGATACCCGAGATGCCGAGTTCCGGAAAAGTGCGCCGTATCGTTTCCAGGATGCGGTTCTGCTCCATCTGGAGCAGCTGTATCCATCCGGGGTGCGTCGCTTCAACGTAGACGATGCCGTTCCGCACGTCGACGGGCCGGGAATGCGCGGCAAGGTTCTCTCCGGCTGCCCGGTTCCAGAAGCTGAAGAAGCGAGACCAACCGTCGGCCTTTGCGGCCACGTCGGGAGACAGGAGGGAACCGAGGAGGTCGGAAGCCTTACGTATGCGTAAATCGTCCATTGTCCGTCCAGTATACGATAGTGCCGGCCTGCGCGTAATCCCGGTAGGGTTCGCCGGGCAGGAAGGTAAAGAAGGTCTGGTCGGCCACGGGAAGGTTGTCCATGAACCGGCGCCGCTTCTCGGGGTCCAGCTCCAGGAGCACGTCGTCCAGGAGCAGTATAGGGGGCCTCCCGGAAACGGCGGTATAGTGCTCAGCCTGGGCTATGCGCAGGGTAAGGCTCAAGAGCCTGAGCTGCCCGGTGGAGGCGCGGTCGGAGAAGTCTCCGCGCTCGTCGGTGAACTGGAAGCGGTCACGGTGCGGACCGGACAGGCTTGTGCCCATGAGGAGCTCCCGGTCGCGGGCCTGACCCAGCCTGGAAACGACGGCGTCAACGGAATCGTCCAGCTTCCATGAAGGCCGGTACGCCACGCCTACCCGGCTGCCGAGCCTGGAAACCAGTTCGTAGCGCGGCGCGAAGCGTTCGTCGAACTCCACCGCGAGCCTGGCACGTTTGTCTCGCAGCCCGAGTCCGTAGGTGGCAACCTGGATGTCCAGCACGTCCAGCACGTCCAGGCTGCGTTCCTTGAGGGCGACGTTCCTGGCCTTGAGGATCCTGCGGTAGGCACGGAGGAGGTCTATGTAGCCGACGGAGACGAGGCTGGCCGTCTGGTCGAAGAAGAAGCGCCTGCGTTCAGGCTCGCCGCGTGCGAACTCCATGTCGTCGTGGCAGAACACGATGGCCGGATTGCGCTCCACGAGCCGCTTGCGGTCGTGCACGGGCTTGTCGTCCTCGCGTATCGACTTCTGCCCCGCGTTCCAGGAGACGCGGCAGCCTGACCCGTCCGGATTGGTGCCACGCACCGACCAGGACTGGCCACCCAGACGGGCAGCGTCTGCGTCCTGCGCGTCCCTGAAGGAGGAACCGTAGCACAGCGTGTAGACCGCGTCCAGAAAGTTGGTCTTGCCCTGGCCGTTGTCCCCGACGACGAAAACGGACGGGGCATCCGTCTGGACTGCCCCGTCCGCAAGATTACGGAACGATACGGTTTCTATGCTTGAAAACGACATCAGCCGTTGCGCCGGCGGATCAATCGACCTGCATCGGCATGAGGATGTGGAAGTAGTCCGATTCGGGTTCCGGCGAGACGGTCACGGCCCTGGACGTCTCCGTGAACCTGAAGCAGACGTTCTCGGTGTCTATGGCGCGGAGCGGCTCCTCGATGTACTTGTAGTTCATAGCAATGACCGATTCAGGCCCCTCGTACGAACAGGGGATTTCTTCGCGGGCGGTGCCGATGTCGGTTTCCTCAGACGAGATGACCAGCTTGTCGGCCGAGAGCGCGAAGAACGTTCGCCTGGACTTCTGTTCTACGAAGATGGACACGCGCTTGAGGGCGTCGATCACGTCCTGGCGCTTCACCGTCACGAGATATTTCTGGGTGTCGGGCACCACCTTCTGGTAGTTGGGGAACTGGCCCTCGATGAGCACCGAGCTCAGCCGGTACTGGCCGAACTTGACGAACAGGTTCTTGTCGTTGACGGCGAGCATGATCTGCCCTTCGTCGGAAGCGCGGTGCAGAACGACCGACAGGATCTTGGGCGGTATGATGACGCCCTTGAATTCCGGGATGCCCTCAGTGATGTCGCGCTTGATGAACGCAAGACGCCTGCCGTCGGTTGCGACCATCACGAGGCCGTCCTGGACGCGTTCCAAATACACGCCGTTCATGAAGTAGCGCGTTTCGTCATCTGAAACAGCAAACACGGTCTGGCCTATCATGTCCCTGAAATCAGACAGGGGCAGGGCGAAGTACTTGTCGTCGTCGATATCGGGCAATTGCGGAAACTGCTCGCTCGCTATGGTCTTGAGGCTGAACTGCGCCTTCTTGAAGCTCGGCTTGATGACGACCTTGGTATCCTTCTGGTCCACCTCGATGGTGCCCTCGGGAATGCTTGAAAGTATGCCGGTAAGCTTGTCGCAGAAGACCGTCATGCTACCTGGTTCCATGATGTCCACCGGCATTCTGGTTTCGAAACCTATCTTGATGTCCGTAGCCCGGATGAGGAGCGAGCCGTCCTGCGCTTCCAGGTAGACGTTCGAGACCACCGACATGGCGCTCTTTGAGGAAATAATTTCCTGAGCAAAGGTTATCTCGCGCTGGAAAGCGCTTTTTTCACAAACGAATTTCATGGCTCACCTCATTCCATCGCCCTCGGCGATAATAATCGGACGAGGATATCATAGAAGTGTCAGGGCGTGCAAGAAAAGGAAAGGGGACAGACCCGAGAGAATTTAAGGATAACATCATAAGCTCGTTATCCTCGATTAATTTTTTAAGTTAACGTGATTTTATACGAAGTTTTATCCTTGTCTTTATGAACATTGAATATATATAAATTCGTAATAATCATAGTAAGGGTACTGTATAAGTGGAAACCAGCGTTCTGGCCTTGTCTGGCAAGGACTTGGCCGGTGCATAACCTTGCACGCCAGGCGACAGGGTTGTACACATGACCGGGGCTTTTTGAGCAGGCAACAAAAGGTGCCCCGGTTGTCTACAGGAATGACCCGGGTTGTGTACCGGCTAGCCCTTGATGCTCATCTGTCTGATGGACTGGATGAGCTTCTGTATCTTGGAGTCAAGGGTGGGGTCGAGCTTGAGCTGTTCGTCTATCTTCTGGCATGAATGCATCACGGTCGTGTGGTCGCGTCCACCGAATTCCAGTCCCAGTTCCGTGGTGGAGTACTCGGTTATCTCGCGGGCTATGAACATGGCTATCTGCCTGGGGACGACGATGCTTCGCGTGCGTTTCTTGCCCTTGAGGTCGTTGGCGGTGACCTTGTAGGATTCCGAGACGGTGCGGATGATGTGGTCGATGGTTACGTTGCCGTGGCGCGTCTGGCTGAACACGTCCTTGAGCTGCTGCTGCGCTACTTCCAGGGTGATGTCCATGCCGACCAGGTTGGCGTACGCGCTCAGCTTGACGAGGGCCGCCTCAAGGTCGCGCACGTTCGTCGAGATGTTCCTTGCTATGACGTCGAACACCTCCGCCGGAATGCTCAGCTTGTTCGTTTCCACCTTTTTCTTGAGTATGGCGTACCGTGTCTCGTAGTTGGGAGGCTGCAGGTCGACGTTGAGTCCGCGTTCGAAGCGGCTCCGTAGTCTGTCCGACAGGTTCTTCAGTTCCGACGCGGGGCGGTCGCAGGTGAACACCATCTGCTTGTTGCCGTCGTAGAGCGCATTGAAGGTGTGGAACAGTTCTTCCTGGGAGCCTTCCTTGTTCTCGAAGAAGTGGATGTCGTCTATGAGGAGTATGTCCACGGAGCGGTAGCGGTTCTTGAACGACGACATGGCCTTCTCGTGGATGGAGTGTATGAAGTCGTTCGTGAAGTCCTCGGCGGAGACGCAGATGATCTTGAGCTTGGGGTTGAGCACCCAGGCGCGGTTGCCTATGGCCTGCATGAGGTGCGTCTTGCCGAGTCCGACGTCTCCGTAGATGAGGAAGGGGTTGTAGGCGGTGCCGGGATTGGCCGCTATGGCCATGGCCGCATTGGCGGCAAACGAGTTGTTTTCGCCTATGATGTAGTTCTCGAAGGTGTAGAGCAGGTTGAGCTGGGGATGCTTTTCCCGGGGGCGGGCGGGTTCAGCTGAAGTCTTGGCAGGCTTTCTGGCTTCCGACGACGCGGCCAGCGGCTTGGCCGGGGCTGCGGCATGGTTGGGCTTGACGACGACGAACTCGACGGCAAGGCGCTTGCCTGAAAGCTCGAACAGCTTCGTTTCGATGGTCTTCTGGTATGATTTTGCCAGCTGGTCGCGGTAGAAGGCGGAGGGCACACGGACCAGGATGGTATCCTGCGTAGACGAGTCGTATTCGATGTTGAACCACATCGAGTATTCCTGTTCGCTCAGTTCATCGGAGAACTGGCTCATGGCCTCGTTCCAGAAGACTTGATAATCCCAGCTATCCATGACAGCGCGCTCCCAATAAAAGTTTTCCAACAGCTTATCCACAATCTAACACGGAATACGCAGGGAGTATATCCTGCGATAATTGTCTGAAACTGAGCGGGTAATTTTTACTTCTACTACAAATCCATGTAGTAGTTGTATGTAACTGTATACCACAACAGTACATGATTAAAGGCGACCATAAGGTTCCACATTCAGGCTTCTTTTGGTAACCGCCAGCTATTCCTTATGGTGTATCGGAATAAATATGTTTGCACAACTTATGCACAGGCATGTTTGTCTCATGCTTCTTTCTATATAAGGGGCTGTATCCTTTACTTTTTTACCCATCGCGGATACAATGGCACCACGTCTGGACGACCGAAGGCTTTTCGGCCCGCTCCGGCTTGCATCACCCATATCCGCTCGGAACAACACAATGGAATCAACGTATTCAGCAACAAGCATCCAGGTACTCAAAGGCCTGGAAGCGGTCCGCAAGCGTCCCGGCATGTACATCGGTTCGACCGGCATTGACGGCCTGCATCACCTCGTCTACGAAGTCGTGGACAACTCCATCGACGAGGCCTTCGCCGGCGTCTGCGACCGCATCGATGTGGTACTCGAGAAGAACGACATCGTCAAGGTAACCGACAATGGCCGCGGCATACCCACCGGCATCCATCCGGTGGAGAAGGTATCAGCCCTTGAGCTGGTCATGACCAGGCTCCATGCGGGCGGCAAGTTCGACAAGAACACGTACAAGGTGTCGGGCGGCCTCCACGGCGTCGGCGTCTCGGTGGTCAACGCGCTCTCCACGTGGTGCGAGGTTTTCGTCCACCAGGACGGCAAGGTGCACTACCAGATGTACAAGACCGGCCTGCCGGTCGAAGACGTCAAGATCGTCGGGGAGACTGATTTCCGCGGCACCATCGTTCGCTTCTCGGCCGACGCGACTATTTTCGAGTCCACCGTCTACAGTTTCGATGTGCTGGCGAACAGGCTCAGGGAGCTGGCCTTCCTCAACAAGGGCCTCGTCATAACGCTGACCGACGAGCGGCTCACCGTGCCCAAGGTAAGCGAGTTCAAGTTCGAAGGCGGCCTGCGGGAATTCGTCACGTACCTGAACAAGAACAAGATCGTCCTTCATCCCGAGCCCATCTACTTCGGCAGCACCCGCGACGAGGTGGAGGTCGAGGTCGGCATCCAGTACAACGACAGCTTCAACGAGACGATGTTCGCCTTTGTCAACGGCATCAACACCCGCGAGGGCGGTACCCACCTCGTCGGCTTCAAGGCCGCGCTTACCCGCATACTCAACGAGTACTTCAAGAAGTCGAAGCACGCCAAGAAGCTCGAGGATCCGCTGTCCGGCGACGACGTTCGCGAGGGCCTGACGGCCGTGCTCTCCATCAAGGTGCAGAATCCCCAGTTCGAGGGGCAGACGAAGACCAAACTCGGCAACACCGAGGTCAAGGGCATCGTCGATTCCCTCGTGGCCGACCAGCTGACGCTGTTCTTCGAGACGCACCCCGAGGTGATAGACAAGCTGCTGGAGAAATCCGCGCTCGCGGCCAGGGCGCGCATCGCGGCGAGGCAGGCGAGGGAACTGACCAGGCGCAAGTCGGCGCTCGAGAGTTCGGGTTTGCCGGGCAAGCTGGCCGACTGTTCAGAGAAGGATCCTTCAAAGTGCGAGATTTACATCGTCGAGGGAGACTCCGCAGGCGGCTCGGCCAAGGGCGGGCGCGACCGAACCATCCAGGCCATCCTGCCGCTCTGGGGCAAGATGATGAACGTGGAGAAGACGCGCATCGACAAGGTGATAGGCAACGACAAGCTCAACCCCATCATCCAGTCCCTGGGCTGCGGCATCGGGGTCGATTTCGACCTCTCCAAGCTCCGCTACCACAAGGTCATCATCATGGCCGATGCCGACGTGGACGGTTCGCACATCAGGACGCTCCTGCTCACGTTCTTCTATAGATATATGACCGATCTGCTCACCCACGGCCACGTCTATCTGGCGATGCCGCCTTTGTACAAGATCGTCATCGACAAGAAGATCCAGTACGCGTACGACGACGCCGAGAAGGACCGCATCCTGGCCGCCAGCGGCAAGGATCCGGAGAAGGTGGCCATACAGCGCTACAAGGGCCTTGGCGAGATGAACCCGGAGCAGCTCTGGGATACGACGATGGATCCAGCGAGGCGCAACATCATGCAGGTACAGATGGACGACACCGTCGAGGCGGAGGCCGTCTTCACGACGCTCATGGGCGAGCAGGTGGAGCCCCGCAGGCAATTCATAGAGGCGAACGCCATGTACGTCTCACGTCTGGACGTATAAGATGGCAACAGAAATAACCGGAAAGACCATACCCATAGCCATCGAGGAAGAGGTCAGGACTGCCTACCTTACCTATGCGATGAGTGTCATCGTCAGCCGCGCCCTGCCGGACGCGCGCGATGGCCTCAAGCCGGTGCACCGGCGCCTCCTCTATGCGATGGACGAACTCGGCCTCAAGCCGACAGCCGCCACCAAGAAGAGCGCGCGCATCACCGGCGACGCGATGGGCAAGTACCACCCGCACGGCGACCTCTCCCTGTACGACGCCCTCGTGCGCATGGCGCAGACCTTCAGCCTCCGCTATCCGCTCGTGTACGGCCAGGGTAACTTCGGCTCGGTGGACGGCGACCCCGCCGCCGCGAGCCGCTATACCGAGGCCAAGCTCTCCAGGATAGGTGACGAGATACTGTCCGACCTCGAGAAGGAAACCGTAGACTTCGTTCCCAACTACGACGAGAGCCTCCGCGAGCCCTCGGTTATGCCGGCGGCGGTGCCGAACCTCCTGATCAACGGCAGTTCGGGCATAGCGGTGGGCATGGCGACGAACATGCCGCCGCACAACCTGCGCGAGATCGCGGCAGCCATAGCGGCGTATGTCGACGATGCCGAGATCACCATCGATGGCCTGATGAAGCACGTGCAGGGACCGGATTTTCCCACCGGCGGCATCATCTTCGGCAAGCGCGGCATACGCGAGGCCTACGTCACCGGCCGCGGCAAGCTGACGGTACGCGGCAAGTTCATCATAGAGACGCTGAAGAGCGGCAAGGAACAGATCGTCTTCATCGAGATCCCGTATGTCGTCAACAAGGCCACCCTGGTGGCCAAGATAGCAGAGCTGATACGCGACAAGGTCGTCGAGGGCGTCAGCGACGTGCGCGACGAGTCGGACCGCGAAGGCATGCGCGTCGTCATAGAACTCAAGAAGGGCGCAGTCGCAAAGCTCATCCTCAACCGGCTGTTCGCCCACACCCAGCTCCAGACCACCTTCGGCGTCATCAACCTGGCGCTCGTCGGGGGCCAGCCCAAGACGCTGTCGCTCAAGGACCTGATCAAGTGCTTCGTCGACCACCGCGTCGACGTGATAACGAGGCGCACCCGCTTCGAACTGCGCAAAGCCGAAGAACGGGCCCACATACTCGAAGGCCTCGTCATCGCCATAGAGAACATCGACGAGGTCGTGCGCATCATCAAGGCGTCGCGCAACGTCGATGCGGCCAAGTCCGCGCTCATGGAACGCTTCTCGCTCAGCGAGGCACAGACCCAGGCCATCGTCGACATGCGCCTAGGACGCCTGACCAGCCTCGAAATCGAGAAGCTACAGGCCGAACTCGCCGAGATACGCGCCAAGATTGCCTACTACAAGGACCTGCTGGCCCATCCGGAGAAGATCCTGGGGGTCGTCAAGGACGAAACCAAGGTGATCGCCGACAAGTACGGCGACGAGCGCCGCACCGAGATCGTCTACGACGAGGTCGAGTCGATCAACCTCGAGGACCTGATAGCCAAGGAAGAGATGGTGCTCCTGTTCTCAAACAAGGGTTTCGTCAAGCGCGTACCCGTGAGCGCCTACCGTAGCCAGAGCCGGGGAGGCAAGGGGTCAAAATCCGCGTCGCTCCTGGACGACGACTTCGTCGAGCAGATCTTCGTCGCCAACACCCACGACTACATCATGTACATCTCCAGCGCCGGCAAGGCGTACTGGCAGAAGGTGCACGAGATACCCGAGGCCTCCCGCGCGGCCCGCGGCGCCCACCTGAAGAGCCTCCTGGCCATAGGCGCCAACGAGGACATCACGACGGTGGTCGACCTCAAGGGCTTCACCGACGACACCTTCCTGTTCTTCGGAACGCTCCGCGGCGTCGTCAAGCGCGTAGCTACGAGCCAGTTCGCCAACGCCAAGACCCGCGGCATCATCGCCATCCACCTGGACGAAGGCGATCGCCTCGTTTCCGCCTGCAGGACGCACGGAGCCAACGAGGTCGTGCTCATAACCCGCCAGGGACAGGCCCTCAGGATAGCGGAGACCGATGTACGCGTCATGGGCCGCGGCTCAAGGGGCGTGTGCGGCATCAAGCTCGCGGACTCCGACGAGCTGAACGCCATGCTCCGCGTCAATCCGGGAGAGCAGATGCTCCTCATCAGCGAATACGGCTACGGCAAGCGCATAGACTACGACAACTTCAACCCGCACGGACGCGCTACCCGCGGGCAGCGCATCTACGAACCGGACGAGAAGCCCGGCGAGATCGTCTGCGCCATTACCGTGCACGAGGAAGATGACGTCGTCGTCATGACGAGCCTGGGCAAGACGCTCAAGACCAAGGCCGTAGACGTGCGCCTCTGCGGCAAGACCGCCCGCGGCGTCCACATCGTCAACATCGACAGCCCCGACTTCGTCGTGGGCATGGACCGCATCATCAACGAGGAAGCCGAAATAAGCTCCGTCACTGCGGAACCAGCCGTCACTGGTGCTGTAACGGATGATTCCGCCGGTTACAGCGCATCAACCGATCCCGTGGAAGAAGACGGCGACGAGGACATCCTCGGCATGGACCGTGCCGGTTCCGACGACGGAGACGGCGACCCGGACCAGTAGACAGCAGTTTTGTGAACATGGCCGCGGTCCTGGCATCATGCCGGAACCGCGGCCTTTTTGTTTCACGTGAAACAAACGATGATTGCCCGAACGAAGCAATCAGTTTTCGGGGTCTGTCCCCAGAATTGTTTCACGTGGAACAATCGCAGGACCGGAGCTTATAAACCGGGGTCTGTCCCCTACACGGAGCAGCGTACTGGCACGCAAACCGCTCTGTCCTATACTCTAGGGTACTGGTTGTTGCCCAGGCTTGCTGTGGAAGAGGAGGGTGGTGGTGCCTTGGTGTCCGGGTAAAGGCCTCCTCGAGGCCGTGCGAGACTACCGGTTCCTGCTTGACCGCGGGTATCCCGTCCAGGCGACCATAAAGCTGGTCGGCGACCGCTTCAGGCTGGACAAGGCCGAGCGCGTCGTGCTCTTCTGGGGCGTGCTGGATCAGGGTGCTTCGGCACGCATAGCGGGCAGGACCCTGGTGGAACTGCCGCAACGGGCATCGCTGTGCATCGATGGCTACAACGTGCTGTTCACGCTTGCTAACTATCGAGCGGGTCGCCCCCTGTTTGTAAGCACCGATGGCCTGCTCCGGGATGCCGGCGGTTCCCACGGCAGGTTCGCTTCGGGCGAGGCATTCAACGAGGCAGCCGGACTCCTCGTCGATGAACTGTCCCATCGCGACCTTGCCGGATTGGCCGTGTATCTGGATGCTCCCGTGTCGTCCAGCGGGGACCATGCGGCTGTCCTTCGGGCCGGCTTTTCGTGTCCTGATGCGTCGTTCCGGACACGGATGGAGGTCGTACCCTCGGCAGATGGCTTCGTAAAGGAGTTTGAAGGCGATGCGGTGGCCAGTTCCGATTCGGCCATCGCCATCAATTCAAGGGCTCCCGTGTTCGACCTCGCGCGGAGCATCCTGGAGCGCAGGTTCCATGCCTGCTTCCCCGATTTGCGGAAGCAGGTAGAGCCAGCTAGCCCGGTCCTGTACTGGCATCATGCCTGATCTCCCTCGTGTACACTTCCAATTCCGAATGCCGTCACGTATACTCCTGTTCCAAGCGAGGATTGCATGAATAGTGGCCCGTTCTGGCTCCTGGCGGTCGTCCCCCTGACCGTCCTCGTATCGTTCGTCATACACTGGCTCACGCTCGTCGGCATCGATTCGGCGGAGCGTCGCCTGCCTCTGTGCCGCGGTGCCTACCTGGGCCTGTCCGCGCAGCTCGTCGCCTACGCATGGCTCATAGCCCTGGTGCTGAGACCGACACGAACAGCGACTCTCCTGGCGGCGGGCGGGATGACCCTGTCATTCGTAGGTGACTCCTTCAACCTGCAGTTCGACGCGGTGCGGAAGCGGGTGGGCGAGCCCCTCTTCTTCGGCATTCTTGCCTTCGCGGCAGCCCAGTTTCTGTACATCGCCGCCTTCCTGTCGCTCGTTCCGCCGGAAACGCTCGTGACGGATGGCTGGCTCCTTCCGTTGCTGGCAGTTCTCATTATTGTACCAGCGGTGCTCTTCCGCCTGCGCGTCTACAATCCGGAACGACCCGTTTCCATCATGAGGGCGGCGTTCAGCTACGGCTTCATCCTGGGTGCCATGGCAGCCGTCGCGGTCGCGGCGGCCATGGCACGGGGGGGATCCTGGTATATCGTCGCCGCCGGAGCACTGTGTTTCCTGCTCTCCGACGCCGTCATGGGGGAGACGACCATGTACGGCCGTCATCCCAAAACCGAATTCCAGATTCCCTGGCTTACCTACCTGGCGGCCCAGGGCCTTATTCTCCTCGGGCTGGCGTTCGCATGATGCAACCGTTCCTGGAGGAGGAATCATGAGCTCCCGAAACCTCGATACGATAAAGGGCATCGCCCTCGTCAACGTGGCCACCTGTGCCTGGGCCACGAACATCATCCTGGGGCGCTACCTGCGCGGCCAGATAGGACCGCTCACGCTGACAGCCGCCCGCTCCGTCGTCGCCGGCATGGTGTTTGCCCTGATACTCAGGAAGCGCCCCGAGGCGGAACGGCGGGCGGGGTCAGACCTCAAGCTACTCTCGGCCATGGCCCTGGCGGGTGTCGTGCTATTCGCTCCAACCCTGTACCTGGGACTCCGTAACACGACGGCAGACAACGGTACCTTCATCAATGCCCTCGGGCCGCTGCTGACCGCCGGGTTCGCGGCCTGGCTCATCAAGGAGCCCTTTTCAGGCAGGCAGGTCCTTGGTGCGGTTCTTGCCCTTGCCGGCGTCGGGGCGCTCGTATCCGGTGGAGCATCCGCTACTGCAGGCGCACCGCTCTTCAATCCTGGGGACCTGCTCATCGTCCTGGCCGCGACGTTCTGGGCGCTCTACTCGATAGCCGTCAAAAAGGTCGTCAGTCACCGTTCCACCGTATCGGCTACGGCACTCTCGATGTTCATTGGACTGCCCTTTCTCGTCGTGGCAGCGATCGTCGAGTCGAGCATCACCCCGGTGACCTGGAGCGCAGGCTTGTTCGGCATCATAGATTACCTCGGCCTGGTTCCGGGGGGGCGCGGTGTCCTGTGGTG
>CAXZAJ010000103.1:0-12016 GCA_964293355.1 uncultured bacterium
ACGTGTCCAACGGTCCGTTCGTGATTGCCAAGGTTGACACCAACACCAACTCGGAAACCCTCGATGCATTCCGCGACTATCCGTACAAGAGCGACTACTGGCCCAAGTTCTTCCGCCAGACCATCACGAAGATAGACAACGTCAAGGCTCCGACCACCCCGTCGAGGACCAAGGACGCCACCTTCGAGATAAGCGCTTCCAGCTTCGTCTATCCTGACACCGCCACCACGCCGCTCTCCAACAAGGCCAAGGTGGAAATCAGGCTCCAGCTCCTCGACGGATCCGAGAAGGTATTCGCCGCGAAGTACTCGAAGCCCGGCCTCTTCACCGCGACCATCCCGGCCAAGGAACTGTCTGCCCTCAAGGCAGGCCAGTCCTACACCGTGGTAGTCATCTCCTCACTCACCACTGAAGCTCCGTCGGTAGTACCGACCAGCCTCGTACTCTTCTAATCCGCTCCTGAGAGACAGCGGCGCCCTTCGGGGCGCCGCTTTCGGCTACCGCTGTTTCTTGAAAAAGCAAAACGCTCTTTCAATAATCAAAACAAGTTTTGGCCCAATCGTTCAATGTAGGTGGTACTATGTATAAGTGGTATGCGCTCAAGCGCATTCTCCGCGGCGTGTTCATGTTCGCGCTCCTGATGGTCTTCTTCTCCCTGCTCTTCAACCAGGTGAACGAACAGACGCAGAGATCGCAGATAGACGAACAGGTCAAGATGGAGTCTGCGAAGCTACGCAACATGAAGCCGGAACAGATTGCCGGCTGGCGGACCAGTCGCAAGGACCAGCTGACAAAGCTGTACAAGCTCGACAGGCCGCTCGCGGAACGCGTGATATTCCGCGCCGTCAACACCATCACGTTCAACTTCGGCAAGTCGACGATCATCAAGTCGTCAAAGGGCGAACAGGACGTGCTGTCCATCCTGCTCGAGGCCTTGCCCCGGACGATGATCCTGTTCAGCGTAGCGATCGTATTCGAATTGCTGCTCGGAATATCCCTGGGCCTCAAGAAGGCCCAGAAACCGGGTGGAAAGCTTGACAAGAGCACGAGCTTCGTGACGATGATTTTCTACGGCATGCCGTCGTGGTGGCTGGGCATGATGCTCATCCACTTCTTCGTCTACGCCCTCAGATGGTTCCCGTCAGGCGGCGTCAATTCAGTTCCTACCCCTGAAGGCTTCATGTTTGTACTGGACCGCATCTGGCATATGGCCCTGCCGATCATGACCCTCGTCATACTCGGATTCTGGAGCCTCGCCTTTGTCGTCCGCAACATCGTCCTGGGTATCCTGCAGGAAGACTACATCATGAGCGCACGCGCCCGCGGCGTACCGGAACGCAAGGTACTGTTCGGCCACACGCTCAGGACCGCGGCTCCCCCCTTGGTGACCATGGCTCTGCTGTCCCTGCTCTCTTCGCTCTCCGGAGCAATCATCTTCGAAGGCATCTTCTCCTGGCCCGGACTCGGCAACCTCTACTGGGTCGCGGTCCAGCAGAATGACATTCCGGTGCTGATGGGCGACCTCGCCATCACGACCGGCATCTACCAGGCCGGCCTCGTCTTCCTGGACCTCATCTACGGGTTCCTGGATCCGCGCATCAAGGTTGGAGGCAAGGCATGAGCATGAAAGACTTTACCTATCGCCTCAGCGAATTCTGGGCAGATTTCCGCAAGGAAACGTCTGGCCTCATCGGCCTCGGCATCCTCGCGCTGGCCATCGTCGTCGTACTGCTGGAACCGGTGTTCCTCCCGTACAAGGACGTCAACGGCAACTGGCGCAACATCACCTATTGGGAAGATAACCCTCCCGCGGCGCCGCCCGCCTGGACGAACCTCTTTTCCAGCCAGAAGTCCGCGACGACGAAACGCCTTGATAATCCCGTCATGACGGAAGAGGATGACGCGGAGTTCGGACCTGTCCGCGTCTATTCTTTCAAGTACAGCTACAAATTCGACAAGTCGCCGCTGGATATCATATTCAAGGCCAAAGGCACCGGCATGCTCTTCCTGAACATATCGGTGGAGCGCCCTGACGGTGAATCCGTATTCCTCGGACAACTGTACCAGGATGGCCTCAACGGTGACCCGATCCGATTCTCCATAGATACGGACGCCAGTTCCGCGGTGTATGAGTTCATCAGGAACCATGCGAGCGAAGAAGCCATAGCCAACTCTGACTCTTCTACGGTAAAACCCACGAACATCATCTTTGCCAAGACGGGCAGCGATATG
This sequence comes from uncultured bacterium, assembly GCA_964293355.1. Lineage (GTDB taxonomy): Bacteria > Spirochaetota > Spirochaetia > Treponematales > UBA12059 > SZUA-370. The sequence goes on from CAXZAJ010000103.1 coordinate 2,233, forward strand.
CTCGCGGCCCGCGAAGCCCTAAAAGGTGACTACCTGTACAAGGTAAAGATTCCCGCTTCATTGTTCGAGGATGGTTCCAACTCGATTGAAGACATGAACCTCGTCGTAACGGGGCGCGTCTCCGGTGTGCTTGGTACCGATACATCCAAACGGGATATCTACTCCGGCATCATCGCAGGGCTCAAGTGGGCGCTGTTCATCGGCATCATCACGAGTATCGTCTCGGTGCTGATCGGCGTACTGTACGGCATAATCTGCGCGTACTTCGGCGGCGTAACCGACACCATCATGTCGTTCATCTTCGAAGTCTTTGTATCGATGCCCATGCTGCCCATCCTGATAGTGCTCTCGGCCATCTTCAAGCCGAGCATCTGGATAATCATCGGTTCGATGATAGTGTTCTACTGGGTAGGACCGGTCAAGACGGTACGCTCTATGGCGCTGCAGATAAAGGAAGAGACGTACATCGAGGCGGCAAAAGCCCTCGGGTCAGGCAAGTGGCGCATCATCTTCAAGCACATGGCACCGCTCCTCCTGCCGTACTCGTTCGCCAACATGGCGCTGTCGGTTCCTGGCGCCATCGTCGCCGAGTCGTCGCTGTCCCTTCTGGGACTGGGCGATCCGAGCATCATCTCCTGGGGTCAGATACTCCACGACGCCCAGCTCTCCGGCGCAACGTTGAACGGACTCTGGTGGTGGATCGTGCCGCCGGGACTCTTCATCGCGCTGATGGGTATGACGTTCGCCTTCCTGGGTTTCGCCATGGATAAAATCCTGCACCCGAAGCTTCGTACGAGGTAAACCATGGATAAAATCCTTGAAGTCAAGAACCTGAAACTGTATTACCACACATCAAAGGGAGCGGTACGCGCCCTCGATGACGTCAGCTTCGACCTGTACAAGGGCGAGACGCTCGGCCTCGTGGGAGAATCCGGCTGCGGAAAAACCACCACCGGCGTAGCGCTCCTCAAGATGCCGTCGCCCCCCGGACGCATCGAGGCCGGGTCGAAAATCATCCTCGCCGGCCGTGACATCATGACGCTCTCCGAGAAGGAAGTCCGCAAGTCAGTTCGCTGGGAACAGGTGTCGATGGTATTCCAGGGTGCCATGAACTGCCTGACGCCGGTCTATACCATCGGCAAGCAGATGATGGAAACCCTGCGCGAGCACCGCGACATGGACAAGAAGCAGGCTGAGGAACTCATCAAGGAGTATCTCGGCCTGGTCGGCCTGCCCCCTGAGGTAATGGGACGCTACCCGCACGAAATGTCGGGCGGCATGAAGCAGCGCATCGTCATCGCGACGGCGCTGTTCCTCAAGCCCAAGCTGGTGATACTGGACGAGCCGACCACCGCGCTCGACGTCATCGTGCAGGCCCAGATCATCAACCTGCTCAAGAAGCTCAAGAAGACCTTTGACCTGTCGTTCATATTCATTACCCACGACCTGTCGCTGGAGGCGGAGATTTCCGACCGCATCTGCGTGATGTATGCCGGCAAGATAGCGGAACTGGGAACGAACCAGCAAATCTACGGCAAGCAGGGTCCCATGCATCCGTATACGGAAAAACTCCTGCAAGCCACGCCGCTCCTGCGCAAGAAAGTCGAGAGCCTGTCGTACATCCCCGGAACCCCGCCGGACCTCATCGATCCGCCCAAGGGCTGCCGCTTCCACCCTCGCTGCCACAAGGTCATTGACAAGTGCAGCCAGGAAGAGCCGCCGCTCCTGGAGATGGAGCCCGGACACATGGTCGCCTGCTGGAGGTGCGGCAAATGAGCATCAACGAAAAGGACATCATTCTTGAGATCAAGGATCTCAAGAAGCATTTTGCGCCGCACCAGAGCCTCGCGCAGACCCTGACGGGCAAAAACCGCAAGGTGGTAAAGGCCGTGGATGGCATCAGTTTTGCCATCCGCCGTGGAGAAATCTTCGGCCTCATCGGCGAGTCAGGTTCGGGTAATACGCCGACCGGCAAGCTGGTGATGAAGCTCTCCGATCCCACGAGCGGTTCAATCGTCTTCAACGGCGAGGACGTCACGGTTACCGACAAGGAGCGGACCCAGGCGTACAGGCGCCAGGTCCAGATGATATTCCAGGACCCGTACGCGTCGCTCAACCCGCGGTTCAAGATCAAGGACGTACTCGAGGAGCCGTTGATCATCCACAAGCTCCCCGGCGACCATGTCGAGCACGAGAGGATGATCATCAAGGCGCTCACCGAGGTTAAGCTGAATCCTCCCGAAGAATACATGGGGCGTTTTCCGCACATGCTCTCGGGCGGTCAACGCCAGCGCATCGCGACGGCCCGTACCCTGATCCTCAACCCCATGATGCTCGTGGCGGACGAACCGGTATCGATGATCGACCTGTCGACGCGCGCGGAAATTCTGCACATGATGAAAGACGTCCAGCGCGACCTCGGACTGACCTACCTGTACATCACGCACGACCTCTCGACGGCGCGCTACTTTACCGACCGCATCGCCGTGATGTACCTGGGACGCATCGTCGAGATGGGCAACGCCGACGACGTGATAGACAATCCGCTGCACCCGTATACCAAGGCGCTCATAGATGCGGTACCGGAACCGGTAACCGGCAAGGTGGACATCATCAAGGAACTGCCGATCTCCGGCGAGATCCCCTCCCCTGCCAATATACCCCCGGGATGCCGCTTCCATACCCGTTGCCCCTACGCCAAGCCTGAATGCTCAGCTGAAGCCGAGCCCGAACTGATTGACGTCGGCAACGGCCATTTCCAGGCTTGCCGAAGGTACAAGGAAATTTAATCTGAAAACTGGCGCACAAGGATGTGCGCCTCATATACGGCCGGTCGCATTACAGCGACCGGTACGTCATGGATGACGAGCCGCCCAGGGTAACCCGGACGGCCTTTTTATAAAGATACAAACCACAGAGATGTTATGTTTTTTGCGTGACTGGGTGTGATGGAGTATCCTTGGTCCGACGGGATCAGGGAGCCGGTGGCAGAGCGGTTTGTGGCGTGGGGCTTAGACCCCGGCACAGAGATTATTCAAAGCCGGCCATCGAACAACAAAGTGTGGCGGGCCGCTTAGCCGGCCCGACCACGAATAGGAGTCCGTTGTACAGAAGCGCCCAGCTTCAAGACTCGCTGGTTCCATTTTATTCCATGGGAGGGGAAAATGGAAGAGACAAACATCCGGTACGTGGGGATCGACCTTGCCAAGCGTTCTTTCGAAGTGAACGTCAGCTATCCGGACGACCGGAAAGCCGAGCATTTTTCGGGAAAGACCACCATTGCAGGCGTCGACAAACTGATTACCCAGCTCCGACCCACTGATCGGGTCGCCGTGGAATGCTGTGCCTATGCATTCCATCTGGCCAAGAAACTCATCAACCGGGTCGGCTGCGAAGTATACGTCCTGAATGCAGGCCAGCTGGCGGTCATCTACAAGTCAACGAAGAAGACGGACCTTGAAGACGCGGCCAAGCTGTCCTGGCTCCTGAAAAGGTTACCGCCGCAGGAACTGCCGGCCGTCACCCTCCCGACTGAACAGGAACTGCACCGGCGGGCAGAGGTCAGCGAGCTCAGCTTCAAGAAGCGGGCACGGAACCGCCTCGTCAATCGCTTGCACAGCCTGTACGTGCGAGTTGGAATTACTGACCTTGAGAAGAAGGACCTGAAGACGACAGAAGCCCGGATGGAAAACAGGAAGCTCCTTGAGGGCTATACGCTATTGGAGGCAATTCGTATCGAAGAAGAGCTTGCCTTGATCGAGAAGCACATCGACCAGGTCGAGTGTGAAATAGTGGCTGATCTGAAGACTGAACCCTTGGCTACCAACCTGCTGTCGGTACCGGGAGTCGGGCCAGCAACCGCGATGGCCTTCCTGGCCCATGTGGGAGACGGACACCGATTCTCCCGCGGACGGCAAGTGAGCCATTTTGTAGGGATGACGCCCCGTGTAGACAACTCGGGAGAAACGGTTCGGCTAGGGAACATCACCAAACGCGGTTGCACGGCAATACGCTCGATAATTGTACAATCAGCCTGGGCTGCCGTGCATTCCAAGACTCCGAACAGCTTTCAGGCGAAGTACCTGGAACTCTACCCCCGGCGTGGGAAAGGTCGTGCTATCGTTGCAATTGCTCGTAGAATGTTGGAGGTCATGTGAATCGTAACTGTCCGCAACGAACTGTACAACCAAACTTCGGAAGCAAACCTTGATCTCAAACGGCGAAGGCTAGGCCTGAAGGAGAAAAAAAGAAAAATCATGGAACCAGCGGCTTGACAAAATACATAGGAGACACTGAGAAGAGGATTAATCAAGAATAGGAATTTTGCACAGAGCCACAGAGAAGATGAGGGGGGATAAGAGGGACCAAGGAAGAATAAGAGTTATACTTTTTTCTTCTTGCTCTTTTTTTCCCCCTCGTCTTCTCTGTGTCTCTGTGCTAAAATTTCCCGTTTTTCCAATTTCCTCTCTGTGTCTCTTTGCCAAATTTCCCTATCTTCTCTTAACCCAAAGCTTTTCCTACCTCATCTTCTCTGTGGCTCTTTGCCCAAATTTCCTGTCTTGCTCTTCTTTCCCATATCCTCTCTGTGTCTCTGTGCCTCTGTGGTTCAAATTCCCCGTCTTGGTCGCAGCCTGCAGAGTCAGGAATCCAGGTAGCCCACCGGATCGCGCTTGACGATGTAGAAGATGATGTACGTCAGGGCTATGAAGAAAGCAAAGGCAAGGGAGAAGAGAACAGCGGCGGGATCGGCGAGCGACTGGGTTATGACCTGGAGGGTCGATATGGGATGGATCACGAGGTCCCAGCTGTCGAACCGCGAGAAGCGGCCGAGGTGGATGCCGAAACCGGAGAGCAGGATCGCCGGAGCGAGGAAAGCCCAGCCTGCCACGCGGCCGAACAGCATGCGCATGGTGCCGTGCATCAGGTACATTGAAACCAGGCCGATGTAATGCCCGACGAAGGCGAAGGCCGCGTTCATGACGATGTCATACCACTGAAGGTCTGCGGGTGAAAGCCAGGGCATCGCGACGGTACCCAGTCCAGACCGCCGGATTACATGTATGAAGTCAGTAAACAGGTACGGCGCGTTGGGATAAAAAACAAGCCAGACAAGGAATGAGATAATGCCTACGGTCCGTGAAATCCGTTCTATCGGTCCACCGGTGGAGAACAGGGCTCCGTACCGTGCCACGATGACCGGTATCGCGGCGAGCAGCAGGTTCCAGAGCAGGTAGCCCTGAGAGAAACGTCCCGTCAGCCCGTACCGCACCAGCACGAGGAAGAGGCATGACAGCATCGACAAGCCGATGACGAGAAAAACCCTCGTCATCGGCTTTTTTGGTGTTTCTTCCACTCTGAATCCGTAACGCTAACCTAGAGGTCCAATGACCGGGCGGCAACGAGGCCGCCGACCATATCCACGAACTCGGAGACTTTCATCGCAGGCAGCTGGCGGCCGTCACGGACGCGTACAGCTACGGTGCCTTCGTCGCGCTCCTTGGCGCCGACCACGAGCATGTACGGGGTTTTCTGCCCCTGGGCATCGCGGATCTTGGCGTTCATGCGCTCGTCCGAAAGCATGGCCTTGGCCCGGAGCCCGGCCTTCTTGAGTTCCGCGGCAACGCTGGCCGCGTACTCGGCAAAATCATTGCCCACGGGAATGACGACGGCCTGCTCGGGTGCCAGCCAGATCGGAAAGGCTCCGGCGGTGTGCTCAAGGTAGACACCGAAGAAGCGTTCTATCGACCCGAGGAGGGCGCGGTGCACCATGTACGGCCGCTTCTTCTGCCCGTCGGCATCGATGTAGGTCATGTCAAAGCGTTCAGGCAGGTTGAAGTCAAACTGTATGGTGGTCAACTGCCACTCGCGGCCTATGGCATCCTTGACCTTGAGGTCGATCTTGGGGCCGTAGAATGCGCCGCCGCCCTCGTCCATCTCGTAGCTAAGGCCTTCCTTGCCCACCGCCTTGCGCAGGCTCTCCAGCGCGGTTTCCCACATCTCGGGAGCCCCGACGGCGCCATCGCCGGCCGGCCTGGTGGCCAGATAAGCCTTGATTTCCTTGAAACCAAGGGTCTTGTGCATGAAGAGGCTGAAGCGCAGCACTTCCGCTATTTCATCTTCAATCTGCTCGGGGGTGCAGATGATGTGGGCGTCGTCCTGGGTAAACCCACGCACGCGCATCAGGCCATGGAGGGCTCCCGCACGCTCGTAGCGGTACACGGTTCCAAGCTCGGCCCAGCGCAGAGGCAGCTCGCGGTACGAGTGCACGTCGTTCTTGTAGATCATGATGTGGAAGGGGCAGTTCATCGGCTTGATGTAGTACTTGTCCTCGTCGATTTCCATCGGCGAATACATGCCCTCTTTGTAGAATCCCAGGTGCCCCGAGGTCTCCCAGAGCCAGCTCTTGCCGACATGGGGGGTGTAGAGTATCTCGTAGCCGTTCTTGTAGTGCTCGTTGCGCCACCAGTTTTCCAGTTCGACGCGGAACCGGCCGCCCTTGGGGTGCCAGTACACCAGGCCGGGACCCGCTTCCTCGTGGGTGCTGTAGAGCCCAAGCTCCTTGCCGAGCTTGCGGTTGTCGCGCTTTTCAGCTTCTTCAAGCATCTTGAGATGAGCCTCGAGTTCGGCCTTGCTGACGAAGGCATAGGCGTAGATGCGGGTGAGCATCGGCCGCTTCTCGTCGCCGCGCCAGTATGCGCCGGCTATGGAACGGAGCTTGAAGCAATCGGGGCGGAGGTCGCGGGTGGTATCGACGTGGGGTCCGCGGCAGAGGTCCTTGAAACCGCCCTGCTCGTAGATCGATATGGTGCCGTCTTCAAGGCCGTCTATCAGCTCGAGCTTGAACGGTTCTTCGGCGAACATCGCCAGAGCCTCGGCCTTGCTCACCTCGACGCGCTTGAACGGCACGTTGGCGGAGATGATGCGCCGCATTTCCTTCTCGATGGCTGGCAGGTCGTCGGGCTGGATCGGAGCCGGAAACTGGAAGTCGTAGTAGAATCCATCGTCGATTGCTGGGCCGATGGCAACTTTGGTGCCTGGATACAGCTTGACGACGGCCTCGGCCATTACGTGTGACAGCGAATGGCGGATGGTCTGGACGGGATGGCTCACTGGGTACTCCTCATGACGGGTCAAGCCTCCAGCGGGACGCGTCCACACGCAGACCAGCCGGAAAAGCACTCCCGACGTCCTCTAGCGTAAGGACGAACCCCACAAGGCCCCCGTAGAGGGCCGCCCGCCAGCGACAACGTTGCTGCGGGCTCGCGGAATCCGCGGTACCACCTTACTTCGGGTTTCCCCGCTCTCATAATGCTGTAACGGGCGCACCCGGTTTCCTTTACTGGCCGCGATACGCGGCTTTCACGAAAACGGCTCCGGAGTGGTTTTCACCGGTATTGCATCGGGTGCCTTTCAGCCACGGGCGGCCCTCTCTCTGGACGCAATGATCCAGCTACTCTTCTCCATCAAAGCTTGTACGTTTGAATATGCCGCCGGGACGCCGGTTCGTCAAGCCTGAAGCCTGGTAGCCGGCGAGGCGTAGCGTTGCGGAAAAACTATGGTCCACGTCGAGCCACCGCTTCTGGAGAGGCTCCAGGTTCCATGAAGCTGTGAAGTAAGCGAGACTATCAATTGTATTCCCAGTGTCTGTACCCGCTGGGGATCGACCGACTCCGGAATCCCTCGGCCATTGTCGGACACCTCCAACCGGACCATACCATCGGCAGAAACAGAGGTTGAGACAAATATGGTGGGATCGACCGCTCCCGGCCCAAAGGCATACTTTATGGAATTGGTGAACAGTTCGTTGATGATCAGGCCACAGGGCACGGCCGCGTCAATATCGAGTTCAAGGCTGGCCAGATTCAGTCTGAGCCTCGGCGCATCCGGGCCGTACGCATACGACGACAAGATCCATTCCACGATGGTAGTGACATATTCACTCAGGTCGATATGAGCAAAGTCAGCTGACTCGTAGAGCAGTTCATGGATCGTAGCCATCACCCGGATGCGGTCTATTGAATCCGCAAAAGCATCATCGCGCTCACCCATGCTGCTGGATTTGAGGGTCAAGAGGCTCACGACCAACTGCAGATTGTTCTTTACGCGATGATGGATTTCCTTGAGCAGGATCTCCTTCTCGGTGAGGCTGGCTGTCATGCGCGCTTCCCGGTCCCTGACGGCCGAAACAGCCTGCTCATAGGCGCGGGCGAGCGGGAGTAGATCCTTGAATCCAACATATTTGAAGTCAGCGTCGTAGGTTCCAGACGCGATGGCCGAAGTGTACAGCCGGAGTGAACGAATGTCAGCATCGAAGAAATAAAGCATCATGACAATGAGCACCATGGAGAGAGACCAGCTGATGAGCAGCATGAGGCTCGTTGCAAACCGCACTTCGGCGACCATCTTGAATGCCTGTCCAGAGGGTTCTGTTACCACGACGGTCCAGCCGGAATTCTGGCCTACCGGAGCCCAGGAGACGAAGTCTGTACCCCCGGAATCATTTTCTGTAAATGAATTGCCAACCATCTCAAGGTGCTCGGCCTTGAACCAGTCTTCAAGCGCAAGGTTTTTGCGCTCGAGTATGAGCCGCTGATCCGCCGCGGCTACATAGTAGCCGTTACGATCGACCAGGGTTATCTTCCCGCTGCCCTGCACTGGGAGCGATGACAGGTATTCGCTCAACGCAGCGAGCCGCAGATAGCCAATGGTAGACCCGCCTGCATAGGGAACAGCCAGAACGACGGTTGGCGTATAATCCCCTTCAGTGATGAAGGTCGACGTAAGATACGGCAACCTCGTCCTGGTTATCTCAAGATAGAAGTCGCGCCTGGAAAGATCGTGGCCACGTTCTGATGTTCCGCCCGAAGACCACGATACCCGCCCGGAACTGTCGACGGTCATGACGGCACTGAAGGCCGGGTACAGATGAGCAATGGAATCGACTCCTGCCTGGTTCCTGAAATTCCAGTCGTTCAGCAGCCCCAGAGACAACTTGTAGCCGTTGAGCAACGTGTTTATGTCGTGCGCGAGCGTCGTGGCGACCAGCCGCATCCTGCCCGTCACGTCTTCACGCATAGTGGCTGTGATGTTCGAGAGCATCCAGAGCCCCGTCAGCAAGCTTGAGGTAAGGATCAGGCCCAGCCCCAGAGCAAGCCAGGCTGAGACACGGAATCTGGATCGCAACCGGATGCTGTTCAGCCTTGCACTGCGCAAATTTATTCGACCTTGCCTTCAGTTACGATGCGGTTACCTGAGACGCGTTTCAGGTATAGCGCGCGCCGTGCATCGCCGTACTCGTCGAGTTCGATAGGTCCGGAGAGCCCCTCAAAGCTGCGTATGGAGCGCAGCGCACCACCGATTGCCCCGGGTTCGCCCTTGCCCTTTTCGATGGCAGCGTAGGCAAGAAGCATCGCATCCCAGGTCTGTATGGCGCTGAAGCCGGGTTCAACTTTAAAAGCCTCACGGTAACGTTGCGCCATGGCTGCAATCCCGGGATTCGCCGGATCGGTCTGGTGTACAAAAACAGCGCCGTCGACAGCGCTTCCACCGTATACGATGAGATCGTCATTTCCGGCCCATCCCGATACGTACAGGGGAGCTGAGAGCCCCCGCACGGATAATTCCTGCGCTATGGTTCCGGAGTCGAGAGAACTTGCGACGATACAGACGGCATCATACTGCTTCCGCGGGTTTACCTTGAGAAGACGGATGGCCTCAAAATCAATGGAACCGACGGTCTCGAAGCGTATCTCTCCTACAACGTCAACGTATTGATGCAGAGGAA